>JADHMR010000107.1 GCA_016779945.1 Bacteroidia bacterium | reverse complement strand
ATACTTGGAGGATGATTATGAGATTTTTGAAAACTACTACAACATAAATAATAAAGGATATTGGGAAAAAGATAAATATGTTTTAAGAAGAACAATAAGTAACAAAGATTTTTCAAAAGATTATAAAATCCAGGAAAAGAAGTTAAAATCAAAAATTCAATCTTTTAAAAATATTTTAAAAGAAAAAAGAAGTTTAAGAGAATACCCCGAGATTGATGAAAAAATTATTTCTTCCTGGAATTCACTTACAGTTTCAGGATACTTAGATGCCTACATGGCAACAAATGAAAAAGTTTATTTAAATAAAGCTTTAGATATTGTTAATGCATTAGAAAAAAAATTAATAAACAAAGACTTAAGAATAAGTAGATCGTTTAGTATTGAAGAATCTGATATTTTATTTTTAGAGGACTATAGTTTTTTAGCAAATGCATATTTGAAACTATACAAATCAACTTTTAATTATCAGTGGGTGAATCGTGCAGATCAAATAGTTAAAAAATCTATTGATATATTCTTTGATGAAAACCAAGGGTTTTTCAAATTCAGTTCAAACCAGTCTACATTGTTTTCAGAAAACTTATTTGTTTTAGAAGATGGTGTTATCCCATCATCAAATTCAGTAATGGCAAATAACTTATTTCTTTTATCTCACTACACTGGAAATAGAGATTATTTGAACATCGGAAAAAAAATGATTGATTCGGTAATTGGAAAGGCAGTAAATGATCCTTTGGATTATATGAATTGGTTAAATGTTTCAACAGATTATTCAAAGAATTTTTATGAAATTGTTGTTGTTGGTAAAAATGCTTTTCAGATATCAAAAGATCTGACAAGCAGGTATTTGCCTAATACATTAGTTGCAGCTTCAAAAACTGACACTGATGAATATTTGATTAAAAATAGATATATTAAAGGTGATACTTTAATATATGTTTGTGTCAACAACTCGTGTAAATTTCCAGTTGAAACCGTGGATGAAGCGTTAAAACTGATTTTAAACTAAAATGAAAAAAACACTATTCTTATTTACTTTAATTCTTATGTCTTGCTCAGGTGAAAAATCTGAAGCACCACCTAATATCGTTTTTATTTTAGCTGATGACTTGGGATATGCTGATCTGTCCTCATACGGATCGAGTTTCATTAATACTCCATATCTTGATCAAATGGCTGAGGAAGGAGTAAAATTAACTTCATATTATGCTGCTCAACCAGTTTGTTCAGCCTCAAGGGCTGCAATATTGACCGGTTCTTACCCTAATAGAATCGGTATTCATAATGCATGGGGCCCAAAATGGAAAAGTGGAATTAATTATGATGAATTAACACTTGCTGAGATGCTAAAAAATAATGGTTATAAGACTGGAATTTTTGGAAAATGGCATCTAGGAAGTGTAGAAAAGTATTTTCCAACTAGACAAGGGTTTGATGAATTTTATGGAATTCTATACTCGAATGATATGTGGAGGTTTCATCCTGAATACCCAGACTCATATCCAGAAGATTTATTATTATATCAAAACGAAACACCTATTCAAGAACTGATTGATCAATCTGATTTAACAAAAAACATTACAGATGAGAGCATAAAGTTTATTGAAGAAAATAAAAACAATCCCTTTTTCTTATACGTGCCTCATCCACAACCACATGTTCCCTTGTTTGCATCATCAGATTTTAATGGTAAGACTGGAGAAGGATTATACGCAGATGTAATTACAGAAATTGATTATTCTGTTGGAAGAATTATTGATGCTTTAGAAAAAAACAATCTTAGTGATAACACTATTGTAGTATTTACATCTGATAATGGTCCATGGCTGTCATATGGCGATCATGCAGGATCATCTGGAATATATAGAGAAGGTAAAGGTACTACTTGGGAAGGTGGAGTTAGAGTTCCTTGTATCGTTAAATATCCAAAAAAATTGAATCATAGAGTTATCGATGAGCCAGTTATGGGAATTGATTGGTTACCAACATTTGCTGATATTACAAATTCTCATATTTCAGAAAACAAGATAGATGGTAAAAATATCTGGCCTCTTCTTTCAGGTAATACTAAAAAAACACCTCACGAAAAGCTGTTATTCTACTATCGTGTAAATGAACTGCATTCAATTAGAATGGGCGATTGGAAAATGCAATTTCCAAGAAAATATAGATCCTTGAATGGTAAAGATGGTGGTAAAGATGGAATGCCGGTTAAATACGAGATGAATCCAGTTGAAGCCAATGAGCTTTATAATTTAATTAATGATCCTGAGGAAAAATTAAATGTTTATTACAAATATCCAGAAATTGCTAAACAAATGCAGGAGTTAGCAGATCAAGCTAGATTTGAACTAGGAGACAAGCTAACTGGAGTTGAGGGTACTGAAAATAGAGAAATTGGAAAATAATATATAAATTGAAAAGAAGAAATTTTATAAAAAAAGGTGTTATTGGATCAGTGGCTGTAGGAAGCTTAAGTAATAATATTATATCAATGAAAAATTCAAATCCTGGCCCCAGAATTATTTCAACTTGGAAACATGGAGTGCCTGCGAATAAAATTGCTTGGGAACGTCTAAAAAAAGGTGAAGGAGGATTAACAGCAGTTGAATATGGAGTAAGGGATTCAGAGGATAATCCTGATGAAAGATCTGTTGGGTACGGAGGACTACCTGACAGAGAGGGTAAAGTAACTTTGGATGCGTGTATAATGGATAAGAATAATGATTGTGGTGCAGTTAGTTTTTTGCAAAATATAAAAAATCCAATTTCCGTTGCTAGGCTGGTTATGGAAAAAACACCTCACGTAATGTTATCTGGAAAAGGAGCTTATGATTTTGCCATAAAAAATGGATTTAAAAGCATGAATCTTTTGACTGAAAAATCAAAAAAAGACTGGGAAAATTGGCTAAAAAAATCTGAATATAAACCAGTAATCAATATAGAAAATCACGATACGATCAGTATGCTTCTATTAGATGAGGAAAACAATCTGTTTGGTGCTTGTACAACAAGTGGTGCAGCATGGAAAATGCACGGTAGAGTTGGAGATTCTCCTATCATTGGAGCAGGCTTATTTTTAGATAATGAAGTTGGGGCTGCTGCATCAACAGGTTTAGGAGAAGCAGTTATTAGAACTGCTGGTAGTGCTATGGTAGTTGAGTGTATGAGAAATGGTATGAATCCTTTAGATGCATGTAAAGAAGTAGTCGAGAGGATTACAAATCTTCATAGAAACAGACCAGAATGGGAATATTTACAAGTTGGCTTTATTGCCTTAAGCAAATCTGGAGATTACGCTGGATATAGTTTAAAAAAAGGATTTAATTATGCGTTAACAGATAAAGAAAATGATTCTGTTTTAATTGATGCAGATTATAAAGTTTAAAAATTGGAGGAAGTAATTAAATATCTAGGTAATTACCATATACTCTTATTGCACTTGCCAATCGGTGGATTTATATTTACTTTTTTACTATATCTTCTTCATAATTTTTTAAAAGAGAATTACTCTGCTCCTATAAACTTTGGTCTTATTTTCTCATTTGGAAGTGCCATAATAACATCTATTTTAGGCTACATTCTACATTTAGAAGGAGGATATAATGAGGCTTTAGTCGATAGACATATGTGGCTTGCAATAATTTCAACTCTTTTAATTGGAATTACTCTTTATTTACATAAAAAAAATTTTTCAAAGAAAATTATACTATCCTCTTTTTTAACTTCTCAAATTTTAATTTCAGTAACGAGTCATTTTGGAGGTTCAATGACTCATGGGGTTGATTATTTAAAAATTCCTGAGTTTGAAAATAAATCAGCTTTCGTTAGTTATGATAGCATACACGTATTTAATCAGGTGATTACACCAATTTTTGATTCTAAATGTGTAAAATGTCATAATATAAATAAAAGTAAAGGGGACTTGATTTTAACATCTGTTAATCAAATCATGAAAGGAGGTGAATATGGAAAAATAATTGAGGTTAGTAATTCAGATAAAAGTAGGCTTTATACTTATTTAAATCTTCCCTTAGATGACGAGCATCATATGCCGCCTGATGGTAATGCTCAGCCAACTGATTACGAAAAAGAGCTTATCAAATTATGGATTGACAATGGAGCTGATTTTGAAAATTATCTTCAAATAGGAGAGGATAATTATTCGAAGCAAATTCTTGATTTTCTTCCAAAGGAGATTGTTGATGTCGACCCACCGAAAAGATCACAATTAGAAAAGTTAATTGAAAATGAATTTAGAATTGAAAGAATAAGTTCTGAAAATAATTTTATTGATATAAAGTTTCAGGGAAAAACTTTTAAGCAAAGTTATTTCAATTTACTTTCTAAAGTTGGTGAAAATATCAAAAGACTTGATTTGTCTTTTGTTGATTTAAGCTCTGTTAATTTATCTAAACTTGATGATTTAGAAAATCTAACATATTTAAATTTAAATAATACAAGCCTTTCATCTGAGGATCTTGAAAAATTAGATCTTGATATTCAAACATTAATTCTGAGTAATAATGAGATTGATGTTGGTGTTTTCGAAAAATTTATTTCAAATCCAGTCAACGAAAGGGTTTTTGCTTACAACACTATAACTGATCTTGAATTAACTAAAGAAATTTCAGACAATTCCAATAACAAGATTTACTTTGGTGTATCATTAGATGATTTTGCATCGAATGTCCCGCTTAAAATTCCCTTTGTAAACCCTGAGTTTCAAACTCTTTTTTCTAATTCTTTGGATATAGAGGTTGTTCCTGACATTACAAACCCTCAGTATAGATATACTATTGATGGAGATGAGCCTGATAGCCTTTCAGCTTTATATGATGGCCCAATAACTATTAACAAGTCTACAATTCTCAAATTCAAAGCTTTTAAAGAAGGGTCTAGGTCAAGTCCTGTAAAGGAAGTTAATTATAAAAAAATAGCTGACTCAATTACTGATTTTAAATTATTAAGCACTACTGTTGCACCCTATGCTGCAGAGGGTATTCTTACTGATAAAACCATTGGATCTTTTGACTTTAGAGATGGTAGATGGAATGGTTTTTTAAAATCTGATACTAGGTCAGGTGATATGGTTGCTGAATTTTCAATCCCTGAAGGAGTTGGAGAAATTGGAGTTTCTTGTTTATCAGCTTATGGAGCGTATATATTGTTTCCTACAAAAATCGAGCTCTACGATCTAAGTTCAGGTAATAATGAGCTTGTATATTCAAAAAATGTTTCTTCAAAAAACTTCGATGAAGAAGAAGGGCCTCTTCATACCTTTAGGGTTCCTGTAGATAAAAATTTAAGAAAAGTGAGGTTAAAAGTTATTTCAAATAAAAAACTTCCTAAAGGTCATCCAGCAGAGGGAGAGCCCGCATGGCTATTTGTAGATGAAGTAATATTGTTTTAGAAATGTCTTGAGCTAATATTGGTTTCAATTGTATTATTTATGGCACAATGATTGTAAATATTTTTTTATGAAAAAATTTGTTTTAGTTTTTCTAATAACCTCTTGTTCTTCAGTTTCAGAAGATTATTATAATGATGATGCTTCAGCATATAAAAACATAAATTATGTCACAATCACTAATGAAAATACTGGTGGTGGTAGTCAGTATGTATATGTTGTTTCTGGATTTTCACAAACAAATGTTCAAATATGTTATTGCGATTCATCATGCTCAAAAGAAACTTTGGAGGTGTCAACTCTACAGTTTGATGAAAATACCCTTAGCTTCAGATACAAGCTAAGTCCTTATGATGAATTCACTACAAAATCTACAATAGATTGGTGCACTAAATTCGGTTAATTATTTTATAAGCACTTTTTGACAATTAATTCCATATTCAACCTTTTTTTATTAGAAGAATTATTCAGGATAAAACGCTGATACACAACAATTAATTTTAAATTTTTATCATTTCTTTAAAATTCTTAAACAAATTTTAACAAAACTTTAAGAAAATTCCCTATTTTGCATGGATATAACAATTAATTTTTAATTAACAGTAACTAAAATTAAACACTTATGAAAACAAAATTCACGAAGATTTGTACAAGTTTTGTGTTGTTTTTTGCGTTGACTTTGTCCGCGTATGCTCAACAAATTTCAGGTACAGTCACTGACGAGAATGGTGTACCTCTTCCGGGTGCTACTGTTTTAGTCCAGGGAACTTCTAATGGAGTTTCAACTGATTTTGATGGAAATTATTCTATAAGTGCTTCACAGGGGGATACTCTTGTGTTTAGCTTTGTAGGATATTCTTCAGAATCTGTTGTAGTTGGTTCTTCAACTACTGTCAATGTTTCATTAGAGCCAGACAACGCTTTAGACGAAGTCGTTGTAACTGCACTTGGTATTCAAAGAAATACCAAAGCTCTAGGTTATTCTGTAACTCAAGTTGACGGAACTGAAATTAGTGCTAACCCATCTACAAACGCTATAAATGCCCTTCAAGGAAAAGTTGCAGGGGTTATGGTTACTGGTAGTGCAATGGGTGCTAAAGGATCATCTAGAGTAGTAATTAGAGGTGCAAGTTCCTTGAATGGTAATAACCAACCTCTTTACGTTGTAGATGGTATTACTATTAATAACAATAACTTAGGTGCCGCTGGTGTATGGGGTGGTACTGATTTTGGGGATGGTGTATCAAGTATCAACCCAGATGAAGTACAATCAATCTCTGTTCTTAAGGGTGGTGCTGCTGCAGCTCTTTATGGGTCTAGAGCATCTAATGGTGTTATCATCATTACAACTAAAAATGGTCTAGGTTCCGAAGGTCTTGGTATTGAAATCAATTCTACTGCACAGTTTGATGTTCTTAATAATGACTTATGGGATGCTCAAACTACTTATGGATTTGGATCTGATGCTGTTGTGTCATCAAACCAAGAGGACGCGTTAAGCGAAGTATATAGTGCTTGGGGTCCTAAAATGAACGGACAATTGGTTCCTCACTTTGATGGTATTAGTAGACCTTACGTCTATACTGGAGATAATCAAGATAAATTCTATAGAACAGGTACTACTTTTAGTAATACCGTTTCTTTCTCAACTGGTGATGAAAATGGAAATACAAGATTCTCATTTACTAACTTAGATAATGATGATATTTCTCCAAATTCTACACTTGATAGAAATTCTTTAGGTTTAAATACAACTCAAACAATTGGTGACAATATTAGAGTTGATACTAACATTAAATATATCATAGAACAGCAAGGAGGTAATCCAAGATTATCAGATGCTCCTTCAAATGCAAACTATTCTCTAAAAATGTATGCCCCTGGTGTTGATGTAAATACTATGAAAGGTCCTAATGGAGATGGTACTGCTGAGGATGGTACTGAGTATAGAACTACAAATGGTATTTACTCACAGAATCCTTGGTTTGCTGCTTATAATTTTGTTAATGACTCTGAGAAAGAGAGATTAATAGGATCTGTGAATGCAAAATGGGATTTAACAGACTTTTTATATGTAAGAGGTCGTGTAGGTACTGATAGATATGATTATCATAGAA
>JADHMR010000011.1 GCA_016779945.1 Bacteroidia bacterium | reverse complement strand
AGAATAAGCTAACCATAGGCGCAGGGTAAGTACAAGAACCGTCGTCTTCTGTGGCAGCAGCATCGTAATTACTTGCCTCAGGATCAGTACATCCTAAAATAACATCAGGACACGCCTCACAAGATTCCCAACAAACTGTTGGCACTACCATATCTATATCGGTTGCAGTAAACATTCTGTCGTTACCAAATTGACCACCAGCACAGTCGCCAAATGAACCTGTCTCATACCAACCATCATTAAAGTTATAAACGTGTGAGCTATTAGGAGCAACAGAGAAGGTTGCTGTCCATACATTATCTCCTATATCAGTCATAGCTGCCCAAGTGCCTCCATCTAACCTAATAGCCATAGATGAACCGTCTAATCCGTCCCATGTAGAACCATTTCCAGCAATGAAGCCTTCAACACTCATATCAACTGAAACAGTAACGTTTACTAAACATGATAAGTCGCCTTCGCAAGAGCCACAATCGTTAGGCATCTCACACGAACCATCATCATCGGTAGCGTTAGCATCAAAGTTACAAGCTACTGGGTCAGTACAGCCGAATACCGCGTCAACAGGACATGGAGATGTATGCATGCCCAAGTTAGACCAGTCGTTGTTTTCTAAAACAATCCATTCCGAATCTTCAGCATTTGTACCTGCTGAAGTCGTCCAATCGTTAGCATTTCCTTGTTCCACAGAACACTTACGTACTAAAGTGTGGTCTTTAGTAGCATCAGTTACGCCAGCGACTTCCCAACCGCTTCCTGGATCACCATTCCAATCTCCTACAATGTCTAAAACAACATATCCGCCTACTTCTGGAGTAGATGGTGAAGTCGGCTCAAAACCATAAACTAAAGCATAACCATCGTCACCATTAAAATAAACCGTTCCGGTTTCATCGGCGTTATTAAGAATCGCTAAATCTGAACCTGGATTGGCTACAACATAAACACCATAAGGTGCTATCTGTGCTCCAGCCGCAAACGAATTCCAATATTCATACGCACCAACAGTTGACGGCGCATTAGAAACCGATGGCCAAGCATAAGAAGCTAATGACACCGTGTCTGCAGTAGGGTTATAAATCTCTAAATATTTGTTACTACTACTTCCTTCTGAATACTCAGAAATAAATAAATTAACCATAGGGTCAAGTGGATAAATACATGAACCATCATCAGTAACAGCAGACGCATCAAAATTAACAGCAGTTTCATCTGTACATCCTAAATATTCACAACTTCCATCGTCCTCAGTAGCTGTTGAGTTATAATTACTAGCCGCTTCATCAGTACATCCTAGAATAATCTCAGGACAAGGTGTTACATGTTGATCTAAATTTGACCAATCATCAATTTCTAAAACAATCCACTCTGAGTCTTCGGCTGATGTTCCTGCTGAAGCTGCCCAATCTGAATTACCTTGTTCTACTGAACATTTACGAACTAAAGTATGGTTTTGTGTGGCATTACTTACGCCAGCAACAGTCCAGCCACTTCCTGGGTCACCATTCCAATCTCCAGCGAAATCAACAATAGTATAACCTCCTGTTTCTGGATCTACTGGAATTGTTGGCTGGCTACCATAAACAAGCGCAAAGCCATCGTCACCATTACTTAAGAAAGCATAAGTCATGTCTGAAACTGAAGCAATGATAGAATCTGCTGAAGGGTGAGTAATAATATATGTGCCTTGAGAAGCAATAGTTGCTCCCTCAGGAAAATCAGTCCAATATTCATAAACACCTACTGTTGTTGGCGCATTCGACGTATTGGCAATGCCATAAAATGATAAGTCAACGTCATTATCACTAGCATTATAAATTTCTATGTATTTGTTGTTTGAAGAACCTTCAGCAAATTCAGAGATGAAAAGGTTGGAAACCGTATTGTAGAATACTTCAACACCATAAGATAAGATTGGGTTTCCTACAACATCTTGTGTGCCTGAAATTGTAACAGAATAAATTACTGCTAATTCTAAGGGTGTAGATAAGGACAATGTCACCGTATCTCCTGAGATAGTAGATGAAGCAACAGATAAGCCTTCATAAGTTCCGTCAACGGCAATCGCTTCATCATAAACAACCACTACTGTCGATGCATCAACAGCATAAATATTAACCACTGCAGGAGGTAAAATATCACCTACTGCACAAGGTCCACCTGGATCAGCATAGTACTGTGTAAAGCCACTTAGCCCCATTGCTGTTAAGACAGAATCTTCAGGACTTACAGCATACTGAATTGAAGAAGATAAGGCCCAATTACTTGCAACGTTCATATCAGAAGAAGGATCACACAATACAATGGAATAACCGTTACCATTAGCATTGGCTGGCCATTCACCAGAATAGTCAAAATCAACAGATATTACTACATCTCCAACAGTGTTAACACATTGTAGCAAACCTGCTCCAAGGTAACCAGATGCAATTTCAAAAGTTGGTGCAAAACCAAAATAAGATTGGAATCCGCAACCATAAGGCAATGCGCCACATGCATCATTTAAAAAATAAGCTGGTTGAGCAACAATTACATACTCACCAGCAGCTAGAGAATATTCAGGGAAGTTAACATTTACTCCCTCAATAAAGGCTAGACCTCCTAATGGATAGGCCTCTTCTCCATTGTTATATATTTCAAAATAATCCAAGTTATCATATGGCCCTGGATCGTTATAGTTAATTTCAGTAATAACAAGATTACCTACAAAATCGTTATGAACAAGATTTTCTAAAACTGAATTAGCTTGATTACCTGCTAAATCCATAAGAGCATCTACATTGATATCAAAGAAATCTCCATCGACTAAGCTAGAAGAAAGGTTCAAAGTCATTTGAAGACCATCCTCACTTAATGTAGTGCTGCTAATGCCATAATCAGTAATTGAAACTGATGCTGACTGTACCGCTTCATTAAACGTCAAAACAATAGTTTGATCTGAGGTTATCGAAGCGTCTTCAACATTAGGTGCTACAAAATCTCCTGCGCTATCAAAGAACAAAGAAAAGCTGTCAAAGCCTCCCCAATCAGCTCCACCGTTTTGAAAAGCTCCTATTCTGAATCTCACAAAAGAAACCGTATCAGGAATATCAATAGTGTGCGTTACCCATAAATCATTAGTGTTTTTAGATAAATAGGCAGAAAAAGCAAAGGATGTATCAACTGAACTTACCCAATTGCTATTCCATGTATCATCATTATTGAACTGTAACTCATAAGCCATGTAGTCTGTTCCATCAAGCTCATGAGCTAAATAACTAAATGACAATTTCAAATCTGCCGGAGATGGCTGAGGAATTTGAATAGTAGCAAATGTTAAATAATGATAGTAATCAGAATTAGTCTGACCCTCGAGTAATGGAGCGTTTGGATTTACTATATCATGAAATGCTAAAAAGCTATTTCCAGAAGCAGCCACCATAGTTTGGTATTCTCCTGACATGATATCAAATGCATCACCATTATTAAAATCATAAAACTCTGGGTTAGACGTATACGTCCAAGTGTCGCCAGACTCAAAGCCT
Organism: Bacteroidia bacterium; assembly: GCA_016779945.1. Lineage (GTDB taxonomy): Bacteria > Bacteroidota > Bacteroidia > NS11-12g > UBA9320 > UBA9320. Next base: position 30,872 of record JADHMR010000011.1, on the reverse strand, counting down.
TGTGTGGCAAGGGGAATTTGAGCAAAGCTAGTCGAAAAGGCACATAAAAATGCCATTCCAAATAGTAAAAATCGTTTCATAAATAGTTTGTTTTTGGTTAAATTTATTGCTGGTTAAATTAATAAATTATGCGAAATTTTAAAAAAAAAGTAATTAACAAAATTTTTTATTTGTTAATTTTAATGAAAACGACATGGCTTGTGAAATAAATTTAAGTGCCATTCTCTAGGAAAAACAAATATATAGTCTGTTGTATTTGTAGCGTTACATTTTTATTGGTGTAAATTAGCGTTGATAAATTATATTGTTTTCCTTTGCATAGAGCTTAACCTAACAATGAATTGATGAAGTTTAATTTATCTTTTTTAAAACTTGTCACAATTTGTACTTTTACTTTCGGAGTAGTGCATTTTTCATTTGCTCAATATTGTAGTTCCTCATCAACATCTGCATCCTTTTGCTCAACATCTCTAGTATCTATAGGTTCATTAAATAACGCCTCTTCTGGCTGTGCTAATTATTCAGACTACACTTCAATATACACAGAACTTGTACTGAACGGCATATACAATTTAACAATTGGCTTAAACAACTGTTCAGGATTTACAATGCCAAAAATTTCTAACGTTTATATCGATTGGAATGGAAATGAAATTTTTGATGTTGGAGAAGAAGTTTTTCATATTAATGCTACTTCAGCTATTGCAGCCAATCAAACTAATTTTAGCACAACTATCACTGTACCAGCAAATGCAGTTCAAGACACAATTAGAATGCGTGTGGTTACCGTGTGGTCTACCTTAGATAATGCCAACGACTACTCTTGTGGTATGTATGGTTGGGGAGAAACTGAAGACTATTCTCTGATAATTAGAGGGCTAATTCAAAATGTAAACTCTTTAGACAATCTGTGTTATGGTGGAAGTAGCGGAGAAATAAACATCACAACTGCAAATACGGGCTCTGGACTTGCCTATTCTATCGATGGCGGTCTAAACTTTTCAGCCTCCCCTAATTTTAACAACTTATCCAACGGCTTATATAACGTCTGTGTTTTTGATAGCTTAACAAATCAAGCTCAATGTTATTCGTCAAATCCAGTAATAATTGATTCTCCAGATTCATTATTTGCAGTAACTTCGATACAAGATGTTAGCTGTTATAATGGTACTGATGGAGAGTTGAATGCTGAGGCATTTAATGGCTCGCCAAACTACATCTACAGTTGGATTAGTGGATCAAATACCTACAACGGCAACACCGTGCAAAACCTTAGCTCTGGGTATTATGACTTGGTGGTCATAGATGACAATAACTGCCTATTCACTTTAGATAATTTATTTATCGACAGCCCAAGTGAATTGGTTATTGACAGTGTGGTTACAAGTTCTTTTCAGGGTTATGGCATCTCTTGTAGAGATGGAGATAATGGCTTTATAGAATTATACGCCAATGGCGGTACAGGAGTTTTATCATACAACTGGGACGGCAACATCTCTAACTCCTCGACTTTACAAAACCTTTCGGCAGGTGATGTATCTGTTGTAGTATTTGATGCTAATTTTTGTCAAAAAGACACACTAATAAACCTTAGTCAGCCTACAACTGTAAATGTTGAAACAACTGTTTTACACGTAGGCTGTGAAAATGAAAACGACGGCTCAATTAGTACTAATGTAACGGGTGGTGTTGCTCCATACTCTATAGAGGTACTGAACGATATCACAAACCTCAGTGCTCTCAATAGCAGTGGGCAAGAGTTGTTTGAAAATCTTGAGGTAAACACGTATGTTTTAAGCATCATTGACCTCAACCATTGTCTTTATGAAGACACCTTTAAAATTGAAAATCCAACATTAAGTTTAGTTGCTGAAAATGTGACATGTTTTGGTGAAGATGATGGACAAATCACCTATGCTATTGATTTTTCAACTGATATTTATACACTTATAACGCCATCATCAACCAACAACCTCGGTCCTGGCACTTATGAATTTCTAGTTCAAAATGATCAAGGTTGCTTTTTCGATTCTACAATTATAATTACTGAACCTGACTTAGTAGTTCTAAAAGAAAGTGTTGAAATTATCTGTGAATCTACTGACCTAGCCAATATTACAATAGAAGGCGCTGGTGGTATTATGCCTTATTCAATCGCTTGGGACTATGGAGATACTATTTTTAACCCATCGCTAGGGGTTGGTGTTTATGATTTCACCTTTACAGATGCTAATGGTTGTACTACTTTAGACAAAGTTGAAGTCTTGCCCCCATTCTTACCTGAGCTAAGCTACACCCTAACAATACCATCTTGCGAGTATAATTTTGATGGTAGTATAGATGTTGAAGTAGCGCAAGGTTATCCACCTTTTGTCTATGAATGGAACGATGGCAAAAACGAGTCTTTCATTGATAGTTTGCCGCCTAAAAGTTATCGCCTTATTGTAACGGATAGTGCAGGTTGCTCATCATCTTTGTTAGAGGTTGTTGTGCCCTATGTTTATAACGAATGCTTTTATTTTCCCTCGGCATTTACTCCAAACGATGACGGCATAAACGATACTTATGAAGTCTCATCTATCTTCAGTCGTGAGCCAACAATATTGACGATTTACAATAGACAAGGCAATTTAATTCATCAAACAGAAGATACCCTAATTTGGGACGGTAAATACAAAAACCAAAAATGCCCTCTAGGCAAATATTATTTCCATTTACAATTTGCTAATCAGTATACAACAGGGGAAATTCTCTTGTTAGAATAGTTTACTCTATAATACGTTCCTTGCATTTTACAGCAGGGTTTCCTTTATAAATAATGTAGGGCTGAAGATCTTTATTGGCCAATGAACCCACCGATAAAATGGCGTGAGAACCAACCGTAACGCCTGGGCAAACAATAGACTTAGCACCTAGCCACGCCCCTGATTCAATAGTAATAGATCCTAGCATTAGGTCAAAACTGGTGGTTTTATAATTATGATTACCACACAATAAAAATGCTCCTTGCGAAATGCATACATTATCAGCAATAATCACTTCGTCCAAGTTGTCAATCCAAACGTTTTCTCCTATCCAACAGTTGTTTCCAACTTTTAATTTCCAAGGATACTTAATATTAACGCCTGGCTTAATGGTCACATTTGAGCCAATTTTTGCGCCAAACAACCTCAATATAGCAACCTTAGTAAATGATAATGGCACAATGTGGCTTTTAAGAATGAAAAAGTTAGCGAGATGCCACAACGCTCTTTTAAAAAGGCTAGCACCTTTTTTAAACCAAGAATTATTATATGTTGAGAGATCTACTCGCTTAGCCATAATATGCTTCTAAAAAAGGTTTAAATCTAGCACAATTTTAATAAATACGATAAGAAAATTAAAGCCAATTTATTGTGCCATTTTTAATTTGGTAAACTCCCCCACATATTGCTAATTGCCCATTTTCGATACGTTCTTTTAACAACTGACTTTGTTGAGTAATCTTATTTATGTTTAACAACACATTCGATTCAGTAACGGAAGAAACATAAGATGCATTTGAGGAATTAAATGGCTTAGTAGATGTTTTTTGGGCGTTTTCTATAGCAGGTGTAATGGCTTGAAGCATTTCTGTTATATGCCCTAATTTTACGCCATCACAAGCCGAACTTACCGCGCCACACCCTTCATGACCTAATACAATGACCAAAGGACTTTGAGCTACTGCACAAGCATATTCAATACTGGCTAATATGTCATTATTGATAAAATTTCCCGCTACTCGAGCCACAAAAATATCTCCGATATTTTGATCAAAAATTTGTTCTACCGGAACTCTAGAATCAATGCATGAAACAACTATTGCTTTAGGAAATTGGGCTTTTGCAGTTTGATTGATAAGTGATGAAGCAGATAATGTCAAGGTGTTTCCATTAACAAAACGCTGATGACCTTCTTTTAACTCTTTTAACGCTAAACTGGGTGTTAATTGCTCTTGCTGTTCCTTACTTAATGCCATTTTATTTGCTCAAAAATTTATGCCATAAATATATAGCTTTATATCTTATGCAATTAGACCACCTAATTGAAGAACAATGTTTTAGATGATGAACACCTTCAGGTCGAGTATTCATATCTAGAAATATTCAAGGTCTATACAACTCGAAGTGATTATCAACAGTCTAGTATAAAATGGCAGAAAGTATAATTCTTTATCTCTTTTTAGTAAACGTATTTAGAAGTAATTGAACAGCAGGAATGATATATTTACTTGATTCCACACGAATGCCACTTCCTCCAGATTTAAGAACTGGATTGATGTCCTTGTCCATTCTGTCTCCAATAATTAATACGTTTTTCATTTCAATACCCAATTGTGCACACAGAGAGGGATAAACTAAATGCTGTGATGAAAATTTATGGTGACCACTTTCTAATCCAATCAGTTTGTTAAATAATCCATTAATACCAATTGATTGCAGTGTTCGTTCAATTTGCTTCAAATAGCTATCCGTATATAACACCGTATTAAACTTATCATTCACCAATCTCAGTAATTTTTGAAGTTCAGGATTGGGTTTATGTATCAGATCGAATCGGAATGAAAGATCTTGGTCTCTGTGCCTATAGAATTCATATTTATCGAGTTCTGGGAAAAGAGAAAACGCTTCATCTGTGCCACCATTAAATGACTCATCAACAGTAAATCCTAATTTGGATTTTATATAATCATTGCGATACTGAATATGATATGGATGAATGGAAGTTCTATTGGTAATGGTTCCATGTAAATCAAACACAATCATTTCTATTTCTGTTGAGTTGAAGTAAGTTTGAATTACTCCTTCTCCTAGCACTTCTTCAATTGCTCCACTTGACATATTCGAAATGTTTACAACGGTATATATATTAAATTTAGCGGGTTTTACGCACTACGTTTTCGGCTTTAAATATACTCTAAATATAGGGATTTCAATCCAACAAAAAATAAGCTTTTCTGAGCTTTTTTTGGATAGCTGCTGTGCTAATGTTCCTGTCGTTTTGCATTTTGTTGCATGTGGTTTTTTTCATCAAAGTAATTTGCCAAAATGGATTCCATAATTTCTTCTCCTCTCAAAATTCTTTCGATTCTATTCCAAGTTTCTTCATTCAATAATGACCTTAGAGGTTGATTGACTTTAGTTATTTTAGGAAAGACCTTTTTTATTTTTTTATCCCAAATTGTATGATACTTTACCAAGTCATTTGGATATACTATTTTTCTTTTGGTGCCTTCGTCAATTCCCCTAAAAGGGTTAGAAATGTTCAGGTATCCGTAGTCATCAGTCAGTTGTTATCCCACTTGAATATCTCGAATTGCTATTTCAAAATCGTATGCGGTTGTAAGACAATTTGAATTGAAACTATGGTTTAAAAACCTACCGTTATCCCAACAGAGCACTAAATTACCTTCATTGTTTCGGAAAGTGTAGGTGTCAAGAATTTCTTGATAGAGAGATTCCATATTTTGGAATTCTACTGGGCTAAATACCCTGTCTAACTTATCAAGAACCCAAGTAATTGTTCCAGCAGGGATAAATTGAGTTGCGACAACTCCATATCCCACTTCATTGCTGATAAACTTTAATTCAGTATTTGGATGTATCATTTTTTCATGTTTTAATAATCATACATAACGGTCTCGTGTATGAGCAGTAGCGGATTTCAAGCCACTAAACTGTCAGATAGCACCGACCTTTGATTTATAGTTTTACGTTTCAATTTAGCACTAAACCCGCTATTGCTTATACACATTGTTGTGCGGTCGTACTTTTTATTTTTCAGTCCGTCAGCGTTGGCAAAGACATACTCTTTTGCAATTTTTGGTTGCAGCGTTGGCATTATTCTATTTCAGTTTAATTCTTTTCGTTTCTGTGTCGTATTCGTAATTCACAATATTCTCATTTAAAATCAATTGGATGGTTTCTTCGATGACCTCAAAAGGAACAACAAACCATTCTCTTGGATTCAGTCTTTGTCCTTGTTCATTGTATAAGTCAATGTCCAAGCAAGCTTTGGCGAAAAATCTATGCAAAAGATTTTCAAGTTTGTCCGCATTCCGATTGTAAACCTTGTAAGTTGCTATTTTCTTGACGTCTGCAAACAAATAGGTCGCTTCGTTTTTGGCATTTTTTATTCTATCGTCAACTGAACCACTTGCAAATCCGATTTTGTACAAATCCTTAATTCCTGAAAGTTCCTTTTTAGTTGACTTTGTTTTCAAAACGTAAATCCAACCTGACTGAATATCTTCTTCTTTTACAAGTCCTGAATTGATGAATAAGTCCTGTTCAATTTTGTCATAAGTGTTGGTAATAAGCTTACCGTCTTTTTGGATTTGTTTACCTAACGAGCGATAAAGCATATTGCTGTAAGTGCCATTTTCAAAAACTGTCCTTGTTCGTCCTTCAACTCTTACACGATTACCTGAACTGAGGTCAACTTCATCCTTTTTCAAGTTGGCTGATTCTAAGTAGAGCATAATGCCATTCATTAAGTAGAAATCTCCAACGTGAAGATTTTTTTCGATATTGGTAAACGGCTTAATCTTTCGTTTTCCTTCTTTAATTTCCTTGTGAACTTGCAAGAACATTTTCTCATACTTCTCAAAGTCCTTTTCCTTCATTGGTTTTCTTTGAGCTACAAAATCGGCTTCTGCTCGGTCTTCTGGTCTGGGCGTATGTTTGAATTTGAAAATATCTAAATCCTTGTCAGGATCTAACAAGCCCAAATCATCATCATTGAAAATGTCATCAATGGATTGCTTTTCCATTTCTACGTGACCTAATAAATTATGCCTGTCAAAAGGTTTGAGGATTTTTTTCTGGTCCTCATTATCCCTAAAGTTTTTGAGTTTAGCCATTAAACCATATTCAGACATACTTGATTTATTGGGTTCTCTATCGTTTTTGTCAATAAAAACATTGATTTCTTCAAAGGAGTCAATTAGCCTTTCTTCATCCGTTTTTACAGTTGAAGTCTTGACCTTAGAATCTAACAATCCAAAATCATCATCATTGAAAATGTCGTCTATGGTTAGTTTCTTCTTAGCCATTCTCAAGTGCTTTTTTACGTTTCAACTCTCTTAAAAACACTAGTGCTTCTGCCATTCTTTTTTCCTTGTGGTCAAAAGCCTGAATACTCGGTTGCTCTCCTTTATTGTTTTGTACCCATTCTTTGATTTTTGGCCAAAGCAAAATCGCTTCTTCTTCGGTCATTTCAATTTTGGTAGATTGAATATGCTCGTCAATTAACTTTAAAACCTGAGTTGTTACCGATTTTGATAAGATTTCAAATGCTTTTTGGAATGGATTTACTTGGTCAATTAAGTCAATGTGGATGTCATCAATGTTCACAAAGCTTCCTGCCATACGGATGAATTTTTTGTCGCCTTGTTCCTCAATTGTACCGTTCTTGATGACAGAATCTACAACAACGTGCTGTCTTACTGCTTCAACATCTTCTTCGTCCAAATCAGGATAAACTTCTCGAATGATTTTAGGAATTAAAACGGTATTGATAACCTCTGGCTCAATATTCCCTGGCATTGCTTTGAGCATTTGAGGGTCTTGAAGAATTTTAGCTTTCAAGTCATTCAAGTCTGTTTCAATAATGTCCTTGGCTCTTTGCGAAGTAGGTAATTTGAAACCTCTTATTTTGATGGTTTTATCGTCCTCATCTTCGTCTTCATCATCATCGTCTTTTTTGATTTTAAACTTGAAGTTTGGTGCCAATACTTGTTCCATCAATAGTGAAGCGGTAATCGCTTTGAGCATATTGTTCACCGACAATTTCACTTCTTCATCTTCGGCATCTGGTTGAGCAATGAGGTTGGTAAACTGAGCGTGTGTTTTGTTGTTGCTGTCCCTTGTCGCTCTTCCTATGATTTGGATAATCTCCGTTAATGAACCTCTGTAACCAATGGTTAAAGCGTGTTGGCAGTACGGCCAATCAAAACCTTCTTTTGCCATTCCTAGAGCTATAATGATATCAATGTCATCTGCTGATTTTACAGTTCTTAGGTAGGCACTTATTTTATCTCTTGATTTTGGATTGTCGTTTACCAAATCGGCAACTTTTAAAATCCTGCCTGTTTTGTGGCTTTTGATGTGTAACACGCCTGTGGTTTCGTCCTGAAACTCCAACTCTCCCAAAACGTCAATGATGTGATTGACTTCTTCGTATTTTTCTTTCGATGATTCGGCTGAATTAACACTTGGAATGTGAATGATGGTTTTTTGATTTTCATCTAAAATCTCCGCCAAAGCCGACATTTCTTTCTCGGGATGCTTCTTGAAGTATTTGCCCGTGTAAAAATGATACCCGATACCCAAGGATTTTAAAAATTCATAGCCGTTCAACTGTTGGTAATAGGTGTAAGTTACTTTGGTGAATTTCGCCTCATCTTCGGGCATCAAAACAGGAATACTATCGCCTCTAAAATACGAACCCGTCATTGCGACAATGTGAGCGGTAGAATTGTGCATAATGCTTTTCAAAACCTGACCTAAAATATTGTCGCCTTCTGCTGAAACGTGGTGAAATTCATCTATTGCCACCAAAGTATCATCTAGCTTTTTAGGGTCTAAACCGTCAAATGCAAATCGTAAGGTGGCGTGCGTACAAACCAAAATTTGCTCGTCCGATTCTAAAAAATTCAAGAATGCCGTTACTTTACTTTTTTCTTCTACTGGTGTACAGAGGTTGTATTTTGGATTTGGATTCCAATCTGCAAAGAAGCCATACTTCTTCAATTCTGTTGAACCGAAAGATGCACCAATAGACTTTTCAGGAACGGCAACAATCACTTTTTTGATGCCTTGGTTTTTCAATTTATCCAAGGCGATAAACATTAGGGCTCTTGATTTTCCTGATGCCGGTGGTGCTTTCAATAATAAATATTGTGCGGTTCTGCCTTCGTATGCCTTTTCTTGCATTTCCCGCATTCCAAGAGCGTTGGTGCTTTTGCTCTTTCCTGTTTGGTCGTATTCTACGTGTACTAAATTTGGCATATCTTATTTTTTGACGGTCTTTTTTCTTGTTTTCTTCTGCTTGGCAAACAGCGTGTCCTTTTGTAGTATTTCCTCATACTGCTTAAACAGATACTCCAAACGCTCGGTATCATTTTTAAAAGCTTGCAAGCGGTAACACTGCTCTATTGCAGTGTCAAGTGCTTGATGGGCTTGCAACAAGCCTTTGGGCATTGTGGTTGGGTTGTACAACTGAGCCATAGTTTTGCTCGGATGTTTGGCTCGCTCGTCTAGAATATCAAACACGTATTGATTCAAATTCTCCTTTTGTTTGGTGGTAATGTCGGGGAATGGGAAGGTGTTGTAAACTAAATTCACAGAATACCTAATATCTTCTCTCATTTTACCTCCAACAGCTTTCGCCCAAAGCAAATGCAACTTCGAACTTAAGATGCCAAAGTGGTAAGGTGAAAAATTATAAATAACGAACACTCCATTACTTAATATTGAGCCATCTGCTTCAATACCAACAGGAATATAATTACGATTTGAAGAACTAGTCATTGGAATTATTATTGACTCGCCACTTTGATACTTTCTATAAAAAAATCTATGTGGCACTTCTGCTGCCTTACGAGCATCGCGTCCTGCATTTAATCTATATATTTCACATTTATCAATTCTATCTTTAATAGGTTTTATATTATACGCTTCATCTACTTTGTCATCGTCAATCCATAAACAATATCTTTCAACACCATTTAAAAAATCATTTCCTCCCACAAATTTTTTAATGAATTTTTTGGAGGAATAATCTATTTTGAAAAAATCTTCACGCTCATTTTTAGATAAGATGAGGTTCCCTCCATCTATTCCACTACTACCAAGTGCCATTTCTGGCAGATTTGAAATTGGTGTATCCCTTTTTTGAATGAAAATATTACTACCTGAAGTTAAATAGGGATTGATGTTTTTTGATAGAGTTTTAAAGTTTCCATCGAAAATGACCTTTTCCTTTTCGGTTATGTTTCGTAAAGAAATAACGACAACTGAGACGCCTGCACTTCCCTTTGCATTATTTGTCCATTTAAATGAATTATAAGCAAAGTTAATTTCAAGGTGTTTAAGAATATATGGCCATATTAAACTTACTTGCTCTCCTTGACATATTGAATTGGTACTAACAAATGCAAGTTTGGCATTCATTCCTCTTATATAATCAGCACCTTTTTTAAACCAACAACTTATATAATCTAAGCGGTTAACAGTATTAAATCCGCTAAATACAATTGACATATCCTTTTTTTGCTCTGCATCCCAACCTTTATACCCCAAATAAGGCGGGTTTCCAATTACATAAACTTCATCTTTTTCAGAAATAGGACATACCTCATTCCAATTTCTTCTTGTGGCATTGCCTTGTTGTATTTGTCCTGCTTCTTTGAGTGGTAGTATTGGTTTAGATTTACCGTAATCAAAAAGCATTTCTTCAAACACTCGGTTCATTTGGTGTTCTGCCAACCAAAGAGAGAGAATAGCCATTTCGTGAGCAAAATCGTCTATCTCAATACCGTAAAACTGAGAGAGGTTTACAGAAGTCCATTTGAACGTTGGTGTAGTTTCTAAATCGGTAATTTTTTGCAGAATCTTTATTTCCAACAAACGGATTTCTTTGTAAGTGATAATCAAGAAATTTCCGCTTCCACAGGCAGGGTCAAAAAACTTGATTTTTGAAATGCGTTGAATGAGTGCGTTGAGTTGTTTTACCGTTGTGGCATTTTCAAATTCCTCATATAGTTCATCTAAAAAGAGCGGTTTAATGAGTTTAAGAATATTAGCTACCGAAGTGTAGTGCATTCCTAAATCGCTACGGTAATCGGGAATTACCACTGCTTGTATCATTGAACCGAAAATGTCAGGATTGATGTCCTTCCATTGCAATTCGCCCAATTCAATGAGCGTTTTTCTTGCTTTCGAAGTAAATCTTGGCGAACTGATTTTTTGACCAAACAAACCACCATTCACATAAGGGAATTTGGCTAAAAAGTCCGGGTAATCTTTTCCACTTTTGCTGTCTAAACGGTCAAACAATTCATCCAAAAAAGTATGAGTGTCACTGCCATTATCTGCGGTATGTTGAGCTAGTGAATTTGTGAAAATGCTGTCTTGCTCGAAAATTTCAGTGTCCTCAGCAAAAAAGCAAAACAACAAACGAGACAAGAAAATATTGAGGTGGTGAATGCTCTCCTTTGAATTGTAGATGTTCGGGTTTTCCTCAATCAACAAATCGTACAGAGAAGCCATTTTGTAAGAAGCGTTTCTGTCCGCTTCATTGTCGTTGCTCGCATTATAAACTTCACTACCTGCCAAAGGCAAAAAGAAGTCAAAATAGTTTGGTAGCTCTTTTACATTGACGTCAAGGTTTTTGCCTTTTTGAAGGTCTTTTGCGACAATTTGTTTGTAGTCGGTAACAATTGCGAATCTTGGTTTGTGTTTTAAGATTCGCTCTTCTTTTGTAATGGTGTCAATACTGCTTAACAACTTGTCAGTTGCTTCAACTTTAAAAAAGATTTTCTTCTTATAAAGTATTTCGCCATCAACTTTGGATAAATTGTAGTCTCCTTTTTTTAGTCTGGTTACAGAGGTTTTTGAAATGCCGTAGGCAACCAACAACTCAAAGACAAATTCATCTTTCGAGAAGTTGTCAATCAGGTTTTGGACGTTATGTTTTATCTCACTTGATTTCATTTAGTGTCTTGTTCGGGCTTGTTAGAAACTAGCAATTCTTTTATGTCCACATTTAGGATTTCGGCAATCTTGTATAGGTCGTCTATACTCGGTTGTCTTTTGTTTTGAGCATAAGAGTGAACCATATTGTAGCTCTTTCCCAATTGCTCAGCTAACCAAATTTGCTTAATTCCTTTCCTGTCCAAAACCTCTTTAATTCGGTTCATTTTGAATCTGTTTAATTCAGTCCACCAAGATAGGCAAGTTTTCTAGAAATACTCACTAAATGAGTATAAATATTATCATTCAGTTTTGGTGTCGGTGGGGAAGGGCAAGCTCTTTTTATTTTGTGAGGTACGAGCAAAATGAAATGTGCTTGACTGTGCGGCTGGATTCAGCTTGCAGGTAACGGTCTCGGCTAAGAAACGTAGGGGATTTCGAGCTGCGTTCTTGTCGACCGAGACAAGAACAAAGTAAGGAAATCCACCGTTTCGGGCTGCACTGCAACCCCTATGTTTTCTTAGCCATTGTTAGCGGTTGCTTTTATTTTTTATTCATAAAGGTCCGAGTGCGAATGAAATTGTCACTGCAAATCGGTTCTTCTCTATTTTCTCAATATTGTCCAATGAAACAAATCTTCTAATTTCGTTTTCTCCGTAGTCAATTTCAGTCCCTATTTCAAGCTCAAATACATTTTTGGAAATGTGGTCATTTAAAGCTACAAGTCTTTTTTCAATGTCAAGAGGAGCATCAAGTCCCTTGATAAGCTCTGTCATAATTTTTGAACTATTGACATACCAATACTTCATTGCAGTAGTGTCAGCATTGTATTTTGAGGTTTCAAAACGAAATGAAAGAACATAATATTCGCAGCCCCAATTCTTTATTATTACTCTTTCGCCATAGTCAAATTCTATTGTTTCTATTGCAGTTAAACTGTCGGATTGTAGTGTAAAATTGCCGTTGGGATAAATGTCTCTCTTAACGATAGGTTCTGCTTTTCCACGAACACAGTCGAAATCTTCATTGAGTTCCTTTTCTTCAGGTTCTTTTTCGAGAGAATTGTCTAGTTCAGCAACTTGTGTTTTGATTATTTCAGCGTCTTCTTTTCTGTCCTTATTTGAAGTACAGGCAAAAAGTAAGGCTGTCAAAATTATGAATATGTAGTTCTGTCGTTTCATTAAGTTACCGCTAACACCTAAATATACGCATTGCTTAAATCCAATCTTTATGAGTTTCGTATATCCATTTTAGCACTTCATGGTTATTATTGTGTAAATCAATAAGATAGGCTATATTTATAGCAAATATTAATCTCCTTAAAGCGAAAGTTATGTGTTTCAACACCAACAAGCTACTTTCCGATTTTGAAGTTAAACTTCGTTTACAACGCTATGCCTCTTCCAGTATAAAAACCTACAAAAACGCCCTTACCAAATTTTTGGTGGCCTTTCAGCAGTACGATTTGGAACACATAAGCCTAGTACAAATCCAAACTTTTATACATCACTTGCAAACAAAAGATAGCATTAGTGCCACCTATCAAAAGCAAATTTTGGCAAGTATTAGCAAGTTTTATTTGCTTTACTACAAGCGTAAACTAAATCTGTCACCGCTTTATCCCAAACGCAAAGCCAAACCACTGCCTAAGTACTTAACGGTTTCTGAAGTAAAAAGACTGCTTCAACAATGTGCCAACCTTAAACACGAATGCATTTTAAAAATTCTCTATGGCTGTGGGTTGCGAGTATCAGAGGTTATTGCCCTGAAAATTACAGATATTGATTCTACTGCCATGCGCCTTATGGTTCGTGCTGCCAAAGGCAAAAAAGACCGTGTATTGCCCTTGCCTCTTACTTTACTCGAAAATCTTCGACAATACTATTTGGCATATCTTCCTAAAGAATACCTTTTTGAAGGGCAAAGTGGGGGAAAATATACAGCCAAAAGTATTCAGAGTTTTATAAAAAAATATGCCCATAAAGCCAATATTCAAAAATCGGTTACCCCTCATATGTTGCGTCATTCCTACGCCACTCACCAACTCGAAAACGGCATCAATATCAGATATGTACAAGAATTGTTAGGGCATAATTCCATTAAGACCACAGAGCTATACACCCACGTAACCAAAATCTCAAAAAACAACATTTCAAATCCGCTAGACCACTTGTAGCACAACATATACCATCTCAGGCACATGGATTTCAATCCAACAAACAATAAGCTCGTTTTCTGAGCTTATTGTGCTATTTAATTAACATAATCTTTCTTTGAATTTTAATTGAAAAAATCTTAGGTTTGAGAAAATTAACCTTTCAATTAATCAAATTATGAAATTAAAAACTATTTTTTGGATAGCTGCTGTGCTGATGTTATTGCAGTTATTACCACTATTGGGTGCAATGATTTCGCCTGATGTTAAAGCGGCTCTAATTCTTGATGCTTTTGGTATAGAAACTTTAAGTCCTGATGGAGACCTTATGTTTGACACCTTTGCGCTAGTATTGGGTTGTGTTGCTTTGGGCATCTTTTTTATGATGGTTGGTATCACTTCAATCGAAGATTTAGCGGCTCTAAAACGCCTTTCATTCCTATTGTTTGTCGTTATGGGCTTTTTCGCTTTGCCAGACCTTATCAACGCATTTGCTGGAAAACCAACAGCACCACTACCAGTCATTTTGTTTAACCTAGCAGCATTGGGCTTATTGCTTTATGGTTCTAAAAAAGGAACTGCCTAAATGTTAATATGGAACGAGACAAACACGTCTTGTTTGGGACGTTTTGCATAATTAAAAACTTTCTATATTTAGGGGATGAAGTTCATTAACTCGTTTATTCTTTTTGTGCTTGTGAGTATAACTCTTAATGCTCAATCCTATTTCCCACCCAACAGCAGTTCTAACTGGGACAGCATTAGCCCTTCTAGTTTAGATTATTGTCAAGCCAATATAGATAGTCTTTACGATTACTTAGATGCTAACAACACGAAAGCATTCATCTTGTTAAAAGATGGTAAAATAGTCTTAGAGAGATACTTCAATGAACATACAGACACTTCTAATTGGTATTGGGCATCAGCAGGAAAAACAATCGTAGCTCTATTGACTGGTATAGCACAGAAAGACGGTTTGTTGGATATAAACAATAGCACCTCAACCTACCTGTCTGAAGGTTGGACAAACACCACTCCAGAACAAGAAAGTATGATAAGCCTACGGCATCAACTGACTATGACTAGCGGATTGGACGATGGCGTAGAAGATCCTTATTGTACTCTTGATACTTGCTTAGTGTATTTGGCTGAAGCCGGCACACGCTGGGCTTATCATAATGGCCCTTATACTTTATTGAGAAATGTCATCGAAAATGCTAGTGGACTAGGTATTAATAATTATGCCTTTCAAAAACTTACATCCCCCATAGGTATGAATGGCGTATTTGTATATGATGATTATAACAGTATTTTTTTTAGTACAGCAAGAAGTATGGCTCGTTTTGGACTATTAATGCTCAATGAAGGTCTATGGAATCAGAATGACATTTTGGGTGATGATGTGTATTATAATGCTATGATAAACACCTCACAAGAGCATAATGAATCGTACGGCTATTTATGGTGGCTCAATGGTAAAAACAGCTACATGATACCACAAACGCAATACGTTTTTGATGGTCCGCTAAGTCCTAATGCACCCAGTGATATGTTTGCTGCCATGGGCAAAAATGGACAGTATATCAATGTAGTACCATCAGAAAATATGGTTTGGATACGAATGGGTAATGCTCCTGAAGAAACTTTAGTGCCTTTAAACTTTAATGATGAAATATGGACCTATATCAATCAGCTCGACTGTCAGACATCGAACCTAAATGAATATCAAGGGCAAACAAAAAAGCTAGTGAAGATAAGCGATGTTTTGGGCAGACCGTCAAAAGTCCTAAAAAACACCCCTTTATTCCATATCTACGACGATGGTAGTGTAGAACAAAAAATCGTTGTAGATTAGTTGTCAGTTCTATAAATACATCGGCACTTCCATCAATAATATTTTAGCCCCTTTAGTTGCTGTAATAGTTAAAGAATCGGTGTTCCAAATGCCAAAACCATCTCGTTTGTCTAGCTTTTGGTTTTGAATAGTCGCTTGACCTTCTATAATGAAAGCATAAACACCATTTTGATTGGACTTTAAGTCGTAATTAAGCCGCTTAGTAGTTGTAAATTCTCCTAAACTAAACCAAGCGTTTTGATGAATCCATACCCCTTGGTCGTTGCTATTTGGCGATAAAATTTGATAAAAAGCATCTTCCTTTTTTATGGATTGTAAAGAGAGTTGATCGTATCTCGGCTTAACATTTCTTTGGTTTGGAAACAACCAAATCTGTAGCAGCTTAACTTCTTGGTCTGTATTGGCGTTAAACTCGCTGTGTGTAATCCCTGTTCCGGCACTCATGACCTGTACGTCACCATTCTTTATAATTGCGCCGTTACCCATATTATCCTTATGTTTTAAGTCGCCTTCAAGTGGAATAGTAATGATTTCCATATTGTCGTGAGGATGTGTGCCAAAGCCCTGTCCTCCAGCAATAGTGTCATCGTTAAGCACTCGCAATACACCAAAATTCATTCGTTGTGGGTTGCGATAATTAGCAAAACTAAAGGTGTGATTGACCTTCAGCCAACCGTGGTTAGCACTACCACGAGTATTTGCTTTATGCAGCACAGTGCTTTCTGTACTAATTTCATCATTTGGCATATGGTTAAAGCCAACTTGTTCAATCAGTTTATTGAATGTAGACTCTTTAGTGTTGCTAGACTTTAGGACAAAAGGAGCTGCCATAGCGGCAACTCCTGATGCTAGTGATTTCTTTAAAAATTCTAATCTTTTCATTTTATAATATATTTCCTTTCCGATATTTTTTAAGCCATTATGCTAAGCTCTTCTTGTTAGATAAGGTTATTAAACGCTTTGTTAAAAATACAATTTTTTTAGGTTTATTGTTTATCTCATATACAGTCAGCTTTGGCTTAACTTTTAGAGGTATATTAAATCTCTAAATTTACTTTTATCTCAAATTCATCATAAATCATATTGTCACCAAGATTCTGAAAGAAACTGCCTGAACCATACTTTACGTTAAATTGAGTCCTATCGACTAAAATCGTGGCACTTAACTTATTGCCTTTAATCTGTGCTACAAAATTTATATTCTTAGTGATTCCCTTAACGGTTAGATTAGCACTTACATTATAACTGTCTTTAGAGCTTTTAGACGCTTTAGTAATAACTAATTTAGAAGTTGGAAAATTAGAAACAGAAAAGAAGTCATCTGATTTTAGGTGGCCTTCAAGCTTCCCTTTATACTCCCCTGTCAAATCGGTACAAGCTATCGTAGTCATATCAATCACAAAGCTACCGCCTTTTAGTGTGTTGTTTTTAAAAATAAGTTCTGAAGATTTTAAAGCAATCGTTCCCTCGTGTGAACCCACTACCTTCTCTCCTTTCCATTCAATGGAACTGTTTTTTACTTTAACATTATCGCTAGACGTAAAACTTTGTAGGGTAAAAGCAGAAAAAATCAGTGCAAAAACTAAGGCTATTTTCGAAAGGCTATTTTTGGAATTAGCGTGTGAACCATCACAATTTCCGTTTGGATTTTTAGTTTTGCCACATTGACATTTTGGTGATCTTAAATTTTTCATAATTGTTTTGTTTGTATAAATTAATATTTTTAGTTTCGCAAAGTAACTAATAATAGTAACGTAAAGTAACTGTTACCATTGGGTAACTGACCAAAAACTAGTTTCAATAAAGTAACTATAGATATGGAAGGATTAGAAGAACTGTGCCCTACTAGCATATTTGCCGACAAATTGGGAGGGAAATGGAAGTTAGCTATAATTTATAATTTAAGAAATCGCAGTTTGAGGTTTGGGCAGTTGGCTACACTAGTTGAAGGCATTTCTAGAAAAGTACTTACAGAACATTTAAGACAAATGGAAGAAGACAAACTCATCATTAGAACTGTTTATAAGGAAGTCCCTCCTAAAGTAGAATATGAATTGACAAAGGCGGGTCAAGACCTTATGCCATTGTTTCAAAAGATTGATACTTGGGTAAGAGCGCATTATTTATAAAAAAAGTGGAAAACAAGTTGTTGTGTTGAATTCCACTTTTTTGGGCTTAACCGAACCCTTTCGTAAACTTAATTACTAAAAACAAGCTTATAAGTTTTTATTTCCATAGTTGTTTTTAAAGTAAGATTGTAAATCCCATGGGGATAATTAGATAAGTCTAATAAGATATTATTTTGTTCTTGTGTGTTTAAAGATGATGAGTACACTTTTTTGCCTAATATATTAGTCACAAGTAATTCCACATCCACTTCATCAGAGTTAAATTGAATGTTAAATAGACCCGAAGATGGATTAGGATATATACTTAAATCAATAATATTTTTATCAATAGATGAGGTTCCACAAAGCTCTTGACACTCGGAAAGAGAAGAAAAATCACCTGTATCATCTGACAACTCAACACAAGCGTCCTCTAAACAATTCCACGATTTATCGGGAACAATAAGTTCACAAAATAATAAGTCAGGGCTATTTTGAGGCGCAACAAAGTCTTCATTTTCATCATGTATGATTTGACCATTCGTATCATAAATCAAATAACCTGTTTCATCAGCAAAAGCTGGGTTGACTACAACGAAGTTTAACGTATCGTTATAATTGGTATTGATAAAGGTAGTTTGAGCATAACTTGTCGGCATATCTATCTGTTTGTCAAAAGCTCCGTTTCTGTAAACATCTAGACCGCCACCATACCATCCTGCGCCATAATCACTAAAAGTTTGAACTTTTACCTTGCCGCAGTAGTCTTCATCAAATTCTTCACAGGCAATAATATCTGTATAGCTATGTAAAGAATAAAATTGTGGTGTAGACGTGGCATTGACAACTAACTCTAAATCAGCATTGTATAGTTGATAGGATTGAGTGTATCCACCTTCATCTATAAAATATAAATCTATTTCATCGCCAATATCTACACCAAAGTCGTAAACTCTATCTGCACCACCGTCAAATACGGTTAGCGATTCGATAAATTCATCGTTTTTATATAATAACAATTCTGAGTCAGCCCAACTATAATTTAAGGTAGATTGCAATACTAAACGCCAAACCCCACATGTTCCTTCTAGGCTTGGTATAAATGGAGAAATTACCGCATCTACAACATGAACAACACCATTGTAGGCATACAAATCTTGTATGCTAACTTCTACGGTATTTTGTTCACCGATAACATAAAAAATACTATCGCTGTATTCAAATTCTATCTGCTCATTTTGTAAGGTATTGGCAACATTGCCAGAATACATATCCTCAGCAAAAATTTCATAATTAACAATGTGATTATTGACAATGTTTGATAAAAATTGAGAATTCAAAAGCTCACTAGCAGGTATGCCTAATTCATTGGCAAGAACTGCAAAAGCATCATCGGTAGGAGCAAAAACAGTCCAAGGACCAGGGCCAGAAATACTGTTATCTATAGTTGCTTGTACAGACAACTCATCGTCTAAGCCAATGGCTATAATAGCTTCTTCTAAGATTTGGTGACTATCGCTCTGTCTTATGATTTCCATAACGGTAGCCTCTGGCATGCCTTGAGGAGCTAAACAATAATCAATGATATGTACGACCCCATTATAAGCCTCAAAATCAGTTGAAATAAGTTTAGAACCATTAACAAAGGTCCCTTGGTCATTTTGAGCGATATTTAAGGATTGACCTTGAGCTGTAGGCAACTGCAAGCCATTATACAAATCTTCGGCTAACCATCTTCCTTCAGCGATGTGGTATTCTAAGATTTCTGTTAAATCAGGAATGTTGAGCGCATCAAATTGTCCCAAATTCATGTACTCTAAAATTTCAGTAACCGCATCATTGTCTGGAACAAATATGGTCCATGGTGCACTTTGTGTTAAAAAAGTATCCGTAAAAGAGGAAAAAACATACCAAGAATTAAAAATGGGTACTTGTTGAACATTATACATGTCTATCATTAAGTCATTCAAATCAAAGGCATCAACAGTAATCGTTAAAGTCATACCGGCTTCGGCATTGTAACCGACGCTACAATCGAAGTTGAATACTCCTACTGTATCGAAATTGATAATTCCCATACATACACCTTCTGAATTTCCCGTGCTTTGTTCTAAAAAAATATCAAACGGATTATTGAATGGCTCACCACTTACACTACTCGTTATTCCGTTAAGAGTATGTTCACCCTCAATATTAACAAAGGCAACCGTTTCGCCAGGTGAAATAGTAAGTTCAGAAGGCACAAACTCAAAATTATTAAGAATAATCAGGTGATCTGCCTCACATTGTGAATATGCTCTTAACCCTAGGGTTAAATAAAAAACAGTTATGATTAAAAATATCTTTTTCATAATGAAATTGTAATTATGATAGACAAATATACAAAATCATTTATTTTGTATAACTTTATTAAAGATATATTATACAAAATGGTGGTTTTGTCTTATGAGTTCAAGGCTTTTTTACTCAATAGAAATGAGCTTTATTAGAATAAAAAAATGGGGAACTTTCTCATATTGAGATTGCGCTTTTGTAAGGCTAGGTTCTTATTTCGAGCTTTATTGTTGGTTTATAAAAGATGTATCTGTTAAAGTATATAAAAATGAAATTAAACTATTTACTTCATCAGTATTTAGAAAAAATGGCTTTAAAATTTCATGTTTATTTTCATGATTCTTGCCCCCAGACATATAATGATAAATTACATTTTCCAAAGTATTTATGCTTCCATCATGCATATACGGGTATGTAACTTCAATATTTCTTAATGTAGGAACTTTAAATACGGCTCTATCGTTAATATCTCCAGTAAGCCTAATTCGGCCTGAATCAGGATAAAATTCATATAACCCATTATTAGTTAGAGAATAATTTGTAAAATTAAAACCAGAATGACATTCTGTACAATGTAGTTTATTAAAAAATAAATCTTTTCCCTTAGCTTCCGACTCAGTCAATACTATATTATTATTAATATGTTGGTCATATTTTGAATTTCCACTAATTAATGTCCTTTGAAAATTAGCAAGAGCACTAGTAATAACATAAGGGCTTGGGTTTTTACCATATGCACGCATTGATAAATCAACATAAGCAGAATCATTTAAAAGTCTATCGGATGCTATTAAAATATGAAGATCAAATTCGTTTTTTTCATGAAATGGAACAAGCGCTTGATTTTCAAGAGAAGGATTAACACCATCTAACATAAATGAATTGTTATATGCAACATTTGTTAAAGTTGGTGTATTTCGATTAACTACATTACCTTTTATTCCGACCGCCTTTTCTTTTCTGTCAGTAAAAGCAAAACGCGGATTATGACATGTTGAGCACGATATGGTAGAGTCTCTACTTAAAATAGGATCAAAAAATAGTTTTTTACCTAATTTAATTCTATCCTCAGTCAATTGATTTTGTTCTGGAATAAATGGCTCTGGAAAGTGATTAGGTTTATAAATTTCAATTTTTGTGAAAGAATAAATTGTTACGAATAACAAAATAAAAATGAAATTTTTAATGTTCATTTTTATCTTATGACAGTAAATTTATGCTTGTAATTAAATTGGTCATTGTAAAATACAGCAAAATAGTTTCCGTTTTTAAGCTCCTTTCTTATGAAATAATTACCTTCAAAACCAACATTATCTGTTTTTAAAACCAATTGACCAATAGAGTTAAATATTTTCAAGTTAAAATCAAGGTTATTATTTAACTTATAATTTATTGTCGGAGCATAGCTAATATTATAATCTGTAGTTATATCAATAACATTATTAAAATAATCTGTACTAGCAGGATTAATAGTTTGAAAAACTTGATTGTTTATTGTGTTGTTACACATGCTCAGATTGTTACCACTACTACTGTGGTCAATCCCAACATTTATTAAATCAATTCCACTTAACCATTTTTCAATATTTACATTTAATGCAAGATTGATAGAATTATTTAAACTCTCATAAGCACCATTAAGGTAATCAACATTTTGAAGCATTATATCTCCAAGAGAACGAAGTTGAAACTGTTTGTTGGGAATTCCGTCACCGTTGTCATCAATTGTACCATCTATTACAAGGAAAAAATATCCTGCTGGCCAACCCCAATCCATTAAGGGTGACTGTGGCCCTAGAGGGTGATCTGACGGGTAATTATTACTATTTCCATGATTAGTAGTGTAATCAACCCCTAAATCAAACTCGAGTTTGCTAACACTACTAACATCAAAACTTCCAAGAGAATAGTTGCTTACATTTCCATTAGCTAAAACGTATACATCAGAGAGTGGGATGTTTAGTTCTGAATTATCAGTTAACTCTATTGAGGAAATATAATATTGTAATCGAGAAATATTAATAACGTTTCCATTTTCATCTTGATAATTTTGAGAATACATAAATTGTTCTCCATTATACTGATGATTCAAAATTAGATTAA
The DNA here is from genome assembly GCA_016779945.1 of Bacteroidia bacterium. GTDB lineage: Bacteria > Bacteroidota > Bacteroidia > NS11-12g > UBA9320 > UBA9320. Next base: position 8,600 of record JADHMR010000011.1, on the reverse strand, counting down.
CATCAACTTGCGAGTAGCAGAAGTTAGAAAGTAATGCAATAAAAATGATTAGTATAGTTTTCATTGTTTTGTATCATATTTGAAACAATTGTTCAGGTTATAATAGTTTTCATCTGTCGCCTTAAGTATGTATTAGTATCCTAACCAACATTAGCAACAGACTAATCAATATCAAATAATTGAACTTGTTTTGAGTTATATTTCACTTATAAAGGTAACATATTTTAATTCAATTCTGCTTTTTGATTGTGAACTAACAAAAAAATAATGATTGATAAATGAAAAGCAGATGCAAAATAATTAAAATACGTTCTTATTCATTCACATAAAAATATTTTTCAATAATACCATTTTGATCTACAATAATATTAAGCTTATTTTCATGTAATCTTTCTAATTTTTTGCCAGACAAATCATAAATCGTAATATTATTATTATTGATTGTCTGATTTTGAATAAATTCACTAATTGCACTTGTTGAATTAGCGACACCAATCCATGTAACAGTATCAATAAATTGACTATTAGTTGTTATTTCCATTTTGACAACCCCTGTTCCAGATGTATTGTTCGGGTAAAAATGACAATTTAAATACTGTTGGGTGTTTGGCAGAAAACTACTTTCACCACTAAGAACACCAGGATTATAACAATTTGGGAAACAATTAGAAAAACTCCATTGATCAGGCATTTCGCTTTCAATTATTTGCCAACTTATATTAACAGAATCATAAGCGTTATAAAAAGTATTTGCATAAAAATCTGAAACACTAGCATCATCAGATAAATTTAAGACTAATTCATCAATACTATGAGTTTGAGAATGTGCAAAAAAACTAATCATTAAAAAACTATTTATTAAAATTTTACTCATTTTCTTTTTTTTTCAATTATAATATAAAAAATTTAAATAGAATTGTTTTGGTTTGACTAATTTATCTAAAGGCAATCTATCATTCGAATAAGTAAAGTTATAGAAACTATCAGATGAATAGATGTATTCTGATTTGGTGGAGCTAAATGACCTTATTTCTAACTAGTTTTAAAAACAAATTATTAAGTTCACACTATCTATAAATCTAAAATCCAGCCGAAGACTAAAGGAGCAACTATAGAAGCGTCAGACTCAATAATGAATTTTGGAGTATGTGCGCCCAACTTACCCCAAGTAATTTTTTCATTGGGTACTGCTCCTGAATAGGATCCATAACTTGTGGTAGAATCTGATATTTGACAGAAATAAGTCCATAACGGCACATCATCCATTTCCAAATCTTGATGCAACATAGGCACTACACAGATAGGAAAATCTCCGGCAATGCCTCCTCCTATTTGAAAGAAACCTATACCATTTTGAGAATTATTGATGTACCAATTGGCAAACCATTGCATATATTCAATGCCCGACTTCATAGTGTGAGTGCTTAAATCGCCTTTAATACAATATGAGGTGAAAATGTTTCCAAGGGTACTATCCTCCCATCCTGGCACGAGTATTGGAATTCCTTTTTCGGCAGCCGCCAAAACCCAACTGTTTTCGGGGTTGATTTGATAGTAATGCTCCATACTGCCAGAAATCAGAAGATCATACATAAACTCATGAGGAAACTTTCGTACACCGTCACTATGAGCTTGTTGCCAAATTTCGAAAATATGAGTTTGTATCCTTCTAAAAGCCTCTTCTTCAGGAATACATGTATCGGTTACCCTGTTTAGACCTTGACTAAGCAATTCTTCTTCTTGCAGAGGGGTTAAGTCTCTATAATTGGGAATTCTTTTGTAAAAATCATGAGCAACCAAATTCATGATGTCTTCTTCAATATTAGCACCAGTACAAGAAATGATGTGAACTTTGTCTTGGCGAATCATTTGAGCTAAAGAAATACCTATTTCGGCCGTACTCATTGCCCCAGCAAGGGTAATCATCATTTTATTTCCATTAGCCAAAGCCATTTCATAGCCCTTTGAGGCATCAACTATTGATGCAGCATTAAAATGCTTAAAGTGCGTAGTCATAAATTGCTTAATACTCATATTATTTGTTTAAAATGAAACTTAATATTTTGTACAATAATTTTGCTGCCGTAAAATTAGCGTGTTGATGATTAGGGCTTGGGCATAACTCAACAATATCAAAACCAACAATGGTTTTGTTTTGGCTAATAGCTTTTATTGCTCCTATGAGTTGTTGCCAACTCATCCCGCCTGGTTCAGGGGTTCCAGTGGCTGGCATAATACTTGGGTCTAAGGCATCTAGATCAATAGTAATATAGACCTTTTCATGAAGCTTTTGGGTCAACTTTTGCCAATTGTAGTCTTCTGAAAGTTGATGAGAAAATATCACCTTATCGGGATTCATCCATTGTTTTTCAGAAATATCCATACTTCGGATTCCTATTTGATGCAAATCCGTGTTTTTGCTTGCCCAATGCAAGGCACAAGCGTGATTATATTCAGAGTCCTCATAACTTTCTCTTAAATCGGCATGAGCATCGAACTGAACCACACTCAAATCTGAATATTTTTTTTTGAACGCCTGTATAATTCCTATAGATACAGAATGTTCTCCTCCTAAAAAAGCTAATAACTTATCTTCTTTAAGTAGGTTTTGTGTAAATCGATAGATATTGTTGTTGGTTAGTGTTGGATTACTTAAAATAGGTATGGGTTTTGACAAATATATACCATGTTTATACGTTTCTTGCTGTGTTTCTATATCATACAACTCCATATACAATGCTGCCTCGAGCAATGCTTGTGGGCCCTTATCAGCTCCTTTCATCCAAGTGCTCGTGCCATCATACGGAACGGGTATTATAATCGCTTTGGAGGTGTTAAGTTGGGCGTATTCTGACGGTATTCCTGCAAAAGTATTCATTCTAATAACCTAAAATTTTTAGCATATGGTTAGCATTTTGTTCTTCGGCAAAAACCTTGATGTTATGGTTTTTGTCAATAATAATATGTTTTGGCGAAGGTATTAAACAATGTTTTATTCCTCCATAACCAGATATTGATTCTTGATAGGCTCCCATATTAAAAAAACCAATCAATAGGGGTTTGGAATGGTCGTACTTTGGTAAATAAATAGCATTGGTATGTTGTTCTGAATTATAGTAATCGTCACCATCACAGGTAATACCCCCAAGTAAAACCCTTTCGTATTCTTCTTCCCAATTGTTAATGGCTAGCATAATATAGCGTTTATTAATGGACCAAGTATCAGGTAAGGTGGTAATAAATGAAGAGTTTATTATATTCCACCGCTCTTTATCATTTTGTTTTTTTTGTGCCAGCACTTGATATAGTATAAATCCTGATTCAGCCACAGTATAAGAACCAAATTCTGTATATAAATTAGGATATGGCACATTTTTACTATCACAACTCTCTTGAATAGTTTTTACAATTTCATGAATCATATACTCATAAGAAAAATTGTCTAGTAACGAATTTTTTACTGGAAATCCTCCCCCTAAATTTAAGCCTTTTAAAGATGGTTGTAGTTGATGCAACCGCAAATAACATTCCATGCATTTATTGAGTTCATTCCAATAATGTAAATTATCTTTTATACCTGCATTTATAAAAAAGTGTAACAATTCAAGACTAAATTTTTTCGACCCATGAATATTGTCCAAATAGAATCGTTCTATTTTATCAATTCTTACACCTAACCTTGAAGTATAAAATTCAAATTTTGGATCTTCGTCTGTAGCTATTCTAATTCCAATTTTAAGCCGATTTTTGAGTAAAGGCTCTATGAACTCTAGTTCGTGATAATCGTCAACAATTAAAGTAATGTTTTTAAATCCTTTATTGGCCAAATTAGCTATGGCTGTTAAATAAGAATCTGTCTTATAACCATTGCAGATAATCAAATGATTTACATCAATTTTTTTAGCATCATATAGCTTGTTTACAATTTCAATATCAAAAGTTGAAGAAGTTTCTATAAAACAATTTTCCTCTAAAATGGCGTCAATTACAAATGAAAAATGAGAACTTTTAGTACAATATCCATAGTGATAATCGGCAACATAATGAAGTGTCTCAAAAGCCTGTTTAAAGCCGTTTCTTGCCTGTTTTATACGTTCTTGAATTAGAGGTAAATAACTGACTCGTAAGGGAGAGCCGTATTCTTGATGAAGTTCAACTAAATTTATCCCTTTAAAATAGAGTTGGTTATTATTAACTGAAAAGGGTGGCTGAGGAAAGTCGAAATTTTGACAAATCCAATCAATATAAGTTGTCTTCATTACAAATCTGAAATTTCTAAATCGTCCAATGATTGATCATCATCAACCTCATCAAAATCAAAATCATCTTGACTGGATACATCTAGAGGGATTAGATACTGAATGTCACCTTTAGTAAGAAAAGTAGCCTTTAACTTTTGACCCTTAAAGTTGACTTCAATTTTTTGAGAATTATCAGAAAGTAGCTTGAGAACCTCTTGTTTTAAAGGGGCTTCCAATTTAGAAAAGGGAATAATTTTTTTAGTCATTATCGTAAAATTTATTGTACATATTTTTGGTGTCAATCAACAACTTTGTTAATTGGTCAACTTGTTGTCCGGCAATTTTATCAGTAATGATGAGCATATTGTCAGAATCAAAAAAATCAATGTGTGATTGAAACTCTTCGCTGACCTTGTCAATCCCTTTATTAAGAAAGTACTGGTTTATGTTAAGTCCTAAAAAATCTATTTTCAAGATTAGGTCAATAAGAGGATCGTTGTCCACTTTAAATTTTCTAAAAATAAATACACTATCAATTTCCATACTATCCGCTTGCTTCGAAAAATCAGCGTAATAATTAGGCTCAACATTATCTTCAAAAAATATATGATAATCTAATTGAAGAATTTCATGCTTTGGAAAGTAAAGCGGGAGCTTATTTATTAAAGGCTCATCTTTAAAAAATAAAAACTTCATGATTTAAATAAATTTGTTGTAATTATACTTATAAAATGAGCGTAAATAGATGTAATTAATTGAATCAATGTTTATTTTAGTAAATATTATTGTTATTTATTACATTTGGAAAATAAATAACTATTTAAAGTCTATATATTATTGATTTAAAGAAATATTTACTATTTTATGGATACAGTTGATAAAAAAATATTGAAATATTTACAACAAAATTCTAACTTTTCAATAAAGGAAATCGCTAGTAATGTAGGATTAAGTATTACACCTGTATATGAGCGAATAAAAAAATTGGAAAAAGAAGGCGTCATTAAAAACTATTCTGCCATTTTAGACCCAGTAAAATTGGGAGTAAAAATTACTATAATTGTAAACATTACAATTAAAGAACATAACCATACTAAAAGAAATGAGTTCGTGAAAAGCATTTTAGCATTTGATGAAATTTGCGAACTATATCATACCTCTGGAGCTTATGATTTTATGGCAAAAATAAGAATGTCGTCAATTGAGGAATACAAAGACTTTTTGATTACAAAATTGTCGTCTATTCCAAACATTAACGATATTGAAAGTCAAATTGTATTAGAAGAAATGAAATTTACAACTGAAATTATTCTTGACTAAAGTATCATTATTAAAAACCTCTTTTAATATGAAATTAAGATAAATGATTGTGATCTGTGAAAATAAAAAGAGTAGAACGCTGTCCCAAAATGATAAGGATTCCGCTTTGGTGGATCTAAGCGTCCTTATATTGAACTTTTTTCAGAAAAAAATAGATGGTTTTGTGTTATGAAAAACAGTTTAATTTGTTTAATCTATTTAATGATTCCGTTTACTGTTGCTTGTCAATTAGTTCCAAGTAATACTAACTACAATCAAGACATTGTTTGGGAAAATGTTTTTACAAATGGACCTTCAGGAAAAGTAAACAGGGGGTTAGTCGATTCAGATGGAAATTGCGCGCTTATTTTTATGCCTGAAAATATGTCTAGAATACATAAAATTGATGGTGTTAATGGAGAGTTAATGTGGTCTAAAACAATAAATAATACTGTTGGTTTTGGTATTACAGAAATTTATGAATCTGATAGAGTAGATTATATCGTTTCTGGCGGAATAGGAGCTACTCAAGAGCGATGGATAGCAAGGTTGAATGGTGAGGACGGGTCGGTTATTTGGGATAAAACATATACTTATTCAGGTGGTGCAAATGAATTTGACGGTATTCGAATGACAATAATCGGTTCAGATGGCTATATATATGCGGCTGGTTTTGTTGGTGGTGATGAGGCCGGTACAATATTTATTGTATATGCAGGACAGGAAGTTGTAATGAAAGTTGATCCTTCAGATGGAAGTGAGGTATGGACAGATATTAATCCTAATTCTGAATACTCCGTTGCTTTAGTTGAGTCATCAAATGACTATATATTTTCTGCGGGCACAGCATGGGAAGAAGATTTGACTATAACTAAAATAGATCGGTTTGGTAATAGATTATGGACAGTAGATATTGTCAATACATCTGATATTATTCCGGCAGATTTATGTATTTCAGAAGATGATATTATTTATTATGGAGGACATATAGGAAGATTTGGAGCCGGAGATCCATTTGATTACTCTTGTGTTAGTATTGATACAAATATCAATGTTAATTGGATAAAACATTATGCAAATCCAAGAGGTTATAGTTTAAGTCATATTAGAAATGAGCTATATGGTATTAAGGCCGGAACAGACGGTATTTATATGTTTGGAGGAACGGGAGATGAAGGAAGTTATAGCGCAACCAATCCTCCTTTTCTTTCTTCTGATATATGGAATGGATGGGTGCTTTCAGTTAATCAAAATGGTGACATTTTAAAAAGTGATGTATTTTGTCATGACCAAGTAAATACAGCAACAGAATATGGTGCGCTTATAGACAATGGATACATAATTTTTAACGATACAGATGCCCAAGGTGATGAAGAAGTAGGTGTCATGAAAATTATTAATGGTAGTAATAGTCCGGCTTCTGTAAACAACAATCTAACTGAACATCCAAATCTAGTGATAAAAATTATTGATTTGTTGGGCAGAGAAGCTAAAGAAAATAATCAAATACTATTCTACATTTATGAAGATGGTAAAGTTGAGAAAAAGATAGTTATTGAATAAAAAGAAACCCACTCATTGAGTGGGTTTCTTTTTGGTGGAACTAAGCTATCTCAATCAAATGAGGGATTACTTATCTGTTATCCATGATGAATTTGCCATTTTGTACGATGTGGTGGGTATTGAAGGCTTCGGTATGGACATTGAATACAAGATAACAGCTGATGATCAACTTTTCATTAAACAAGCCAGACGATGGGTATCATTTTGAGCAGATATTAAAGCAGACAATGATTTAGAATTCACAGAGTTTACAAGTCCAACATCGTCTTCTGACTTAGGAAGTCAAGCTATTGAAATAGTCTGTCCTGACGGATCTGCTTGTGGAATAAATGCAAATGTAGTCAATGTTCCTGTTGAAGTTGAAGAAGGAACTGGAATAAAAGAAAATAGTAGTGATGCAGATGATATCATTATTTATCCTAATCCTACCAAAGATCAAATATACATGAGCTTACTTCAAATTCTAATTGGTCGGAAGAAATCATTATTGAAGTATTTGACAATGGCGGAAGATTAGTTAGTGTTGCTACATCATTAAATAATAACAAGACTAGAACAATGGTCTCTCAAAATCTTCTTAAAAAAAGCCGAATACTTAATAAAAATGAGTTTAAAGTTTATAATGAATTAATTGAAAAATTCAATCTTAAAGATCCCATACTAAACATAAGATTGGGGTTTACATTATTAGTGTAAATGAACCTACTTTATATGTGTTTTCACCAGAACAATCGTATTTAATTTTATATGCGTAGACACCAATTTGACAAAGTCTTCCATCATAAAATCCATCCCAGCCTTCCTCTATATCATCAGTGTGAAAAATTTGTTCACCCCACCTGTTATAAATCCAAATTTCATAATTTTCAACTGGATAAAAGGTGCTAATTTTGAAAACCTCATTTTTCCTATCTAAGTTTGGGGTAAAGGTATTAGGTATATAAAAGTTAGTTTCTAATATACTTAGGGATAAATTAATTATAGTATCACACGTAGTATTATTTTCTATTATTGTTTGATAATTTCCTGAGTACAGGTATGTTTGATTATTATAAGTCCAAAAAAACTTATTACAAGAATTTTCAACTTGTTCAACAACCACCGTATCGTAGATATTTAAATCAAGAAAGGCCTTAAAATCACACCCAAACTCATTTGTAGTATCAATCGAATAAAATCCAGACTCTGTGTATGTCACACTATTTAACTCCCAAAAAAAAGTTTGACAAGCTTGTATATTAAAAGAATCAACCTCAGAATAAAACATATTTAGGTTTAAATTTACAATCGAATCACAGCCAACGCTATTGGTAAGTGTATAAGTAGCTGTATTATTGGACGTGGTGTAGGTATTACCGTCTATCCAAGTGTAGTTGTCACAGTGCGTTTGATTATCTGTTCCGGTACTCGAGTTAAGTATAGTTAAGCTAAGCGTAACTATTGAGTCACAGCCTACACTATTAGTAAGTGTATGAGTAGCTGTATTGTTAGACGTGG
>JADHMR010000106.1 GCA_016779945.1 Bacteroidia bacterium | reverse complement strand
CAATACGTTATCTAATCACGGACTTCAAATTGATGATATTGATCCAAAAACCATAAAGATTTGTAAAAATGGTGAATAACAGTACATCTTTGTGAGTGGACAGGATGATAATAGATTTGATAAAAATGATTTTATCGAATTATATGCTACTAAAAATGATGGCTCTTTAGACGTCGAACTATACAAAGATCCAGCCAATCAACCAAACCCACATCAAAGCTTATTTACAGACACGTCTACCTATTATCTCACCTGGAACGATAATCAATCAAGTAAAAGGATAGAATCTTATTACAACAATGATTACACAGGGAAAACTGCCGATTCTTACTTCATAGATGAACAAGTAATTTCTTTTAAAAATTATTTCTTTACAGGAGTCCCCAATCAAAATACTTCTAGCCAACAATTTTCAGAATATGCAGATGGTGAGGGTTTTGGGCAATGGATATGGTCAAATCAACTTGAATTCAAAATTGACCTACCCAACGTTTATAGCAATGGACCAAATGCTAAATTTGAAGTTCTGGCCTTCTCGGCTAATCACAATACAAGTGAAATTTCGAACGGATATAATCACGAATTTTCACTATCTCTTAATAATAAATCGAACACGCTCGCGAGCAAAAAAACATTCGGTTATCAACGTGTAAAATTAAATGCATCAATTGATCCCAATGAGTTGAACCAGACGAATTCACTTTATATAGGTGAGAAAAGTTTCAATCAAAGTGCTTTTGTTTTATCCTATATAAAATATAATTACCCCAAAATACTAGACCTAAACAACAAAAGTCAGCATTTAGTTCGTAGTGACTTTAGCTCTTCTTTTTTTAGTTTTAGCAATTATCCAACGTCAAAAAATAGCCCTTTTGTAATTGACCTTGTCAACAAAAAGCGAATTAAGGTTGATAAACAAACAGACCAATCTATTCTATTTAATCTGGAGAAAAACGGATCTTCAGAATTTTATATTTATGACGTAACAGATGCAATAAACATCAACTCACTAGAAGAAATAACGCTGGGTAAATCTGCAATCAGTCAATCGACAGACTATCTGATAATCACTCATCCCAATTTAAAGTCTGGAGCAAAAAACTATGAAAATTATAGAATAAGTAATTCGGGGGGCAATTACGCTGCTTCAACAGTCTATGTAAATGATATTTATAATGACTTTGGTTATGGTATTGAAGGACCTTTGGCTATAAAAAAATATATCCAATACTTAAAAACATCTGCACCAAATTTAAAACACATTTTACTACTTGGCAAAGGTCAGACTTACGATCGTATCCGAACAAATACTAACCTTAAGACTGCACTTAATCTTGTACCCTCCATAGGGTTTCCACCAAGCGATTACTTATATGTTTCATCGCTTGATGCGAGTGATTTGAGTCTAGAATACAATATTGGAAGAGTACCCGCACGAAATAATGAACAAGTAGAAATCTACCTAAATAAAATTAAAGCATTTGAGGCTAATCCCCCAGCATCGTGGCAAAAGAAAGTAATTCAGCTTGCTGGTGGAGTAGGGTCTGAGAATCAGTCTTTCAAAAATTATCTAACTACCTATTACTCCATTTTAAGTGATACCTCTTATGGTGGCTATCGTGTACTATTTTCAAAATCCGAACCGCTTCCTGTTCAAACAAGTTTAACCGCTGAAATTCAAGAAGAGGTCAATAAAGGATCCAATATGATCATGTATTTTGGTCATGGTGCTGCACAAGTAACCGAGATTTCTTTGGGTGAACCGTCAGAATATGACAACTATGGCAAAACACCTTTATTTTTCTTTAATGGTTGTGCTTTGGGAAATACTTTTGAAGATATTTCTTTAGCTGAAAAATTTCTTTTTGAACCTAACAAAGGAGCACTGGGATGGATTGCTAGTACCAATTTATCATATACCTCTCAACTTTATAATCACAGCTTAGAAATTCACAAAAAACTCTTCCAAGATAATTATGGAGAGAGTATTGCAAGTGCCATTAGAGCCGCATCTAAATCTTATGGTAATGTTAATCAACCTTTAGATGTCATTCAATCAAGACAACTTGTTTATCACGGTGATCCTGCATTTTCTCTGAAGGCCCCAAACAGACCAGATTATGAATTTTCTCAAGTAACCGCAGAAAATACTACGCTCGGAGATTCACTTTCTATTTTAGCACAAATTACCAATATTGGAAAAGCAAAAAATACACCTTTAGAAGTTAATTGTAAAATCTCCAACAATAAAGGACAGCTTCTTTTTTGGGATAAGTTAAATATTTCAGCACCCTATTATCAAGGTAATATTGAATTCAGAGTTCCTCAAAAATTGCTTTCTGGCTTATTAAGCATACAACTCCAATTGGATAGCACTAATACCATTGAAGAAATGTTACCTCAAGGGGAATCAAATAACATTTATACTACTCAATTCTTAATCAAGGAAATATCCCCTACAATTCTCAAACCCACAGCAGATGAGATAATTGGAACAAACACGGTTGAGGTTTTACTTCAATTACCCGGAAATACTGATATAGAAAGAGAGATCATAATTGAGTGGGATAGCACACCATATTTCAGAAATGTGATTGATAGAAGTCAATTTAATGATAGAAAAACACTTATAAATACCGAGATTAAATTTCCTGATATTGAAAACAAAGACTATTACATTCGGGCAAAATATATTGAAGATGGAGACACATCAAATTGGGCATATCAAACCTTTGGAATAATTATAAATGATCCAAAAGGATGGACAGAAGGTAATCGTTGGAAATTTTTCAACGCATCAAAAGATGCAATTTCCGTAGATTCAAATACTGGTAAGTTTAGTTTTTTTAGGACAACATCTAAAGACTACCAAATAGAAACTGGTGGGGGTGGTTTGGGCCCCTATACATCTCGATGGATTATTATTGACGGGGCACCAGTAATAACTAATTGGTGGCCATTTAATGGGGTATCCATGGTATTTATTAATCCTGATACTGATGAACGATATCACGAACCTCTAAATCAATTTAATGTGCCTTTCAAAACTCCTTGGTTTGGGAACACCCCTCCCCCCTATAATGTTGTTGGAGAACCTTGTGCAATGTATAACTACAACACAAACACTGTGGAAGAACAAGATTCGCTAATTGAAATGCTGAACCGAGTACCCGAGGGATACCATATTATTATGCTTAACATGAGTAACTGCAATGCAGAGGTTTTCAAACCTGAACTATGGGATGCATTCACTCAGTATGGGATATCAAAACTTCAAACCATTAAAAAGGACGAGCCTTTTGGAATATTTGGAACAAAAGGAAACGGAAAACCTGCAACTGAATATCTTGCAGACTATCAAAATAGTGTAACACCACCTGAAAATCAGACCATGAAATATGCTCAGACATTTTCACCGAAATTAATACAAGGTAGTATTACATCAAAACCAATCGGTCCAGCACTAAATTGGGAAACCTTAACCTTAGAGCTGAACGAAAAAGATGCTAATTCTGAGATTTTTGAGGTCGAAATACTGGGCAGTTCTGACCAAAAAAACTGGATATCTAAACTAACTACTTCTAATTCTCAGATCGTAAATCTTCAGAATATTGACGCAAAAGAATTCCCATTTTTACAGATTAAAATCACCTTTATTGATACCGAAAAAAGAACTCCTCAGACCATTAAACGATGGAAAATCAACTATGTAAAACCAGTTGAAGGAACAATAAATAAAGATCTTGCATTTGAATTTTATAGTGACACACTTCAACAAGGTGAAGACCTCACTTTTTCGGTAAGTTTTGAAAATATTGAAGACCAAGTATTTGATTCGAGTGAATATGTTATCTATATTAAAAATAATTCAGGTATAAATGACACCATTGCACGTGCTCGAATAGATACCATTCTACCTGACGAATATATCACGATAAAAGATACGTTCAATACTATTGATATGCTCGGAGAATATGATTTCTTTATTGGCTTTAATCATCTTCAAGAAGTAACAGAACAAACTTTTAATAATAATTATTTCAATCAAACTTTTCATGTTGTTAAAGATGTTGTTAACCCACTTTTGGATGTTGTTTTTGACGGAAGACATATCATAGACAATGAAATTGTATCGCCTAATACTATCATTACTATGTCTTTAAAAGACGATAATCCCTATCAATTAATTGATGATGCCTCACTCATTTTGGGATATCTTACGCATCCAAACGGTAAAGTTGATACATTGCATGAAGGGATGGATCAAGTAGAGTTTATTCCCAGTAGTAAAAAAAATGAAGAAGCCATTCTAAGATATTCTGCTCAAAATCTAGAATCAGGAAGTTATATGCTCAATGTAAAAGCAACTGATAATTCCGGAAATAAATCAAGCGAATTGGGATATACCATCAATTTTGAAGTTATACGAGAGGCAAGCATCACAAACTTTTATCCGTATCCTAATCCTGCATCAAGCTCAGTAAAATTTGTTTATACGTTAACTGGAGACCAAATTCCAGATTACATCAAAATCCAAATTATGACTGTATCGGGCAAGATTGTAAGAGAAATTACACAACATGAATTAGGACTTATTCAAATCGGAAATAACATTTCAGATTTTGCTTGGGATTGTACCGACCAGTTTGGTGACAGACTTGCTATTGGTGTATATCTATACAAAGTAAAAGCAAGACTTAACGGAAAGGATATGGAAATCAGAGAAACATCTGGAGATCACTTTTTCTCAAATGGTTTTGGCAAGTTGTATCTGATAAACTAAAACTCGCTTCCTCGTTAGTAAAAATGGCTTAGTTACCTTTTGTCAGTTGGTCTGAATCATCAAAACGAAGTCGTACTGGAAAACCTAGAAACTTTTGTCTAAATCTTGAACGATCATAGCTACTCCGAATGACTGGTATGCGAATAAGAATATAATCCATTGCTATTATTGATTTTATGATAATTCTTCGAAAAAAACTAAATCCTAGCTGTGCTTGAATATCAGAAACCTCCTGCATGTATTTATTTTTATTTGCAACAGACAATTGGCCAGTAGAATGCATCCTAAAACTAGCTAATACCTGTGGTACAGCATAAAGTTGCTCATATTCAAAAAACCGAAACCATAAATCATAATCGTTGGCATATCGGTAATTCGTTGAAAGTCCACCCACTTTTTCATATAATTCTTTTCTCCAAAAAGTAGATTCTTGTTGGATGAATATATTGGAGGATAAAGTCCAGGTGTATTTAGAAATAGATGGGAATAAATGGCTATCCCATATACGAATCACTCCTTGTTCATTAGATATGCTTGGTGTTCCCGACAACCATGAAATTTCAGAAAATTTCTCAAAAACATCCATTACTGTTTTGATAGCACCTTCTCGATATAAATCATCTGAATTTAACCAAGCTTGAATATCAGACGGATACTTCTGAAAGCCATAATGAATTGCTTCATAATTATTTAGCCCTTCTACAATTTCGTATTCTGTTTTATTGTTCTCTAATAGTTGGATTGAATTGTCTGTAGATCCACCATCAATGACTATATGCCTGAGATTGCCATAGCCCTGATTTTTAACGGAACGAATACAAGCCTCTAAAAACTGTCCCCCGTTTAAATTTGGTGTAATGATGGTTATACTTAGTTTACTCATGAGTTCAGCGAGGGTATGTGTGTTTTCCAAAACGAAAAATCATACTTTTCGTAAGCATGACATCCGAAAGGCAATTGGTTGTTGTTAAGACGATAACACTCTCGTGGCATGGTTTCAAAGCTAAACAACAATGCGTCTTCTAAAGTAGAAAGCCTAAATTCTTTGTGTTCTTGAATATATCTAGACCAAACTACATCTTCGTTCATCCAATTGTATTTAGCTTCTTCAAAATAAAATGTCCTTCCTCTAATTCTACTCCAAATTTGAGCTGGAAAATAGATTAAGACTCTAAATAATCTTCGTTTCCAATGATTCGTTGGGTCATACATTTTCCAAAAAAAATCAGAAATCGTTAACTCTGATTTCATAGCTCGAACGAATGAGGGTATGTGCCTAAGAGAAAATCCACCATTTCCGACAGAGAGGCCTTCTTTTTCTGGAACATCAGCCTCCAGCCAGGGAGCACCAATGTAGGTATATCCATTACTTAAAAAATCAATTAATGAATCATTGATAATCAATGCATCGGTTTGAAAAATGAGCATATAATCATAGGATCGAAATCGTTCATAAAACTCGCATGACAATAATAATCGATTGTATGAAACCACGTCTTTAAAGTAGCCATAATAAAAACTAACTGTTTTTAATGTAATAAATTCATCCAATACCAACAAAACTCGATCATATTGCTGTTGAATTAACAAATCAGGTCCCACCAAACAAACCTCCAATTTTGATTGTGACCGAAGTTTATTCAATGACCGTATCGACTGAATCTCTGAATTACTCAGTTCTTTATAAACAGGCACGATTATTATCAGTGATTGTGACATTTACTTGGTTAATTGACAAAAGTATAGATTCTGCAATTTATCACACGGGTTTATGACAGATATCCTAACAACTAAATTATTTTCAAATAAAATACCCCATTAAATCCTACCTTTGAATTCATCAATGAAACCTAGAATACTATTCATCTGCCCAGATATTGTCGAACCTAGCGGTGGTGTCAAACAAATCTATCGTCAAGTGGATGTTCTTAATAGTCTAGGATATAAGGCTCTAGTAATTCATCAGAATTATGGATTCAAACCGCAATGGTTTGAATTTGAAACACCTGTTGAATACCATTATATGATTCATGCCAATCTTAATAACCAACCTGCCAGTAGACCTCAATGGTATGTCAAATTAAGACAAGTCCAATTTGCTCAAAATGATATCGAGATTGATGACACAGACATCATTGTATTGCCCGAAGCATATGGACCACAAATCAATGAAGTTTTCCCCTCCCATTCAAAGGTGATCTACAATCAAAATTGCTACCTATCCCTCGGTGGTTTTCCGCTTCGAATTTCTATCGACGAAACACCATACCTTCAAAAAGACACGTTAGCGACGCTTGTAAATTCTGACGATGCAGTCAACTATCTAAAACTTGCGTTTAAGGATATCCCTGTTTTTAAGATTCACCATTTTATTGATACCAAAATCTTTAAGCCCACCACAAAAAAGAAACAAATTGCATACATGTCACGTAAAAATTTTGACGACATAAAACAAGTCCTTCAAATTAATGCTCTTCGTAAAAATTTGGATAATTGGCAGATTATAGACTTAAACCAATTATCGCACTACGATATAGCTAAAACATTGAATGAAAGTAGTATTTTTTTAAGTTCAAATTTAGATGAGGGATTTGCTCTCCCCGCCATTGAATCTATGGCTAGCGGCTGCTTAGCAATAGGCTACCCGGGCAAAGGAGGAAAAGAATACTTCAAAAAAGAATTCTCGGTGCCCATACCCGAAAAAGACATTCAACAATTTGCCATCAAACTAGAAGAATCGATTCAAAAAATAGAGAAACAGCCCCAATTCCTTAATGAAATTGCAAAAAAAGCACGAGCTTATATTGAGAGTCATCATAATGAAGCAACTGAAAAACAAGACATCAAAAATG
>JADHMR010000105.1 GCA_016779945.1 Bacteroidia bacterium | reverse complement strand
TGATTAGACTATCTATTTTTGGAGGTGTACTATCAATTAATATGGGCCCAACTTTGATCTTATTTATTTGATGTTTTCTAAAAAAGCCCGAAGTACTTTGCTTAATCCTAATTATAAAATAATCTGATTTAGATATTTCTAGATTCGTAATAACTCCCTCTATTGCTGGGTTGTTGCCATCGTTGTAATCCACAAAAATCTCCCACTTTCCGTTGGCTTGATGAACGACATTAATATCTATTTTTTTATTTTCGGTTTTGTTATCTGTTCCATTTGTGAGTTGACTTGTTACTCCATCGAGGATTTGATACATTGAGATGTTATCTTTTGTATTCCCAATTCGTATAAAATAAGCATGATTGGCTTTGGAGGGATTGGCACTATCTGATGCAAGAAAAAGGTCAATGTAGTTAGCAGACGAGGTTTTGAAATCAAGATCCAACGAAATTTGCCATTCTGTTTCTAAAACAGAATTACTCACGGTATTAATGTAAAATTCATCTGAGGGTATCAAGCTGTTCGAGCGAAGTTTACCATCTTCAATAATAAATTTATCGATATCTCCGCTCCATTTGGGGTTTGTATGTAAGTTATTATCCGAAAAATCTTCATTGAATTGCCCACTTGAGTCTTGATGAAAAACAATAAATAAAGTAGTGAAAAAGAGGATCAATGGAATATTATCCTGGACTTTTTTAAGAGAATTCATCCAACAAATTTATGGATTAATTCACCTTAATAATGAAGTTTATAGTTTGAGTCATTGCACAAAAACTATTTTTGTTAATTCAAGTAAATAGACCCATATGAAAAACATATTGTTTTTAGATATAGAGACAGTACCACAAAACGAAAATTACCAGTCTTTAGATGATAGATGGAAGAAATTATGGGACCGAAAGGCAAACAATATTGCCAAGAACGAAGAATCTCCTGAGGAGCTTTATGCAAGGGCTGGAATCTATGCAGAGTTTGGTAAAATCATATGTATTTCAGTAGGTTTTGTTCATGATAGTGGGGATAATCGTGAATTTCGCATTAAGAGTTTTTATGGCAAAAACGAATTCGAACTACTAAAAGAGTTCTGTGCTTTGCTTCAAAGTAATTATAATCCCAAGTCTCACTTTTTGTGTGCCCACAATGGCAAAGAATTTGATTTTCCATATTTGAGTAGAAGAATACTTATAAATGGTATACAGATGCCAGACATGCTAGATTTAGCGGGTAAAAAACCCTGGGATGTAAAGCATTTGGATACCATGAATCTATGGAAGTTTGGAGATTTTAAGAATTATACATCATTAGATCTTCTTTCAGCCGTTTTTAATATCCCATCACCCAAAGATGATATTGATGGGAGTCAAATATTTGATGTTTATTACAAGGAAAATGATTTGGAACGGATAAGAGCCTATTGTCAAAATGATGTGGTTGCATTGGCGAGTATATATTTGCATATGGTCAATCAACCCCCACTAACAACAGATGAAATTAAAGTAGTATGATAAAGGCTATTAAACCTGAGAATTGGGAAGAATACGAATTAATCGATTCTGGCAATGGGATGAAATTAGAGAAATTTGCTGGTCAAATTCTCTCAAGACCTGAACCTCAAGCTATTTGGAATACGAGAATGTCTCAAAAAGAGTGGAAGGAGATCTTGACAGCCTCCTTTGCCCAAGAAGGCAGTCACAAAGGAGTATGGAATCATGTTAGTAAACTAAGACCATGGTATATTCATTATAAGCTATCCGATCAACGGATAAAAATGAAACTTAATTTCACCCAGTTTAAACATGTAGGGATATTTCCAGAACAGGCAGCAAACTGGGATTACATATATGAAAAATCAAGGGCATTCAATGGCAAGGGAAGTGTGCTTAACCTTTTTGCATATACAGGTGGAGCGTCTCTTGCAGCTAAGGCAGCAGAAATGGATGTTGTTCATGTAGATTCAATTAAACAAGTAGTTAGTTGGGCGAATGAAAATCAAGGTCATAGCAAATTAAAAGGAATCAGATGGGTGGTAGAGGATGCACTGAAGTTTGTGAGTCGAGAGGTTAAACGGGGTAAAAAATATCAAGGAATCATTCTAGACCCTCCTGCATACGGAATCGGAGCGAAAGGTGAACGATGGAAGCTAGAGGAAAAACTAGGAACTTTGTTAGAACAGGTTTCTCAAATTTTATCTCCCAAAGGATTTTTGGTACTTAATGTATACTCACTTGGTTTATCCCCTTATCTTATTCAAAATCTAATGAATGATTATTTCAGTAATAGGGAATTTGAAATATCAGAATTGTGCTTAAGCTCTAGGACAAATCAAATTTTACCTTTGGGTATTGTAGCAAGAATATGACTCCAATAGGAGAAATAATCTATTTTGATTACATGAAATCATTAATTTTGCACCACTAATGTTGAGATTTTACTGTTCATTTTTGGCGACTATTATTGTGTCAATTGTTATGGCCCAAGGGCCAACAATTCAGGCCTCTAATTTAGTTGTTGATCAGACTTCTTGCACAGAAACAAATGTCTCATGGACTAACGGAAATGGGGCGTCACGGATTGTTGTGGCCTCTAAAAATTCAGCCATTTCATCGTTTCCCGTAAAAAATACCTATTACTTGGCTTCTGATAGTTTCGGTAATGGGAATTCGATTAGTGGAAGTGAATTTATCGTCTACAATGGAATTGGTTCGTCCGTTACAGTTAAAAAATTAGATCCAAACCAGACTTATTTCTTCTCAGTTTTTGAGTACAACGGAACGGGATTGGTGTTTGACTACCTAAATACAAGTTATCCCGAGATTAGTACGAAAACCGAGAACTTATCCATTGATTTTTCGATGGATGACAATTATCAATGTGAGACGGGTAATACTACCAATTTTACGTCTTCAATTACGCAGTCAAAACCCCAAGCAGTAAATTATTCATGGAATTTTGGGGATTTTACAACTTCAACCCAACAGAACCCATCGAAGTCATATTCAACTTATGGAATTTTTACTGTGAAATTAAAAGTGACAAGCCCTGGTTGCGTGGCAGAAGTAATAAAATATGATACAATTGCACCTGAACCGGTTGTAGACTTTGCAATTGATCCAGCATATCCAAACAATAGTTTAATTCAATGTTTTTATCAACCTGATGGAAATTTGAATCACTTTTATTTTAAGAATAATTCTACTTTTAGGTATCTCAGCACCCCATATTCTAATACTGTTTTCAAATGGATTTATGGCGATGGTACGTTTGACGATCAAATCATAAACGGTGATGTCTCTTATCAAAAACCTGGCGTTTACAACGTCAAATTAATTATTTCAAACTCTTTCACTCCAAGAGATGAATTGTGTACAGATTCGATCGATTTAACGGTGGAAGTACGTCAAAAACCGATTGACACATTAAATCTTATTTTAGATTCAGTGATGTGTATTAACAATAATGTTTTTGATTTTCAGCACAATACTTCTGACGCAAATGCCCAGCATCAGTGGGATTTTGGGGATGGTAATACTTCGAGCTTAGCTTTAGCTTCGCATACATATTCAACCACTGGAAATTATGAAGTTACCCTAGAAGTGACGGATGATAATGGTTGTTACGATATTTACAAAGACAGTACCGCTGTTGTAAAACAACCCGATAATTCCTTTGATGGTCTTCAACTTTCTTATTGTGAAGGTGATGATGATGTGAATTTGATACCCAAAATCTCGGGGGGTAGCTGGATAAGCAATCTGGTGTCTGTTGGAGGTGTTTTCAGCCCGAATGTTGCGGGAAATTATCAGGTATCTTATGCAGTGGACGAAGACGGATGTAAGGATACATTTACCCGATCAACCTCAGTTTTTGAATTACCTGTTTTTGAGTTGGGAGTCGATACTGTTATATGTCAAGGTGAACGATTTACCAAAAAAATTGATAAGGGGAGTTCCTCACTTTTATGGAGTAACGGAGCAATTGATTCTTCAATTCTAATTCAAACTCCAGGAATATTCTGGGTGCAAAAGACCGAAAATGGATGTAGTTATCGAGATTCAATTAATGTGAGTGTGATTTCCCCTCCAAATTTTGAACTGGGTAATGATTCATTGCTTTGTGGTGATGGTGTAAAAAATATCAACTTAATTTCAAAGAATGCAACCTATAGCTGGAACGATGGCTATGTTGGAGGTGAGCGAGGAATTACCTCAAGTGGGTACTATTCAGTTACTGTTAGCAATCAATGCGGAAGTTATACGGATGATATCAATTTAACTTTTTTACCTTACGCTTGTGAGATATTTATACCTAACGCATTCTCTCCTAACAATGACGGTTTGAATGATATTTTTAAGCCCTCTGGTAATGTGACTTTGAAGTCAATGCAAATTTATAATCGATGGGGCGAGTTACTTTATGAAAGCTCCGAGGGTGAGTTTGGATGGGACGGAAGCTACCAGAAAAAGCTCGTTCATGAAGGGTACTATTTTTTTATAATTCGGTATACGAAACCTCAGAACGGATTTGAATCACCCTATGTCTCAAAAGGTGAAGTATATCTATTTAGATAACTAGAATAGCTTACTCAGACTAATTCTTAAACCAGTATTGTACATTCTGAATGTGAAAAGTTCACTATTGGTATTTGTGATTGGAAGATCAACTTTAAGACCACCTGAAATGGTGTAATTCGGAGTTAAATTGTAAAGCAAATTGGCATCCATCAAAACCTGAATCAATATGGGGTTGGGATCAATGCCCGTATTCTTCTCGTTTATAATTGTGACGAATTGGTTATTTAGAGCAAACCCCTCAGTGTTTACTTTTACGGAGTGATGAATTAAATAATAAAGCCCTATTCCACCACCAATTTCAATTTTTAATTTGGGGGGTATTTTTCTTAATTGAAGTTGTCGGTTGTAGAATATTTGAGAACCGATGTATTGTTGTCTGTATCTTACACGAGCAACTTTACTTGCAGATTGGGTTAAATCTTTTATTTCTGGTAGAGCTGGATGAATGATATCTAAAAACTGAAGATTTTCTTTAACGGTGAGTAGATTACTTTGATGGAAACCTGGAATAAAACTTAATGAATTATATCGGTCTAATTGCTTTTTAATTGCTATTCCAAAACTTAAAGTTAAGTCTGGCTTTTGAATATCTTTGATTGAATCCGATGAAGTCGAATTTTTGAATTGAGGGATATTAAAAGTGGGTTCTATTACTAATCCAATGGTAGTTTGTCCATTACTAAAAATGAATAAAAAAAGAATTGAAAATGTAATGATAAATTTCATGAACTACGAAGTAAGTAATAAAAATGGTAAGCGGGGTTGGGAAAACAATTTTAGACATCCTTATTTACCTTTCACCAAACCTATCTCGATTAATCGTTCGTTTAAAAATTCTCCAGCAGAAATATCGTCATACATTTTTGGATTTGTAGAACTAATACAGTGAGCTAGACAATCTAACGGTTAGTGCAAACGGTGTTTTTAATGACGTTTTGCACATTGATGTGTATTCGTCGATATTTAATTTATGGTTTCAGATTTTTTTAGGAATTCTTCTATTTCATTTTTACTTATTTTTTCACCTCTTCCAATTCTTTTAGAAAATTCCAACTCTTTATGAGTAAGATGTGATGTCTTCATCAACTTATTCTTGTAGGCGTACCTCACCAACTCGTTAATTACTAATGAGTATTCATAAATATATTCTGAAAAAATTGAAAATTGTTTAAAATTTGAACCAAATTTTTTTGACTCTTCTATCCAAAAAAAATGTTTACTATCAACAATTTTACCTAAAATCTTTAATAATTCAGAATCTATGATGTGGGACGTCATAAGAAAATTAATTTGCTCAAGTGCTTTTCTTTTTTCTGTTAGAAATAGCTCAAACCATGTCCAACTTGTTAATTTTCCATTATAAATCTCCGGCTTGCTTAATTCGTTGGTCTCAATTAATTTTAAAAGACTCTCTATTTCTTCTTTTTCTGGGGGTGCAGATGTGTAAACTTTATTTTTTTCTACTAATTCTTGATGAATACTATAATAAGAACCAATTATTTTATCGATTCTTTCTGTTAAAAAATCATTTAAGTTTTGTTTGTCTTTTTCTGATTTTACCTGATAAACAACAACATAAAAAAAATATCCAGTTATAAATGACATACAAATCTTTGATGTTAAAACTCCTAATTCATAACCACCTTCAAATAATTCTTCAAACCTATTCAGATATAGATTGATTAACAGGTAAATAAATACTGAAAAAATTACAGCTATTCCCAGTGGTTTTGGTATTTTAAATAATGATTTCAAAGGCTCGATTTTTTTCTAATGGTGATATTTAATGCCACATAACTTGTTTATATACCCAACATATATAAACTATCACTAAATATATATTCTCGTTTAGATTAATTTTATGGATTTTATCACTAATGTTTTAGCGATGGTGCAAGACTGCAAGAATGGACGACAAGCTAACGCGGTAATAATTGAGATTGAATTTTTCTTTGTCATTTTTTTAAAGTTCAAATAGACTTCGAAAGTAAATTTTTCAATCAAAAAAAAATATGATTGTTGTCATAAAAAAAATACGTTTTAAACCACGCATTTAGAGTCAAGGAAACAAATCAAAAAAATCAATTCAAACCATTTTTTCAGGCGAAATTATTTACCTTTCACCAAACCTATCTCGATTAATCGTTCGTTTAAAAATTCTCCAGCAGAAATATCGTCATACATTTTTGGATTTGTAGAACTAATATATTGATCTGGACAACGTTCCGGGTATGAAACGTGGGGCTTTCGAGGCACTTATTTGTCCGTCTGTGACAAATTAAGCCACGAAGAACTAAGCTGGCATTTACCACCGTCCGCCCCATGTTTTCTTGTAGGTGCTGTTATGGGCTGGTTTATTATCAGAATGCGAACCCAGTACTGATAGTTATGAATTGATAATAAACACTTGTCTTACTTATCGTACTTAAACCAGAGTAATAATCACGAGTCAAAACTTCTTGTTCTTGTTTCTGCCATTTGTAGCCAACATTGAATAAATATGCCACATTTTTCGAAATATATGTTTTAATACCAATTTGGGGATTAATAACAAGTCCGCCTTTAACATAATCATTTAGTCCAGCTGCGTAACCAACATTTGCCGTAAGTACAGGACTTACTTTCCCCTTTAAAATAGTCGCTCTTGCGTCAAAAGTTATTGGCAAAAGTGATGCATTTCTATATCTATATATATATCTGTCGATTCCAATACCTATACCCAAGGACAAATGTTCGTTAAGTTGGTAGCCGTTAACAGCTCTAAACCCAAATGAATAGTCATAATTTCTACCATAGTTTCCTACGTCACCAATTCCTGGGCTGTAATTTATTTCTGTCAAATTAATGAAGTCACTTTTTTTAAAGTCAGTAACTTGGTAATTATTATTTGAATTGTCCGCAGGAAGATTTTCTTTGGTCATTTTCTCAATTTCGTCATATTTAAAAACGAAAACATTTCTGTCCTTAGTTTGAATTTTGATGCTTTGATTGGGAACTTGTTCAATGATTATTCCCCTGATGATGCTGCCATTTTTTAGATAAACTACATCTTCCATATTATTTTGTCCGTAGGAGAAGTTACACACTAAAACCAATATAAGAAGTATTACGTTTTGAATTATTTTTTTCATTGTCATTTTTTTTAAAGTTTAAATA
>JADHMR010000010.1 GCA_016779945.1 Bacteroidia bacterium | reverse complement strand
TATTTATATACTTTTTAAACAACCTTTTAACAAGATGTTGTATTCATTGTATATGTAATTTTATTTGAATCAATTGATGAAATTGGCTGCCATAGACATTGGAACAAATGCAGTAAGACTCTTAGTCGGAGAAGTCGTTACTAATCGCACATCTGTTTATATCCAAAAGTATTGTTATACCCGTATACCATTGCGTTTGGGTGAGGAAGTTTTTGAAAATGGATTGATTTCAGAACAAAAGCTGGAAGACTTTTTAAAAGTGATGCAGTCGTTTAAACTTATATCAGATGTTTTCAAGGTCAGACAGACACGAGTGTGTGCCACTTCAGCGATGCGTGAGGCAAAAAATGCGGATAAAGTGAGAGCTGCTATAGAAAAATATGCTGAACTTTCAGTAGAGATAATATCAGGTAAAGAAGAGGCACAATTAATTTTTTTATCATTCCCATTACTTCTGTCTGAAAATCAGAGTCCTTATATTGTAATTGATGTAGGTGGCGGGTCAACAGAAGTGAGTGTTTTTGAAAATGGTGAGAGAATAGCTGCCAAATCCTTTGAGGTTGGAACCTTGCGGATGATAAAAGATAAAACTTCAAAAAGGGTTTGGAAAAAAATTAGTGATTGGTTAGCGGAAAAGGTAGATTCGACCGTCAAACATGATGTTTTTGCTACGGGTGGTAATATTAACAAAGCACATAAAATACTCGGAGCAAGACACATGGAACCTATTAAGGTATCTAAAATCAAAAAGCTGAGAAGCGACCTGAACAAGGCAACTATTCAAGAGCGAATTGTAGATTACCAATTAAAACCAGACCGTGCCGATTTAATTGTTCCAGCATTGGATATCTATTTATTTATATTGAAACAAATGAAATCTAAACAAGTTATAGTTCCTAAAATTGGATTGGCAGATGGTATGATTTATGATATGCATTTTAATCATTTACAAAGCAAGAAATAAAATTTCATTATTTCTTAATACATAACTTTTGCTTAAACTGTAATAACTTTCTTAAGTTTGAAAAATGAAAGATGTTGTTTATATAAACTCAGAGTATAAACTCCTGACTAATAATCAGTTTCATGAGGAAAAATTTCATCTTCAGCGAGAGTTGTTAAAGCTTCAAGAGTGGTTGCTAAAAAATAAGAAAAAGTTAGCAGTTGTTTTTGAGGGAAGAGATGCTGCGGGTAAGGGATCAGCCATTAATAGGATATCCGAAAATCTAATGACTAGACATTATCGTGTGGTTGAATTAGGAACACCTACTGAAAAACAAAATAGGAATTGGTTAAGAACCTATCAGAAGTTGTTGCCTCAAGAAGGAGAAATTGTATTTTTTGACAGATCTTGGTACTCTCGTGCAGTAATTCAACCCTCGATGGGTTATTGCACCGACAATCAATATGAGTATTTCATGCGGAATGTAGTTGATTGGGAGAAGAAAATGGTTGAAAATGACACGATTTTAATTAAATTCTATTTATCCATAAGCATAGATACACAAGCTACTCGATTCGATATTCGAAGAAATCACGATCTAAAGTATTGGAAATTATCCCAGAATGATCTTGAGTCGGTTGACCATTGGGAATCCTATACAACATACAAAGAAAAAATGTTTGAAAAAACAGGTTGGGATAAAGCCCCTTGGCTAGTGATCAATGCTGACAACAAGCTAGTAGCACAACTAAATAGTCTTCGATATATACTCAAAAGAATTGATTACTCAGACAAGAAAGATTTGGAACCTAGAATTTGGGATGCAGATGAAACAAACAGAAGCATGATGTTTCTTAATGTTAAGTTTGATAATCTTTCGGAGGAGCAATACAAGCTGCTAAGTCGACTAAAACAGTATTTGTAGTTTTTTATCTCTATTGATTTTATAATTCCATTATTTCTTAACTAGAACCAAGGTTTTAGGAACACATCCCAATATTCCGTTGAGGTAAGTCCATCCCAGTGTATAATACTGTGTCGATATTGACAGGTCTGATACTGAGTAAACAAAACTAAAATAGTGAATCCAGTTATGATTGCTTTTCTGTATTTACCTTTAATTGCATTCAGTAAAATAGCGATGGCTAATATCCAGATGACATAAAAATCAATCATGACTCGTGTGCCAAAACCACCGCCATACCACCACACATGCCAACTACATAATACATATATAGCAATTAGAAGAAAAGCAATCGCTGTCATTGCGGACCAAAGACGATTTTTGAACCAAAACCAAAAACCAAGAGTGGCTATTGCAAAAACAGGCGTGTATAAATACAATCCTTTTTTATAGCTAAAAAGGAAGTTAAAAAATTCGGGGTTAAGAAAATTGAAGCCTTCATCTTCATACGAATAAATGAAAAACTGACCTATTTGTACTTTGTATAAAATCAACTGAATTGAAACTACAGAAAAAGACAACAAAACTGATGTAAATAGATATTTTGGAGTCATAATAATGCGAACTGCAACACGTTTAAAATCTACCCAAGAATGATAGAAAATTGGAATCGCGAGAACAGTAATTATGTTAACTGGACGAATTAGAACGATAAGTCCTAAAATAAAGGAAGCCAGTGCTAAGTGCTTATATTTCCAAGTATCTGAGAATCGTAAAAAGTAATATAAAAACATAGGAACGAAAGCAACAGTATACACATGAGAAACTGCGGGTTCAAGATTTACATAATAAAACCAATTTGTACCGAAATAAATAATGAGGTAAGATAAGCTTTTGTTGATAGCAGAAATATTAAAACGATCCATCAGTTTACCAAAGAAAATAAGTGCTACTATCAGGTAAAAAATAGCTGCTATATTGATGAAAATATGGTAAAGATTAGAATATCCGTCTGCGGGTAAACCATATATTTTTGATAGGACGTGTGCCATCAAAAAAAATGGTGCCATTGGCACAGCAGTACCAACATAATATTTGTTGTACCTCTTGCCCTCAAACTCCTTAAGAAAATCATAGTAAAGATTTTTATTGTAGTACTTTTTCCCTTCATACTCCTCAAAAAAACCGAAATTGAGATCATTGAATATGAAAAGAGCGGGCAAATGTGAATAGTAACCTTTGCCGTCCGCTTCAATAATACTTTGAGGTCTATCATCTCCCCAGCTGAGGTTACTTGATACCCAAATACTAATAACACCAATGAGAATTATCATCCAACGATCAATACCTAATTTGTTTTTAATTTTATTAAGGCTGAGAATCATGAATTTGCGTATGAAATTATTAAAATTAAACTTTAGTGTAAAACTAATTTTTTAGTTTAATTATAGCAATATATTAAATCTTGGAGTCAAATAATTGCACTTAATAAAAGGAAATAAAAATCATGTAAAAGTTGGGGAAAAACGTATTAAATTGATGTTTCTAAACCAATTTTAAAATTTAGTTTTGAATGGAATCATGAATAAAACTAAAAAGATTTTTGTATTGGATACTTCGGTCATATTGTATGATCACAAATCTGTAAATAATTTTGAAGATAATGATGTTGCAATTCCAATTCAGGTATTGGAGGAGTTAGATACTTTCAAAAAAGGAGGAGAATCTAAAAATTACGAGGCCAGAAGCTTTATACGTTTTCTCAATAGTGTTTCCAGTGATTCAATGTTAAATAACTGGGTAGAAATAGGAGGTGGAAGTAAGGGGAGTTTGAAAATAGTAAAAGAAATACTAAATCTTAAGAACAATGCTGCAGATACTTTTGATGATTATAAAAATGATAATAAAATAATAAATGCTGCACTATCACTGCAACAAGAGTATCCAAAACGAAAAGTAGTGCTTGTCTCAAAAGACATTTGTTTGCGTGTAAAAGCTAAAGCATTTACACTACAAGCAGAAGATTACTTGACTGGTAAGGTGAAAGACGTAGATAAACTTTACTCAGGTAAAACAATTTTAGAGGATCTTGATACGTCAATCATTGACAAACTATTTAAATCAGAACAAGTTCAGGCAAGCAGTATAAGTAAAAATAAGTTTCCATTTAACCATTTTTTAATCATGAAAAATGGGAAAAAATCGGCACTGGGATACTATAATTTTTTGGAGGGCATTATAGAGCGTGTTGAAAAGAGAACCATTTATAAAATAACTCCAAGAAATGCCGAGCAGGCGTTCGCTTTACATGCTTTAATGGACCCCGATATCAAACTAATAACCCTACGAGGTGTTGCTGGCACAGGTAAAACATTGATGGCTTTGGCCGCAGCACTTGAGCAAAGAAGTAAGTTTCAACAAATTTATATTACCCGACCCATAGTACCTCTTAGTAATAGAGATATTGGTTTTTTACCAGGTGATGCAAATGCTAAAATAGACCCATATATTCAGCCCATTTGGGATAACCTAAAGTTTATAAAAAGTCAATACAAAGAGACCGATAAAGAATTTAAAAGAATAAATGAAATGGTCCAACAAGAGAAGATTTCTATTGCACCATTAGCATTTATTCGAGGAAGAACTTTAAGTAATGTGTTTTTTATTGTAGACGAAGCACAAAACCTTACTCCTCATGAAATAAAAACTATTATCACAAGAGCAGGTGAAAATACTAAAATTGTTTTTACTGGAGATATTAATCAAATAGATACACCTTATCTTGACGCTGAAAGTAATGGTCTTTCTTATCTGATTGATAAAGTGAAGAATCATCCTCTATTCTGTCATGTTAATTTGGAAAAAGGAGAGCGAAGTGAACTCGCAAATTTAGCTAATGAGCTACTGTAGATATGAAAATGTCAACTGATGAATGCACAAGTGATTAAATAAAAAGTAAATTTTTAAATACTTTTTTATATGTGAATCAACACCCCTATATTGATGACCTATTATTCATTAATTAAAAATTACATGAAATTTAAAAAGCTTACGGATAGCAACCAATTTGAATTGGCCCCATATGTTAAACAATTCATTACTGCTCATGAATCCTGTGATATTGTAATTTACTTGGGATGTGATAGTAAAACTAAAAATGGATCTACCACATATGCAACTACTTTAGTGTTTCATGTGTCTTCAACTGGTTGTCACGTCATTTATAAAAAAGAAGTTCTTCCAGAAATCAAAGATATTTGGACTCGTCTATGGAAAGAGTGCGAAAAAGCAGTTGAAGTTGCACTTTATCTAAAAGAACATGGAATTGAAATAGACACTATTGATTTAGATTATAACATCGACCCCACGAAGAAGTCTAACAAGCTTGTAAAAGCAGCTGTTGGATATGTAATTGGTTATGGATTTAAGGCGAGATATAAGCCAGAATTACTTCCAGGCGTTTATGCCGCAGATAATATAGCTAATTGAAAACAGTTTTTTTTATTTAAACTCAAAAAGAAAATTAGTGGAGAATACCGGTCGCCTTCATTACTTTATAACTATCTAATTATCAGTTAATTATCGACTATCAAAAAATATAGGCGAAACATTTTTAATAGAGTACAAGCTAGCCTCCTGTGTGGAAAAGTTTGAATATTTTTATAATTTTTTCTAAAATTGTAAAATGCGTTACACAATATTAATTTCAATCCAAATTATAAGTTTTGCACTTATTGGTCAAACCATCAATATGCCAACCGTTCCTGAATATGGAGTAAGCTACAATTTTGATCAACTTGAAGACAATTCTGAACCCACTTCATTCAGTAATGAAGGTCCATGGGACTTTTCATCTGTTAAAACAACTTCTATTTACGAGATGAAACTATTACCTATTAGTCATTCTTCATCTCAGTCTGACTATCCAAAAGCAACCCATTTTATTAGCTCTCAAAATGGAGAATTCTTTTATTCTTATTCAGGCAATGAAGTTTATAATCATGGTCGAATAACTGACAATACTAAGTCTAGTTATTCAGATGCCGTTCTATGGATGAAATTTCCTCTAAATAGTACCTCACAATTTACTGATGAAATTGAATCTGATTTCGAATTTAATGGTGCATCAGGTTCTGTAAAAGATAATTGTACAAGTAAAGTTCTTGGTGTTTCTTCATTAATATTACCAAATGGTAAAAAGTATGATAATGCAATTTTAGTCGAAACTACAAAAGCTATGGAAGGTTCTGTTTTTGTACTAAAAGCAACTATTACTGAATATGGAAAATATTGGTGGGTAGATGGAATTCCTTTACCAGTTGCAGCTTTAGAAAAATTTTATTTAGATGATGACATTCAATATGAACGATCTTCTTTCTTAAATGCAGAAAAGCTTTTGTCTGTTGATGCATTAAGTCAAAAAACTATTGATTTTTATCCTAATCCCGTAAATGACTATCTAACCATAAATCTTCAATCGAAAAGTGAAGTTACAATTTACGATTTGCAAGGTAAGGTTGTTTATCAAGAGTTATTTTCAGCAGGAAATCAAACATTGAACATTGAAAATAATCCATCGGGAAAATATATATTAACTGTCAATGATTTTGAATCTACAATACGTAAAATATTCATAAAGCAATAAGCCTTTGTACAGAATGGAAGTTTAACCCTATGATTTGGGGTTTGTTTATTTATTAACTGAATGTACCTTTTGTGATTAAGATAGAATTGGAATTACTATCATGGTAGTTTATAAATATTTTTTTATTAATTATAATTTATAATGACATTTTATGCTAAAAAGCACGAACAGCTCTTACCCAGTAACCAGAAGATTTAGCTCTAGAACGTTGAATACCAGTAAAGAAATTTTGCATCCATGCATTTTCGCTATTATCCTCAGTCGAACTCCAATAGGTGTAAGGAGCAAAACCACCAATGTTATTTGAATCAGCTAAATTTTGCCACATCAGATCTAATTCATCTTTTGAAGGTAGAAACCAATCGCTATAACCGCCCAGATTAAGATTTGCACAAACATCTGCTGCTGTTCCAGCTGAAATACATCCTAGCTCGATATCAATTGTATTCTGATATCCTGATCCGACAGCAGAAGAATCAGCTCCATTAATATTATTACCTGTACATCCCCAATTTGAACCATCGGTATTGGCAGAAACGGTAGATTGATCTGAAGTTGCAGCAATTAATCCTCCTCCATTTCCATCTAGGTAAAATATGATACCACCCTGGAAAGTATCTCCAACTGATTTTTGGATTGTAGGTGACTGTATTGGATTTATTGATTCATCATTTTTATCACAAGAATTTAAAATAAAACAAATTAATAATGATATAAAGCCTATAGTTTTATTATTCATAATCCAAATATATTGATTTAACTCAAGTTTCTTTTTAAATTAAAAAATTAATATTCAACTATAGACTTTGTAGGTGGTAAAATAAAGATAGATGAAAATAGTGGAGAATACCGGTCGCCTTCATTTCTTTGTAATTATCTAATTTTCAATTAATTATTGACTTATTAAAAATACAGGTGAAACATTTTTTGATGGACTCCAAGCTACTCGCGGGCGTTAATAAGTTTAGATCTAAAGTATGTTATATTTGAATTATGAAAAAATTATTATTATTTAGTTTTTTGCTAACCTTATCATCATCTATCTTCTCACAATCAATCAGCATTCCGACCATCCCTGAAGCAGGTATTTATTATGAAGTTGGTCTCATTGGTAATACTATAAACTTTTCAAATGAAGGAGATTGGGATTTTTCAACGATTTCAACCACTTCAAAAGCTACCATACATATTGCACCAATCAACACTTCAAACCAATCTAGTAATTATCCTAACGCTACTCACGTAAAGTATGAAGACGGAAATCAATTTTTTCTTGGATTTAGTAACTCTAAATATACGTTCCATGGTGAAATTTCTGTTGTCACCTCTTCATACGAAAATTCATTGGTATTGATTCCATATCCTTTTAATGTTGGAGATGAGCATACTGATTTTGAAAAAGAGGTTCCGTTTACAGTGCTAAACGGCCCACCATACTTAATAAGAGATGACCTTGTAATTTCTGAAGCAATATCCAAAGGAACAATTACAATGCCAGACAACAGCGTTCATAATAATGCTGTGCTTGTTCGTTCAAGAAGAACTTGGACAGATCGTCAAATTGGTTCTTCACCTTGCGTAACATCATATGATGCATACCAATGGTGGGTTGAAGGATATGCCATTCCTGTTGTTCAAAGTATACTTATGACACAATCTGGTGCATGTCCTCCAAGCAATACTGTCGAAGTTACCAAATTTGTTATTGGAGGTCCATTAAATGTCGATATATTAAAAAATCCTGGCATGACAATCTACCCAAATCCTGTTAAAAATAAAATGCACATTACTGCAAATGCAAATAATCTTGGATCTGATTACATTATTTACGACCAACTAGGAAGGAATATAGTTAATGGTAAAATTAATTCAAATAGCACTATTATTGATTTAATCAACATTCCAAAAGGCATTTACTTTTTTAGTATTTTAGATAATTCTAATCTAAGATGGAAGTTTATAAAGGAATAAAATGGTGGAGAATACCGGTCGCCTTCATTTCTTTGTAACTATCTAATTGTCAGTTAATTATTGATTAACCAAAAACACAGGTGAAACATTTTTTGAGGGAATCTAAACTGGACGCCGGTGTGGAAAAATTTGACTGCTGATCTTAACTTCGCTCACAAGTTTTAATTCCAAAAAAACGGGAAGTCCAGCATATTCCTGAAAGCGCGTTGTAGACAAGGACTAACCCAACAAAGCTCTGTATTATAGGGAACAAAGTGTAACCATTAACAAAAACTGCAGGTATTAAGAATATTGCAATTATTCCTCTTGCCCATCTTTCAGGATTATTTATATTTTTAGTAATACCATTCATAAACAACGAATTTAATTAATATGTGATAATAAAAGTTATATATATAAAATAATATATGTAAAATGAATAGATCAATTTTTTAGAGAAGAATACCGGTCGCCTTCATTCATTTGTAACTATCTAATTATCAGATGATTATTGACTAATCGAAAATACAGGTGAAACATTTTTTAATGGACTCCAAGCTAGTCTCCGGTGTGGAAAAGTTTGACTGCTGAAATTATTTAGATCTACCTCAGATAAATAGAATGTCAAAGAAAATGATATATTTGGGGTATGAAAAATATACTTGTAGTTGCAAAACTAAACGAAGGAAGCTATGAGAAATTCATGGGTTTTATGAAGTCTGAAGAGGGGATGAATGAAAGAAGAAAAGTTGCAGATTTAACAAAAACCCTAGGTACAGTATCTCCTGACAAGAGTGCAGTAATGTTTAAGATTTCTGTTCACGATGAAAATGCACTAAACTCTTTCTTAGATGGATCAAATCCTGTCTCAAAACCTATTTGGGATGAGGTTTTGGAAAGTTATGAGATTTTTGAGATAAATAAAGTGTCATCATAGATAGACAAAAGATATAAGGGTTCTTTCCTCAAGTTAGAAACCCAAAAAGAAAAATGGTGGAGAATACCGGTCGCCTTCATTTCTTTGTAACTATCTAATTTTCAATTAATTATTGACTTTTTAAAAATACAGGTGAAACATTTTTTGATCGAATCCAAGCTAGTCTCTGGTGTTGAAAAGTTTGACGCAGATTGCGGGGCTTTTTTTCTGTCCATAGTATAAATTTTTATTATATTGCAATTATGAATTATAAGGTAATAATCAAAAAAACTACTATTCTATTCGCAGCTCTTCTATTAGGAGGCAACTTTTTACAATCATGTTCTGACGAAGAGGAAAACACACCAAGTACAAATAGATGTTATATTATCCAAGAGGTAATAGATTATGGTGAAGAGACAGAGAGCATTACCTATGAATACAACGATACCAACAATATAATTATAGCTAGCTCAGTTGAAAATACAGGTACTACTAGTGCTATATCATTTGAATATGACGGGAACCGAATTGTTACAGCTACTGAAATTCAAAACAACGATATTGACGATGTGATTCTTTATGAATTTAAATACAGTGGAAATAATTCAATTCCTTCAAGAGTAGATGTCAAGTCAGGAACAGAAATAACTGGCTATTATGTCATTCAATCATCAGGACAAAATATCACAGAATTTGAGGATCATGACCTTTCTACAGGTGATGACATCATTAATTCAATATCAACTTTTAGTTACAATAATAGTGGTAACCTTACTCAATGTGTTTTCAATGAGTTAAGGCCTATCTTGGACCCTACTAACGGTGAAGTAACAAATGAACTTGAAGAGTTTCTAAAATTTGATATTTCAACATATGACTATAGAAAAAATCCTAACAATTCTAATTTTGTATTCTTTATAATGTATCAAAGAAGACATAACTTTAGGAGTCAAAACGTTGGTTATATTTATTTAGTTCCTCTTTTAGTTGGTAATCAGAACATTGTAAGTGGTACAATATCAGTAGACTTTGGTAAAGATGATCTTTTTCCTTTTCCTTTTGTCTACTCATACGAGTACAATGATAAACAATACTACACAAGTTCTAGCTTAACTATTCCTGGGTTTACTTCAGAAGACATAACTTTAGGAGTCAAAACGTTAATTTACAATTGTAAATAATCCATCGGGAAAATATATATTAACTGTCAATGATTTTGAATTCCAAGCTAGTCTCTGGTTTGGAAAAGTTTGACTGCTTACATTAAACATCTATCGTCGAAAACCAATAGTTAAGATACCAAACGAAGAGAAACTAATATCCTCTCCTGTTCCAAGTTCAGCACTTAATGTTAAACTGTTGTTGATTTTAAATTGTGGTCCAATGGTCAGAGGCCAAACCCTTAAACTTATACCAGAGTATTTGTCAAATTTACCATGAGCTAGCGTTAATTTTCCTGTTACTAGAGATGGAAATGCTATTCCTGCTTGCCATTCAAATATTCGTTTATTATTTTGGTAAGTTTGACCCCATAAAAAACTTGCACCTGGCCAACCTCCCCATCCATCAAATGCAATACCTGCATTTAACTCTTTAAATGATTGGGTACTTTGAGCATGAACAGAATTTATGAATAAGAAAGAAATTATGAATAACGAAAATTTGATAAATTTCATTTTCAATTTTAGTATTTATAATTTGGATACAAAAGTCAATTATGCAAAAAATCTATGCATTTTGCATAGATCAATGTTTTAGTGGAGAATACCGGTCGCCTTCATTGCTTTGTAATAATCTAATTATCAGTTATTTACTGATTAATTAAATTTACGGGTGAAACATTTTTTGATGGACTCCAAGCTACTCGCGAGTGTTGAAAAGTTCGACTGCTGATCAAATAATATCTCAAAATAATAATTGTTTATTAATTCATTTCAGTGAAGTCTGTAGTTTATTCCGAAAGAAAGAGAAAGGCGAACTTTACTATCCTCTATCAGTTTTTTAGAAAACCAATCAAAATTGGACTGTATACCTGTTCTTATAGACCAAGCGTTAGTAATACGATGGTTGATCCCGACAACAGTGAATGGAGTTATGTATTGAATTTTATACTCAGAAACTTCACTATTAACAATATTAAAGTCTCTGATAAAAACATCTTCGTTTAAAGTAATTAAGTCGAACTGAGATAGTTCATGTATCACCGTCAATAATGTTATATTAACACCTGCTTTTATGTACCATTGAATTCTATTATTACTTTGGTAATAGTCTAAGCTTATGGGTATTTGGAATCCATTATATTCAAATGATTCATTGAAAAAAAGAACTAGCTTTTCACTTTCTGACCACTCATCCTGAGGGTATCTGGTATAAACAAGTGCCAAGTCATTAATTTCAAAGGTGTTTTCTGAGGTGATTGAACTTCTGTTAGCTATTAGCTCTCTATCTATAATATTATCATTATTTCTGTCATAAGGTACTATGAGTTGATTATCCAGAGAACCCAATGTTTTGGTTATGCCACCTCCTAGTGAGACATAAAAATTTTTATAAAGTTTTTTTGAAATGTTGATGGCAGGCCAATTTAGTTGAAGTTTTTTTGAAGATTCAATCGCATCGGATTCCATATCTGTCAGAAAAGTTCTTGAACTGAATTCATCAGATTGTAGATTGTATTCTATTCCTAGCATCAAAGTTGTGTTTGAACGTTTTGGGGATGTAAAAGAGACGTTGGATTGTAATGCTGATGCTTCAGAATTATAAAAATCATTTGGCATACTATCTAAACTTTTGTAGCTCGAATCCTTGCTATAATCAATGTTTAATGTTTTTGAAATTGGAGTAATTTCTGGTGTGCCCTTAAGATTATTTTTTAAAATGGGTTCCACATGCAATATAGATTCTACAAAATCAAGTTTTTTATTTTCTAACTGAAAATTTTCTGATTCTGCTAGTCCTGGTGTGGATTTAATTATTGTTTCTCGATTTGGAATAAATGCAGAATTGGCTTTAACAGTTTCTTCGGTAATAATCTTTTCTTCAAAAGCATGACTATTTAAAACTCCTTTTTCTTTTCTGATTAGAGATGAGGTTTCTGGATAAATAACAAACTCTGATATTGTCAGATTACCATCCACTGAAGAGTTAGGTTCAGAAGTCTTACTAGAATCAAAAATGGCTTTTTTCGTCAATTTTTTATTTATTGGAACACCGGTCATAATTACAGAATCCGAGACTACTAAAGTCGATTTATCCTTCTTATCTATAAGTGTTTCTGCCCGATATTGAGAAGCAGGAGTCCGTTGCGTTATCTGATAAACACGATAGGTTATGGAACCAAATACTACTGTGATAATTAAAGATATTAGCCAAAAGGATTTTATTGCTATTATTATAGGAAATCCAACTCCTGCAGCTTTCATTGTGCTTGCAAGAAGGGCCTCTTTGGATTGTTTAAAAGACAAGTCAAATCCTTTGATAAAATTATCATTCCACCACGGTATGTTGTTTTTTTTATTCAAATTCTTTCAATTCTTTTTTAAGATACTTCAATGCACTGCTCATGCGTTTTTCGACAGTTTTTATGCTAACATCAAAACTTTCAGCTATTTCCCTGTATTTTTTGTCTTCCATTCTACTCATAAGAAACACTATTCTGTCTTTTTCAGGCATAGTAGAGAGAGCTTTTTCATAGGCTATTTTTAATTCATTTAGATTTAAATTACTTATATCATGACTGCTTTTGAAAGATAGTCTAATGTGCTCTAAATAGTCAGTAGAGGCTTTCTTTCTTCTCAAGTAATCTAAAAAAGATTGATTTGCTATCTTATACAATAGACTTTTTATGTGCTCTTTTTTTAGTTTTTTGTTTTGATACAATTTGACAAAAGTATCTTGGGCTATATCGGCAGCTAGTTGTTCATCTCCACTTCGGTAGTATATATATCGACGGATATCGTCAAAATATTCATTGTATAACTCAACAAATATTCGTTTGGTGATTCTCAACCTTTAGTTTAAAACAAGTAATAGGCCAGTTTCCTTATTGAAACTGGCCTAAAATTATAATTGGTATGAAAATTATCTTCGTCCTTCTATGTCTTCTTCCTCATCATCATCACGATCTCTGTCATCATCATCACGATCTCTGTCATCGTCACGATCTCTGTCATCATCATCACGATCTCTGTCATCGTCACGATCTCTGTCATCATCATCACGATCTCTGTCATCATCACGATCTCTGTCATCATCACGATCTCTGTCATCGTCACGATCTCTGTCATCATCACGATCTCTGTCATCGTCACGATCTCTGTCTCCTTTATCGTCTCTTACTTTTTCGATAATTTCCTTAAAATCAACCTTTTGACATGAGGTGATAAATACAGAACTAAAGACAAACATTGCTAAAATTAACTTAATTGTATTTTTCATTATTTTATTAAATTTATACTATTATACCGTTTGAAATGTGATTTACCCTATGGCATTTGTTAATAGAGATTAACAAACTTACATTATTTTCAATAAATCAAATGAAAATTGTCCCACCAATAAAAGTTATTAGCTTATTTTTAATTATTAAAAACATGGATGTAGAATTTTCAAAAAAATTGGTTCAAAAATTTTAGCTTTTTACTGTCAAAAAACTGTCAATTATGCAAAAAATTTATGCAAAATGCATAGATTTGAATTGTATAGATCACTGTTTTAGTGGAGAATACCGGTCGCCTTCATTCTTTTACAACTACCTAATTTTCAGTCGTTTATTAACTCTTTAAAAACACAGGTGAAACATTTTTTGATGGACTCTGGGCTGGTCGCTTGTGTTGAAAAGTTTGGCTGCTAAAAGAGATTACTTTAGTTGTAGTTAATGAAATTTAATTTATTGCCTTTTTCCAACCATATATAGTTAAAACTGCCTGAGCCATTAAAAGAACACCAATGAACGGCGGCGGCCCACCTCCTTGGAAAAAGTGATTGTATAGGGCTACTAGTAAAACAGAGCCTTGGAAGGCAGCGAAGGCAGCGAACACCTTCTTATTTACATGGTTTTCAAGTCGAAATGAACGTAAAACTAGGAGTAATAGTCCAATTCCAATCATATGCATGGCAGTGACATCAATAATTCCTTGCGTCCAAAAAATCAATAGGTCAGCTACTGGTTCGCTATTCAAGTCAATTTCAAATTGAGGTTGCATAAGGCCTATGGGGTCTAAAAAAATACCGATTAAAAGTCCGAATCCGGAGATAAATTGTATTAAGATACAGATGAGGTAGATCAATGATGATTTCATGTTTATTATTTATAAATTTTTAACAAACTTAAAATCTATTTGATTCTAATAATTGTATCAATCTCTCATTTTAATATAATAAATTCTGGGATTTGTCCTTTATTAGAACTCCTATATTCACTAGGGCTTACCCCGGCAAATTTTTTAAATGTTCGTGTGAAATGAGCTTGATCATAATATTTAAGGTCATATGCAATTTGAGTCAAGGATTGATTTTTGTTATTAATGGCATACATGGCCTTGCGAAACTTTTTATGTAGCTGGTATTCTCTATATGTTACACCAAGCCAGTCTCTGCAAACTCTATTAAAGTGGGATTTGGAATAGTAGAGGTGATCAAAATTTAATTCAGTTTCATTTAAGATGGAGTTTTTTTCCCCAAGTAGCATTTGCATACCACGAATTTTTTGTTGCGTCTGATTTAAATACCTTGATTTTATAAGCTGCTGAAATAAATATTTTTCAAGATATTTTGCTCGTTGTTGAAAGGTAGGAAGAGTATTCAATGCATCTTGTATGCCATTAAGATGGGGCAAAGTATTGGGTTCAAAATGCAAGTCTTTGATTTCCCATGCTGGAATACCTAAAATGGCTATAGCAGCTATCGGATTCATTACTACTGTCATGACATTCAGATTTTTAAATTCTGCTTCAACTGGTCTTGTTTGGCTGGAAAACACCATTACTGACTTATTGGTATCATTAGGTAGAAATTTACTTTTATTTTTATCTATATGAAATTGTTCAAATTGGCTGCCTTCAAGAATAAACATGATTTCTACTTTGGAATTTGGTAAAGCCAGCATGTGAGAGGGATAATGAGATATGTGCTGACCAATAACGTCAACCAAACCTTTCAAAGACTGTGGAATGTATATCTCAATTTTAGAATTTAATTCATACACGGGTTAGAAGAATAGGCTACAAAGAAACATAATTGAAACATTTTATAATGAGATTAGGAACAAAATAAAAGTTATTGCAAGTTCAAAAGATGTAACTTATTGACAATGAAAGGCTTTGAAAGTTGAGTCACTAAGAAAGAAAATTAGTGGAGAATACCGGATTCGAACCGGTGGCCTTTTGACTGCCAGTCAAACGCTCTAGCCAACTGAGCTAATCCCCCATATAATTTTCGTTAGATACAAGTTAATTTCTTCGGGCAAAGATAAATAATACCTATTACAAAACCCTTTAGTTTACTTTAATTTGCATTACTCATGTTGGATATATATTCAATTCACAACGATTTTATTGATGTTCATATCAAGCGGAAAGGTGCCGAACTTTGCTCTGTAAAGAATAAGTCACAAACTGAATTTATTTGGCAGGCAGGACCTATTTGGGAACGCCATGCTCCCAATTTGTTCCCAATTGTAGGAAGTTTATTGGATCATGAATATACCTATCAAAGTAAAAGATATGGTTTAAGTCACCATGGTTTTGCTCGCAATTTGGATTTTGAGGTGTTGCACCAAAGTGAGCATTCAATTTGCTTTGTTCTTCAACAAAATCAAGACACCCTTTTAAGTTTTCCCTTTAATTTTACACTTTTAATTACCTACACATTAAATAAAAATTCGTTAGAGCAAAAATTTAGGGTAATTAATAATGATACTAAGGTAATGCCATTTTCTTTTGGTGGTCATCCTGCTTTCAATATTCACTCAATTGATGACTATGATATTCAATTTGAATGTGAAGAGGACATAAAAGCAAATACATTAGAAGGCCCATATATCAAAGAAACCTTAATTGATGTAATACAAGGAAATAAAATTCCATTAGACAAAAATATATTTAATCAGGATGCCTTGATTTTTCAAGATTTAAAATCAAATTGGGTTAAGCTCGCTCATAAATCATCAACACATGAAGTCAAGTTAACTATCACTGATTTTCCCCATTTGGGAATCTGGTCAAAACCAGGAGCACCTTTTGTGTGTATAGAGCCATGGCAAGGTATGGCTGACTATGTATCCCACAATAAGGATATTCTTCAGAAAAAAGGAATACTTACATTGGAACGTAATGACGAGGTTACAAAAAGCTTTACAATGGAGTTCAACTCCTGAACTTTTAGCCTTTTATTTTATCGTAATTGATCGCGTTGGATGGATCTAATTTACCCAAGAGGTCAATGGCTCTGTTTTTTAAACCAGGGTCTGCTTTCAAAAAAATATTGATAAGCTCCTCTCGTTTAGCATTAAAGAAGATTTTGAAGGTAACTGAATTAGGAATGCGTTCTTGAATAGATCGAATCTTTTCTAATGATTGGTAGATTTCCTTGCGGGCATCATCGTTATCGTCTTTAAACTTATCCAAACCATTCATGTGGTATTGGTAAAATCCAGCTCTAAATGGTCTAAAACGATCATCTAATAATTGATCGATAATGTAGTATTTATTCCGATTACCTCTTCCATCACTCGGGTTCCAACCAGGTACATTTTGAGATAAGTTGCGAATTTGAAGAGCTTTATTAAAATATGTTTGTCCTCCTTCCAGTGCATATGTGTCAAAATCAACACCGATGATAATATTCGCATAGAACGCCAATAATGTAGTAAGTGCCATGACATTGGCATTTTCTTGGTAATCTAAACTTTGAAATTGAGCATATTGAAAAAGCCAATCTTGGTCAAAATGGCTGAATAACGTGGTGTTATAAGTGGTGCCATATACAGGTCGAGTACTCGTGATGTTTACCTCTGCTTTGAATTTATCGATATTAAATTCAGTAATGTTAATAACAAAGTTACAGTTGATTTTTTCTTGAGGTTGAACCTTGTTGCTTATCCAGTTTCTTTGGTTCATGAACTGGTTAATGGAATTTTGTAAATCAACGAAAATTTCTTTGTTGGTAGCCTGAATTCGATCAGTTCGTATTTGAATGTTACACTGTAAATCTTGTCCATACATTAGAACATTGATCATTAGGGTAAAAAATAAAATTAGATATCTCATAAATAATTTTGAAGTAGATTTACTATATCTACAGAAACCTCTTTTTTAGATTTAGTATCAAATGTATGTTTTTTACCATTTTTTTCTATTATGGTAATCTTATTTGTATCTTTTGCAAAACCTGCACCCACATCGTTCATGGAATTAAGTACGATGAAGTCTAGATTTTTCTTATCTAATTTTTTTTGAGCATGATTTATTTCATCATGCGTTTCCAAGGCAAATCCAGCTAAAACTTGATGTTCTTTTTTTGACTTTCCAAGCGATGCTAGAACATCTGGGGTACGAGTCATTGATAGTTGAAGGTTGTCGTTTTGTCCTTTTTTTATTTTTTTATTGGAGTAGTTTGTGGGAGTGAAATCTGCAACTGCAGCTGCTAGAATACCCGCATCACAATTTTTAAAAATAGTTTGACATGCTTCGTACATTTCCTGAGCAGATGTGATTTTTGTTACATTGATTTTTGGAGATAATCCATGGGTGTCAACTGGACCAAGAACAAGCTCAACATTTGCTCCACGATCCGCAAGAGTGTTAGCTATAGCCTTTCCCATTTTGCCTGTACTGTGGTTTCCTATAAATCGAACGGGATCAATTTTTTCATGCGTTGGTCCGGCATTTACTAATATTGTTTTTCCAGTCAATGCATTTGAAACTTCAAAGTGGTTGGAAACCAATTCAAAGATATCCTCAGGTTCACACATTCTACCCATACCTACAAGTCCACTTGCTAATTCACCTGCAGAGGCTGGTAGCTCAATATGACCAAATTCAATAAGTTTAGAAATATTGTTAGAAGTAGAAGGGTGTTTGTACATATCTAAATCCATAGCTGGAGCAAAAAATATCGGACAATTTGCAGATAAATATGTGGCTATAAGTAAGTTATCGCATCTACCTGTTGCCATTTTAGAAATAGTATTGGATGTTGCAGGTGCAATAATCATTGCGTCGGCCCATTTACCGAGTTCTACATGGTTTATCCACTCCCCAGTTTCTTTAACAAAAAAATGACTGTGTACAGCTTGCTTAGATAAGGTAGAAAGCGTAAGAGGAGTAATGAAATCAAGGGCATTCGGGGTACAAACTACTTTTACTTCTGCACCACTCTTAATAAGTAGACGGATGAGTGTAGCTGCTTTGTAAGCTGCGATACCTCCAGTAATACCTAGAAGTATCTTTTTATTTAGATTCTTCTTTTGCAGGATTTCTGAAATAGACTTTGTTACTTAAAAACTCTTCTATAGCTACGATGGTAGGCTTAGGAAGTCCCTCGTAATATTTTGAAATTTCAATTTGCTCTCGATTCTCAAAGATTTCTTCAAGGTTATCGTGGTCAGATGCAAATTCATCCAATTTTGCAACTAATTCCTCCTTTAGTGACGAAGAGATTTGGTTGGCTCTTTTCGATATTACAGCAACAGACTCATACAAGTTGTCAGTTGGAATACTAATTTCTCGAGTGTCACGAGTGATTGTTGAATTTGGGATTTCGATATCGTTATTTGTCATGATAGTTTTATTCTGTGTTAATTTGGGCTAATTCAGCCAGTGTCTTTTTTCTTATTTTTTCGATTGAATTCGAGAAATCATTTGAATTACCAAACTCTTTTTCAAATTCTTCTAATTTTTTTAGTGCTTCTTGATAGCGTTCTTGCTGTTTTTTCTGTAAACTATTTTTGGCATACAAATATGCAGCATCAGCTACTAAAAAGGACAATTCAGTTCGATTATTTATATCGGGATAATCATCGATGGCATTTTGGCATGCAACCATAGCACTCTTATAATATCCTAAATCGTAATAAAGTTTTGCATTTAAATATACTTTCATGAGAATTCGCTCTCTTAAAAGATCAATTTTATCGTTGCAATCAGCAACATATGAGCTATTTGGATATTCATTGATAAACGTTTGTAAATCTTTAATTGCATCTTCAGTTGGAGTCTTGTCCAGCTCCTGAGGCATTGCTTTTTTGAATTTACATACTGCAGTCATGTATTCTGCTTCTTCTTTTTTATCGCTCAGTGTATAAGTTTCTGCAAAATTATTAAAGTGATAACCAGCTAATAAAAAGTCGTTATTCCCAAAGTATGAGTAAGCAAATAGATAATATATTTCCTCGCGTTCAGCTCGGCCATAATATAATCCCAACAGTTCCTCCAAAAGCGGTTGAGCCCTCAAATAGTCTTTTTCTTTGTAATATTTTCGGGCAGCATCTAGCTTCTCTTGAGGTGTACCATCCTTAACAATTTTTTGGTAATTTGAGCAGGACGAAACCAATAAAATGGCTGATATGTATAATATGCTTTTCAACAAAAATGCTTGCAAATTTAACGATATTTTAGTAATAAAACGCTCGCAAATAAACGATTAGTGTTTATTTTATGTTTACACGGTGTTTTTAATGTGTTAAAAACAATACTCATAAGGTGAATGTTGTATGCTTATTAGAAATATAAACTTATTATCTTTGCAGCCACAAATAACGAATACATTTCATGGATTTATTTGAGAAATTAGCTAACAAAACCAGCCCTTTAGGCCAATTTGCCGAAGCAGCTCACCACTACTACACTTTTCCAAAATTGGAGGGTGAACTTGCTCCTCGAATGATGTTTAGAGGAAAAGAAGTATTGAATTGGAGCTTAAATAATTACTTAGGATTAGGAAATCACCCTGAGGTAAGAAAAGTAGATGCGGATGCAGCAGCAGCATACGGAAATGCATACCCAATGGGTGCTCGTATGATGTCGGGAAACACTGATTATCATGAGGAGTTAGAACGACAACTTGCAGAATTTCAGCAAAAAGAAGATGCTATTTTATTAAATTTTGGATATCAAGGTATTTTATCTGCTATTGATGCACTCGTAGATCGAAGAGATGTTATAGTGTATGACGCTGAATCACACGCTTGTATAATTGATGGAGTTAGACTTCACCAAGGTAAACGATTTGTATTTGCCCATAACGATATTGAAAACTTAGAAAAGCAGCTAATTAGAGCTACAAAAATTGCAGAAGAACAAGGGGGAGCTATTTTAGTAATCACCGAAGGCGTTTTTGGAATGAGTGGTAATCAAGGTAAACTACGTGAGGTAGTTGAGTTAAAAT
Organism: Bacteroidia bacterium; assembly: GCA_016779945.1. Classification (GTDB taxonomy): domain Bacteria; phylum Bacteroidota; class Bacteroidia; order NS11-12g; family UBA9320; genus UBA9320. The sequence goes on along the minus strand of JADHMR010000010.1, from coordinate 14,677 downwards.
CTAAGTTTGAATTCAGGCTATTGGTGGACGATGCACATGGTTTTGGAACTTTAGGGCCTAATGGCGAAGGTGCAGGGGTAGAGCAAGGCGTTCAAGCTGAAATTGATGTTTACTTCTCTACATTTGCTAAATCAATGGCAAGTATTGGTGCATTTATTGCCGGAGACACTGTTATCATAAATTATTTGAGGTATAGTATGCGCTCTCAGATTTTTGCAAAATCTCTACCGATGACTTTCGTCCAAGGAGCACTCAAACGCCTTGAAATGCTGAGAACACAACCTGAGCACAAAGCAAATTTATGGAAAATTGTGAACGCTCTACAAGGAGGACTCAAAGCAGAAGGATTCAATATTGGTACGACTACATCTTGTGTGACTCCAGTGATACTCAAAGGTAATGTTGCTGAAGCAACCCATCTTACGCATGATTTGAGAGAAAATTACAATATATTTTGTTCGATTGTGGTATATCCAGTAGTTCCTAAAGATATTATTATGTTAAGGTTAATACCTACTGCAGCTCACACCCTAGAGGACGTTGACGAGACTATAAAAGCTTTCCAAGATATTAAAGGTAAATTACTGCAAGGAGAGTACAAAGCAGAAACTCTAGCAGCCTTTGATTGATACGAAATTTTTTTGATCAATTAAAAAAATATCTAGAGGTTTCAAATTTTGAAAGACTCGGTTTTTTTACATTAATTTTTGTCGTTTCGTTGGTATGTGCCTATCAATTCTACATTCATAACTACTTTCAAAAAAATGCCATCACAGAGGATTCTCAAGTACTCAATGATTTCATTGCTAAAAATGAAAAACTGTTAAAGGATACAAGTCAGAATAAAAATTTTCAGAATTACACTACCAATAAACTACGCGTTATTGAGTTATTCAATCCAAATACAGATACTAAAGAACAATTAATTCAGAAAGGATTATCAAGTCGGATAGTAAAGAATATCTTGAATTATAGAAATAAAGGTGGAATCTTTAGGGTAAAAAAGGATTTGGTTCGTTTATACAGTCTATCTGAATCTGAGTATGATAAAATAAGGCCATTTGTTGCATTGCCAGATACCTTGACTAAAAATTATAATAACCGTGTCTTAAAATCAAAACCAAAGAATTTGGTCATTCCAATCAACACTTGCTCAGCAGATAGTTTGGAAAATCTTAGAGGAATTGGTCCTGTCTTTGCAAAAAGAATAGTCGCTTTTCGATCAAAATTAGGTGGTTTTTACTCTTTAGATCAGTTAAATGAGGTATATGGTTTACCAACAGAAACTATAGAAATTATATTGCCACATTTAATACTAGATACAACGAAAATTAAAAAAATCAAACTAAATACGATGGATATTGAAGGACTTTCTAGTCATCCTTATCTCTCATACAACGAAGCTAAAGCCATAATAAACTACAGAGAACAACATGGTCATTATACTAAATTATCTACGTTGAAGTCGTTGCATATCTTTAGGAATAAATCCATTCATCGATTATTACCCTATTTAGACCTAAACTAATTTTTACTATATCTGTTAGCTAGTTATTATTGCACTCATTCATATATACTGAAACTAAACCATGAATTTTGAACAATCAGAAACCCAGAATCTAATCAGACAGACTGCGAGAGATTTTGCAGAAAAAAATATTCGTCCACACGTAATGGAATGGGATGAAAATCAACATTTCCCCAGAGAGCTATTCAAAAAAATGGGAGACCAAGGTTTTATGGGAATATTAGTGCCAGAGGAATATGGTGGCTCGGGGCTTGGATATTTTGAATATTCTGCTGTGGTTGACGAAATTGCTCAAGTATGTGGATCAATAGGCCTCTCAACAGCCGCTCATAATTCATTGTGTACAGGTCATATACTCTATTTTGCTAATGAGGATCAAAAACGAAAATATCTTCCTAAATTGAGTTCGGGTGAATTCATAGGTGCATGGGGACTTACTGAGCCCAATACGGGAAGTGATGCCATGCGAATGAAGACTGTTGCAAAAAAAGTTGAGGGTGGTTGGATGATCAACGGAGCCAAAAATTGGATTACACATGGAATAACTGGCGATTTAGCTGTTGTGCTTGCCAGAACAGGTGAACTACTTGATAGTCGAGGGATATCTGCTTTTATAATTGAGAGAGGAACCCCCGGATTTTCAGGAGGTAAAAAAGAAAATAAATTGGGTATGAGAGCTTCAGAAACAGCTGAAATGATTTTTGAAGATTGTTTTGTCCCTGATGATGCTTTGCTTGGAGAAGAAGGTCAAGGTTTTATTCAAGCCATGAAAATATTAGACGGAGGCAGAATATCAATTGCTGCTTTATCACTCGGTATTGCAAAGGGAGCCTACAAGGCCGCATTGAATTATAGTAAAGAACGTGAGCAATTTGGTAAGCCCATTTCTAGTTTTCAAGCAATTAGTTTCAAATTAGCGGATATGGCTACCCAAATTGAAGCATCTCAATTATTGATAGATCAATCTTGCCATTTAAAAAATGAGGGACTACCAATGACAAAAGAGAGTGCCATGGCGAAATATTATGCCTCTGAAGTCTCAGTACAAGTCAGTACTGAAGCGATACAAATATTCGGAGGATATGGATACACAAAAGATTTTCCAGTAGAAAAATTCTACCGAGATTCTAAGTTGTGTACTATAGGTGAAGGTACCTCAGAAATACAAAAGCTGGTTATTTCACGACATATCCTTAAAGATTAGTTGATATATTAAAATAAACACTAAATTTGCAGACCTTTTTATAAAAATGTTATTAATAAATCTAAAAGAAAACGATACAATCGACAAGGCTTTAAAAAAGTACAAGAAAAAGTTTGAAAGAACTGGTGTCGTAAAAGAGTTAAGAGAGAGACAGCAATTTACTAAACCTTCAGTTAAGCGTAGAAAGCAATTAATTAAGGCAAGGTATAAGCAGTTCTTAAATAACCCTAAGTAATCCGAGTAGAAAACTCATTCCTTTTTTGTATATTGTGCACTTATGATTAGTGCCTCATCAACCATAGTTGATAAATATCACGATTACATACTCAAAAATCGTAACTACTCAATTCATACTGTTCAGTCTTACATTACTGACATAAAACAATATTTAACCTACCTAGAGGATTTCAAACCTAGTTATATTCCAGATTCTAAATCTCTTAGAAAATGGGTCCGATCTTTAATGTTGAATAGTATAGCTGAAAAATCCATTCATAGAAAAGTGAGTGCAATCAAGTCATTCGCAAATTATTTATATGTGTCCGAAGAGATCGACTATGAAATTGCTTTAGAAATTCAATTACCTAAATTAAAAAAACAAATTCCCACTTATGTCAAAGAACGAGAACTAAATCAAGTATTAGACAGTTACGAGTTGGATTCAGAGGATTATCAATCCTCAATTGAATTTATCATATTTTCTAGTTTCTATCATACTGGCATGAGGCGTTCAGAGTTGATCTCTTTGAAGGAAGTAGATTTATCATTGGGCAAAATGGAGTTGAAAGTGATGGGTAAAGGTCAGAAGGAAAGAATTATCCCATTGAATAATGAAATTATTCAACAGTTACAACGATTCCAAGAATGTAAAAAATTAAATCACATAATATCTGAATATGTTTTTTGTGACGCTAAAGGCAATCAGTTAAAAGAAAAATGGGTTTATCAAGTTATTAAAAATATACTCAATCAGACATTTTCAGACAAGAAGAGCCCGCATGTATTAAGACATAGCTTCGCGACTCATTTATTGCAGAATGGGGCAGACATGAATTCAATAAAAGAGTTGTTAGGTCACAGTAGTTTGGCTGCAACTCAAATTTATGCTCATAATGATATTTCACAATTAAAGAAAATATATAAGGATACTCATCCGTTTTCAGAATAGAATAAATTAAAGACTTAAACACATGAACACACAAATCCAATCTATCCATTTCAAAGCAGACAAAAAGTTAATTGATTTCATTGAAAGAAAATTAAGCAAGTTAGAAACATTTCATGATGGTATCATTGATGCTCAAGTTTTTTTAAAACTAGAAAATACCAATGTTAAAGAAAATAAGACGGTTGAGATAAAAATTAATATCCGTCAAACGAGCTTCATTCAAACAGAAACTTCAATCTCATATGAGGCAGCAACGGACCTTGCGGTTGATTCATTAAAGACTCAAATAAAACGACATAAAGGTAAAGTTGAAACGCACTAACGCACAATGCAAGGCTATTTTTAGTAAACCATAGTCACATAATTAATTTTTAATATTGATGGTTTGTTTCATTGAACAAAATACTTACCTTTGCCGTCCTTAAAATAAGGAGGGTAGAGAAAAGTAATAAGTTCTTTGATATAACCCTTTGATTTTTAGCATATTGCCGCCTTAGCTCAGTTGGTAGAGCAGCTGATTTGTAATCAGCCGGTCGTTGGTTCGAGTCCAATAGGCGGCTCCTTTTAGGGGAGATACCAGAGCGGTCAAATGGGGCAGACTGTAAATCTGCTGCTTCGGCTACGTAGGTTCGAATCCTACTCTCCCCACTGAATTAAAAGCATTAAAGGAAATAATATGTATGCGGGAGTAGCTCAGTTGGTAGAGCGACAGCCTTCCAAGCTGTAGGTCGCGGGTTCGAGCCTCGTCTCCCGCTCTGTGCTTTAGTGCGAAAGCCCTAAGCATTGTGAAGTTTACTTCACAAACTTGAGTTAGTGTTGAGATTTTTTTTCACGCCTCATTGTTCTACTCCATATAGGATACATTGTTTGTTTAACTAAACAAGCCGACGTAGCTCAGGGGTAGAGCGTTTCCTTGGTAAGGAAGAGGTCGTGGGTTCAATTCCCATCGTTGGCTCGCATTTATTAAAAAAGAAAGAAAGAATAATTAAATTTTTATCATGTCAAAAGCAACATTTGATCGTTCGAAAGAACACGTAAACATTGGAACTATCGGGCACGTAGATCACGGTAAAACTACCTTGACAGCAGCGATTAGTTCTGTACTCTCTAATCAAGGATTAGCAGAGAAAACAGATTTCAGTACTATTGATTCGGCTCCAGAGGAGAAGGAAAGAGGTATCACTATTAATACTGCTCACATTGAGTACCAAACTGAAGCAAGACACTATGCTCACGTTGATTGTCCTGGTCACGCCGACTACGTTAAAAACATGGTTACTGGTGCAGCTCAAATGGATGGTGCTATTCTTGTAGTGGCAGCAACTGATGGTCCTATGCCTCAAACTAAAGAGCATATCCTACTTGCAAGACAAGTTGGTGTACCTAGATTAGTAGTTTTTATGAACAAAGTTGACATGGTTGACGATGAAGAATTATTAGAGCTTGTTGAAATCGAAATCAGAGAACTTTTAGGTTTCTATGAATTTGACGAAGACAACACACCTATTATTCAAGGTTCTGCACTTGGTGCATTAAACGGAGACGATAAGTGGGTATCTACAGTTCAAGAATTAATGAATGCTGTAGACACTTGGATTCCTGTTCCACCACGTTTGACTGACCAACCATTCTTAATGCCAGTTGAGGACGTTTTCTCTATTACTGGTAGAGGAACAGTTGCTACTGGAAGAATTGAAAGAGGTATCATCAATGTTGGTGACGCTGTTGACATCGTTGGTATGGGTGCTGAAGATTTAAAATCAACTTGTACTGGTGTTGAGATGTTTAGAAAACTTCTCGATCGAGGACAAGCTGGTGACAACGCTGGTATCCTTTTGAGAGGTATTGAAAAAACTGACATCAAAAGAGGAATGGTTATCATTGCTCCTGGATCAGTAAAACCTCATACCAAATTCAAAGCTGAAATATATGTACTTTCAAAAGAAGAGGGTGGAAGACACACTCCATTTTTTAACAAGTACCGTCCACAATTCTACTTTAGAACAACTGACGTTACTGGAGAAATTAAACTTCCAGATGGTACAGAAATGGTAATGCCTGGTGATAACGTGAGTATCACAGTAGAATTAATTAATGCAGTAGCAATGGAGAAAGGATTGAAGTTTGCTATCCGTGAGGGTGGTAGAACAGTAGGTGCTGGTCAGGTTACTGAAATTATTGAATAATACAATTTATAAATAATAAGGCACAAACGGGTGTAGCTCAGCTGGCCAGAGCACTGGTCTCCAAAACCAGGTGTCGGGAGTTCGAATCTCTCCACCCGTGCAATAAAAGATAAATATGAGTAAGATAGTAGAAATTTGGAAAGCTACCACGGACGAGTTAATTAATAAAGTAACTTGGCCTTCGTGGGAAGAGTTAAGAAGCAGTACATCGATTGTACTCATTGCGTCTATCTTATTTGCTTTGGTAATATTACTCATTGATAAAGCTTTTGGCGGAATCATGGATATACTATACAGTCTTTTACAATAAACATGGATATAATCGAAAAGACTCAAGAGGATTTTAAGTGGTACGTTGTCCGTGCTATAAGTGGTTCTGAAAAGAAAGTAAAAGCCATTATTGAATCTGAGTTGGCATACGCCAAGTTAACGAAGTATGTCCCAGAAATTCTCATACCTACACAAAAAGTGTATGAGATTAAAAATGGTAAAAAGACCTCCAAAGAGAAAAGTTATTTCCCGGGTTACATTCTTATTCACGCAAATTTAGTTGGAGAAGTTGTGCCTACTATTCGTGCTGTTAACGGTGTAGTTGGTTTTCTTGGACAAGATGGAGAACCAGTTCCGATGAGACAAACAGAAGTAAATCGAATCTTTGGCCAAGTGGATGAAAGTAATCAAGAAGGTGAGAGTGCTCTTAATCCATACATCGTTGGTGAATTTGTTAAAGTCACTGATGGTCCTTTCAGTGGTTTCAGTGGTGTCATTGAAGAAGTGAATGAGGATAAGAAAAAACTTAAAGTTATGGTGAAAATTTTCGGAAGAAAAACACCATTAGAATTAAATTATATACAAGTAGAAAAAGAATAAGCTTTATGGCAAAGCAAATAAAAGGTTTCGTAAAATTACAAGTTAGAGGTGGAGCAGCTAATCCTGCACCTCCAGTTGGTCCAGCACTTGGTGCTAAAGGAGTTAATATCATGGATTTCTGTAAGCAATTCAATGGTAGAACACAAGATAAAGCAGGTAAGGTTTTACCTGTTGTGATTACAGTTTATCAGGATAATTCTTTTGATTTTATCATAAAGACTCCTCCTGCGGCTGCACAACTATTGGAGGCTTCCAAAAAGAAAAGTGGATCTGCTGAACCTAACAGAGTAAAAGTTGCTAAAGTTTCATGGGATCAAGTCAAAGCAATTGCTGAAGACAAGATGTCTGATCTGAATGCAATGACTACTGCATCGGCAATGAAAATGGTTGCAGGTACAGCTAGAAGTATGGGTATTACTGTTACCGGACAGTTTCCGGAAGATAATTAATGTTATCGATTATAAATAATGGGAAAAATAACTAAGAAGAGAAAAGAAGCTTTGTCGCAATACGACAGAGATGCTATTTACAGTCTTACAGAAGCTTGTGAAATAGTTAAAAAAATTACAAAGACCAAGTTTGATTCATCTGTTGACTTAGATGTTAAATTGGGTGTTGATCCTCGTCAGGCTAATCAAATGGTTAGGGGAACTGCTTCATTACCTCACGGTATTGGAAAAGAAGTTCGTGTACTTGCGTTGGTTACTCCAGACAAAGAGGAGGAAGCCAAAGCAGCCGGTGCAGATTTCGTTGGGTTGGATGAGTATGTAACTAAAATTGAAGGTGGTTGGTTAGATATTGATGTAATCATCACCATGCCTGCGGTAATGGGTAAAATTGGAAGATTAGGTCGAGTTTTAGGACCTAGAAATCTAATGCCTAACCCTAAAAGTGGAACTGTTACCATGGACATAGCCAAAGCAGTTACTGAGATTAAAGCGGGTAAAATTGATTTTAAAGTTGATAAAACTGGCATAATTCATACATCAATTGGTAAGGTATCTTTTGAAGCTGATAAGATTTATGATAATGCCAAAGAACTTATTGATACATTAAATAGGTTAAAGCCTAGTTCAGCTAAAGGAACTTATTTTCAGAGTGTAACTGTATCAAGTACTATGAGCCCTGGGATCAAAGTGGATACAAAAACCTTAATTGTTTAATCATCTAGAAATTACAACAATGAACAAAAACGAAAAGAATAATATTATAGATGAGTTAGCAGAAAATCTTAAAGAATTTCAGTACGTCTACGTAACTGATAGTTCTAATTTGTCTGCAAATTCTAATAACGACTTACGGAAGTTGTTACATAAAAATGGTGTCAAAATGCAGGTCATTAAAAACACATTTGTTCACAAAGCTCTTGAGCGAAGTGAGACAGAGTGGGGTGATCTAAAAGACACATTAGTAGGTACAACTGCACTCTTGTTTGCTTCCAACCCTAAAGCACCTGCTATCGCTATCAAAGAGTTTCGTAAAAATAGTGATAGACCGTTACTTAAAGGAGCTTACATCGACTCGGATATTTTTATCGGTGATGATCAATTAGGAACATTAATTGATCTCAAAACGAGAGAAGAACTTGTCGGAGAAATTATCGGATTGCTTCGCTCTCCTGCAAACAATGTTATTTCCTCACTTCAATCTGGTGGAAATACGATTGCAGGCTTAGTAAAAGCTTTATCTGAACGAGAAAATTAATTATTAAAAAAAACAATTAAACAAAAACAACAATGGCTGACATTAAAAAATTAGCAGAAGAATTGGTTAATCTTTCAGTGAAAGATGTAAACGAATTAGCAACTGTACTTAAAGATGAGTATGGTATTGAGCCAGCAGCAGCGGCAGTAGCAGTTGCAGCAGGACCAGCAGCAGGCGGAGATGCAGGAGGCGGTGAAGAACAAACTGAATTTACTGTTTTACTTAAATCTGCTGGAGCTTCTAAGTTAAACGTAGTTAAAGCTGTAAAAACTTTGACAGGTCTTGGACTTAAAGAAGCTAAAGAATTAGTAGACTCAGCTCCAAAGGAAATTAAAGAGAATGTTTCTAAAGACGAAGCAGATGCACTTAAAGCAGCCTTAGAAGAAGCAGGAGCTGAAGTTGAGCTTAAATAATTTTTAAAAACAACACGTTCGAAAGACCCCTGTTTTCAGTGGGTCTTTTGGCGTTTTTATAATTTTCTATTCCATTAACACCAAATAATAACAACACCTTGTCATCAAAATATAACGAAAGAATAAATTTTGGGAAGATTGCTAAGGTAATCGACTACCCAGATTTCTTGGATGTTCAGTTAAAATCTTTTCAGGAGTTTTTCCAACTGCAGACATCTTCGGAAGACAGAAAATTTGAAGGATTGTTTAAAGTTTTTAGTGAGAACTTTCCTATCACTGATACTCGTAACATATTCGTACTTGAATTTTTAGACTACTTTGTTGATCCTCCGAGATACACTATTCAAGAGTGTATTGAACGTGGACTTACTTACGCAGTTCCATTAAAGGCTAAGTTAAAGCTTAGTTGTAACGATGTAGAACACGAAGATTTTGAAACAGTAGTTCAAGATGTTTATTTAGGGACACTTCCATACATGTCTCCTACAGGCTCATTTATAATCAATGGTGCTGAGCGTGTAATTGTTTCACAATTGCATCGTTCTCCTGGTGTATTTTTTGGTCAATCTTACCATACCAACGGTACTAAGTTATATTCTGCACGAATAATTCCATTTAAAGGAAGTTGGATTGAATTTGCTACTGACGTAAACAACGTCATGTACGCATACATCGATCGTAAAAAGAAATTCCCAGTAACAACATTGCTTAGAGCGATAGGCTACGAAACTGATAAGGATATTCTTGATTTATTCGGTCTTGCTGAAGATATCAAGGTAACCAAAACGGGCCTCAAAAAAGTTTTAGGAAGAAGATTAGCTGCTAGAGTTCTTCGATCATGGATTGAAGACTTTGTGGATGAAGATACTGGAGAGGTAGTTTCTATCGAACGTAACGAGGTAGTTATTGAGAGAGATACTGTGCTTGAAGAGGAACATCTTGCTGAAATTTTGGAGTCGGGTGTGAAAACAATCATTTTAAGTAAAGAAAATGATGACAAGAATGATTTTCAAATCATTCTTAATACGCTACAAAAAGATACTTCCAACTCTGGTAAAGAAGCTGTGGAACACATCTATCGTCAGCTTAGAAATACAGATCCACCTGATGAGGAAACAGCACGTGGTATCATTGAACGATTATTTTTCTCTGACAAAAGATATGATTTAGGGGAAGTTGGTAGATATCGAATTAATAAAAAATTAGAGTTAGACATTGATAGTAACAATCGTGTATTAACCAATCAAGATATCATATCAATAATTCAGTATCTTATTGAACTTGTTAATTCAAGAACAGATGTAGATGATATTGACCACCTAAGTAATAGAAGAGTTAGAACTGTTGGAGAACAGTTATATAACCAATTTGGTGTAGGTCTTGCACGTATGGCAAGAACCATTCGTGAACGAATGAATATTCGAGATAATGAAGTATTTACACCAACTGATTTGGTCAATGCAAGAACACTATCTTCAGTAATTAACTCATTCTTTGGTACGAATCAATTATCTCAGTTTATGGATCAAACTAATCCACTAGCCGAGATAACGCACAAAAGAAGAATGTCTGCTTTAGGGCCTGGTGGTTTATCTAGAGAACGAGCTGGTTTTGAGGTGAGAGATGTTCATTACACCCATTATGGTCGTTTGTGTACTATTGAAACTCCTGAAGGACCTAATATTGGATTGATTTCTTCTCTTTGTGTTCATGCCAAAATTAATAATCTTGGTTTTATCGAAACTCCATATAGAAAAGTTGAGAATGGAAGAGTTAAGATTGAGGAAGATGTTGTTTACTTGAGTGCTGAGGAGGAAGATGAGCATATGATTGCACAGGCAAATTCCCCCTTTAACAAAAAAGGAGTATTACAAAATGACTTAATTAAAGCTCGTTTTGAGGGTGATTTTCCGATTGAGGATAAAAGCAAAATTGATTATATGGATGTTGCTCCAAATCAAATTGTATCGATAGCAGCTTCATTGATTCCATTTTTGGAACATGATGACGCTAACCGTGCTTTGATGGGGTCAAACATGCAACGTCAGGCTGTACCGATTATGAATCCTGAAGCACCTATTGTAGGAACAGGTCTAGAGGCTCAGGTAGCCAAAGATTCAAGAACACAATTGGTTGCTGAAGGTGTTGGGATAGTAGAATATGTGGATGCTGACGAAATTAGAATCAAGTATGATCTGACAGATGATAATATGCTTGCGAGTTTTATTGGTGACACTAAAACTTACCACTTAACTAAGTTTAGAAGAACAAATCAGAATATGGTCGTTAATTTAAGACCAATTGTTGAGCGTGGTGATAAGGTAGTCGAAGGCCAAGTTCTTAGTGAGGGTTATGGTACTCAAGGAGGAGAGCTCGCCTTAGGTAGAAACCTGAAAGTTGCATTCATGCCGTGGCAAGGTTATAACTTTGAGGATGCTATTGTGATTTCTGAAAAAGTAGTAAAAGATGACTACTTTACTTCTATCCACGTTACTGAACACGATGTTGAAGTTAGAGATACTAAAAGAGGTATCGAAGAATTAACCAACGATATTCCAAATGTGAGCGAAGAAGCTACTAAGAATTTGGATGAAAATGGTTTGATTCGTGTTGGTGCAAGAATTAAAGAAGGTGATATTTTAATTGGTAAGATTACACCAAAAGGAGAATCTGAGCCATCGCCCGAGGAAAAACTGCTTAGAGCAATTTTCGGAGATAAAGCTGGCGATGTTAAAGACGCATCACTCAAAGCCACACCATCCAAGGAAGGTGTTGTTGTTGCAAAACAATTATTTGTTAGACGTAAAAAAAACAGAGCTAACAAAGCTGATGATAAAACTAAACTTACCAAGCTTGAAAATGAGCATTTAGCCGAGCTTGACAAACTTAGAGCATCCTTGCTGGAAAAACTCTACAAAGTTGTCTCAGGTAAGACATCTTCTGGTGTTCAAAATGTTTATTATGAGGATGTAATTCCAAAAGGTACTAAGTTTACTTTAAAGAATCTAGCATCGATAGATTTTGCCACAGTTTCCTACAATAATTGGACAACTGACGCTGACAACAATGAGTTAATAGGTAAAATTCTTACCAACTATAAATCTAAATTTACAGATATATCAACTGCATACAAGAGAGAACAATTTACCATTAGTGTTGGAGATGAATTACCAACAGGTATTTTGAAGCTAGCAAAAGTTTATGTTGCTAAAAAACGTAAGCTTAAAGTTGGTGATAAGATGGCAGGTCGTCACGGTAATAAAGGTATTGTTGCCAAAATTGTCCCTGAAGAGGATATGCCATACCTTGAAGATGGAACACCAGTTGAGATTGTATTGAATCCATTAGGTGTACCTTCTCGAATGAATCTTGGTCAAATTTATGAAACTGTTCTTGGTTGGGCAGGAAGCGAATTAGGTTTAAATTTTGGAACTCCAATTTTTGATGGAGCATCTGAAGCTGAAATCGATGAGCAAATCGAAAAGGCAGGATTGCCACAATTTGGTTCAGCTCAATTATACAATGGACTAACCGGTGAAAAGTTCCATCAAAGAACAACCGTTGGTATCATGTATATGCTTAAATTAGGCCATATGGTTGATGATAAGATGCACTCAAGATCCATCGGTCCTTATTCATTAATTACACAGCAACCTCTTGGTGGTAAAGCACAATTTGGTGGCCAACGTTTTGGTGAGATGGAGGTATGGGCACTTGAAGCATTCGGTGCAGCCAACATACTAAGAGAAATACTTACAGTTAAATCAGACGATATTATCGGTAGAGCTAAAGCATACGAAGCTATAGTAAAGGGAGAGAATATGGTCGAGCCAGGATTGCCTGAATCATTCAATGTTTTATTACATGAATTGCGAGGTTTGGGTATTGAGTTAACTTTTGATTAATAATAATTCAGATTAGAAATAATGTCAAATAAAAAAGATATAAAAATAAAGTCTAATTTTAAAAAACTTAGAATTGGTTTATCCTCTCCAGAAGTTGTTTTACAGCGTTCATTTGGGGAAGTTACTAAGCCAGAAACAATCAATTATAGATCTTACAAGCCCGAAATGGAAGGACTATTTTGTGAGAGAATTTTTGGTCCTGTTAAAGATTATGAGTGCCACTGTGGTAAATACAAGCGAATCCGATATAAAGGTATAGTTTGTGATCGTTGTGGTGTTGAAGTTACTGAGAAAAAAGTACGTAGAGAACGAATGGGTCACATTGAACTTGTTGTTCCTATAGTACATATCTGGTATTTCAAATCTTTACCTAACAAAATTGGATATTTGATTGGTCTCCCATCAAAGAAGTTGGAAATGATTGTTTATTACGAACGATACATTGTTATACAATCAGGTGTGAAAGAGGAGGATGGAGTTAATTATCTTGATTTTCTCACAGAGGAGGAATATTTAGATATACTAGATTCGTTACCAAAAGAAAATCAATACTTAGACGATAATGATCCCAACAAATTCATCGCTAAAATGGGTGGTGAAGCAATTTGGGATTTGTTAGCACGATTAGATTTGGATGATTTATCTTTTAGCTTGAGACACCAAGCTGCTAATGAAACTTCACAGCAAAGAAAAAATGAGGCTCTCAAAAGACTGAATGTTATTGAAGGATTCAGAGCATCAACCAAAACAGGTGAAAACAGACCTGAGTGGATGATAATGAAAATGCTTCCAGTAATTCCACCAGAGCTCAGACCTCTTGTTCCATTGGACGGTGGACGTTTTGCAACTTCAGATCTTAACGATTTATATCGAAGAGTAATTATTAGAAACAATCGTCTTAAGCGATTGATGGAGATTAAGGCTCCAGAGGTAATCTTGAGAAATGAGAAGAGAATGCTTCAAGAAGCAGTTGATTCGCTTCTGGATAATACGCGTAGAGCTAATGCTGTAAAGGCAAATGGAAATAGACCATTGAAGTCTTTAAGTGATATGCTTAAAGGAAAGCAAGGGCGTTTCCGTCAGAATTTATTAGGTAAGCGTGTTGATTATTCTGGACGTTCTGTAATCGTAGTTGGTCCTAATTTAAAACTCCACGAATGCGGTTTGCCTAAAGGAATGGCTGCTGAGTTATTTAAGCCATTCATCATTCGTAAACTCATAGAAAGAGGCATTGTAAAAACAGTAAAATCAGCAAAGAAAATAGTTGATCGAAAGGAGCCTGTAATATGGGAGATACTAGAAAATATTCTAAAAGGTCATCCGATTCTTTTGAATCGTGCCCCAACACTCCACAGATTAGGTATCCAGGCATTTCAACCAAAATTAGTTGAAGGTAAAGCGATTCGTCTTCACCCATTAGTTTGTACTGGTTTTAATGCGGATTTTGATGGTGACCAAATGGCTGTTCACGTTCCACTTGGAAACGCGGCAGTATTGGAAGCTCAAATCTTGATGCTTGCATCTCATAATATCTTGAACCCAGCAAATGGAGCTCCTATTGCTGTACCATCTCAAGATATGGTTCTTGGACTTTATTACATGACTAAAATGAGAAGGTCCACAAAAACAGAAGTAGTGAAAGGTGAGGGACTTACTTTTTACAGCTTTGAGGAAGTGGAAATTGCCTACAATGAAGGTA
>JADHMR010000104.1 GCA_016779945.1 Bacteroidia bacterium | reverse complement strand
AAATTATAACTTTGATTAGCATAGGCTGTATCGGGTTGGTCGGGGTACACTCCAGATTTGGTTATACTATTATCTGGTGAACAAACTTGTCCAAAAATGGGATTAACTGCAATACCTAAGAGAATTAGTGTTGCGTAGATTTTTTTCATTGCGGTTACGTTTAAATATATTTGTGAATTAACGAATTTATGCTTAAGCGACTATTTCTGCAAGCGATGTTGATGGTTTTTACCTTCTTTGGGTACTCACAATCTACTTTTGAGTTTGAAGGAGTAATAAAAAATTCTTCAAATGAATCTATCATTGGGGCTCAGTTTATCCACCCTCAAACTCAACGTATATTATTTATTTCAAGTGAGTCAGGATCTTTTAATTTTAATGCAGACACCAATATTTTGATCGTTCAACAGATGGGCTATGAAAGTCGGTTGGTCAACTCGCAAGATCAATGGATTGTTTTAAACGAACAATCGGATCTTTTAAACACAATAGTGATCAGTGAAAATAAGCGTTCCTCGCAATTGAAAAAAGCTACTATTTCGATGAGCATTATTCGACCTGATTTGATTCAAAATACAGCTCCAACCAATGTAAGCGAAAGTATTGAACGAATCAATGCCGTTCAAGTTGTTGATAATCAGCCAACGATTAGAGGGGGTAGCGGATGGAGTTATGGTGCGGGTTCGAGGGTTGGAGTTTTGGTAGACGGTGTTCCTCTTTTGTCAGGTGATGCTGGTTTTCCCTTGTGGTCTTTTATGCCTACGGAGGGTGTGTCAGGGGTAGAAATCATTAAAGGAGCTAGTTCTGTTGTTTACGGAAGCTCAGCTCTTAATGGAATTATTCATATCAAAACCAGAAAACCTAATTCAAAACCGTTTACTCAATTATCATTATCCAGTGGTTTTTATGATTTACCCCAAAGGAAATCACTCCATTACCGTAACGGAAAACGCAACAAGATATCCAACCTAACAGCCTATCACACAGGAGTATATAAAGGACTTGGTGTCACCCTAGGTGTCAATTTATTAGATGATGAAAGCTACAAGATGAGTGATTTTGATAGACGAGGCAGAGTCAGTTTTGGCCTGCGAAAGACAGTTGCTAAACACAACTTGGTATATGGTATCAATACCTCGTATCAAGATGGAAAATCTGGAAGTTTCTTGTTGTGGGAATCACTGGATCTTGGTTACACTATATCGGATAGTATTCCTACAATTAGTTTGACCAGCAGGATATCCATCGACCCTTTCGTCAAGTGGCAAAAGGGCCAATTTTCTCATACATTAAACACGCGTTATTTAGGAATTAATAATGATGTCGACAATGTTGACAATGCCGTGGATCAATCGAATAAATCTGACTTATTGTTTGCGGAATATCAAGTTAATTACTCACCAAAAAATAGTAAATTGAATATCATTGGAGGCATACTTGCTTCAAACACAAACTCTAACTCTCCACTATACTCTGGAAAACATACTTCAGAAAACTACGCTTCTTACATTCAACTAGATCATCAATGGAAAAAATTAAAAGCATTGGCAGGTGCTAGGTATGAGTATTTTATTTTAGATAATAGAAGCGAGGGAAAACCTGTGTTTAGAGCAGGGTTGAATTACGAGGCTGCTAAGTACACATTTCTAAGGTCTAGCTTTGGTCAAGGGTATCGATTTCCAAGTATTGCAGAGTCATTTATATTAACGAGTGCTGGCCCGGTTAGTGTCTATCCAAGTCAAAATTTAGTTTCAGAAACCGGAACTAATCTGGAGTTGGGAATTCAACAAGGATTGCGTGTTAAGAATCTGAAATTGATGTTGGACATTGCCATTTTTCAAATGAAATTTGAGAATATGATGGAATTTACTTTTGGTCAGTGGGGTCCTATCGAGCCTCCAACGTATGGCATTGGTTTTAAGACGTTGAACACCGGGAAAACCTCAGTCCAAGGAGTAGAATCTAATGTATTATTTGATGGAGTGATTCGGGGTGTTAAACTCCAAGGTTTTGTTGGTTACACGCATTCAGTATCTCGAGCTTTAGAACCCAACAAGGTGATTGAACAAAGTGCGACCTACAGAAATACAAGTTCTGATACTACAAACGATGTTCTAAAATACAGACCTCAACATTTGATTAAGGCAGATTTAATGGCAACTTATAATAATTGGCACATTGGATTTGGAGTCACGTATCAGTCTAGTGTTCAAAATATTGATGGTGCATTTTTAGTATTGGTACCTGGTGTACAAGAATCACAGAATCAAAATTTATCAGAATATATCTTGCTAAATAGCCGTATTGGTTATCGTTTTTCACCATGCTGGGATACCAATATTATTATAAACAATCTCAGCAACCGAGAATATACAATACGTCCAGCAGATTTAGCATCTCCCAGAAGTGTCAGGTTTCAGATAACCTACACATTAGACAAGTCTAAGTAGAGATGTGTATAGCCTTCTGATGATCTCGAATAGATTTGTAGTAAATGAGTATAATTCGAAAACTTGCGAGTGATACAGCAATTTATGGAATACCCAGTATTGTAGGTAGGTTTATCAACTTTATATTGATTTTCTTTTTTGCTGCTTATTTTACACCAGCGTTGTTGGCACCTCAAGTAGAATTTTATGCTTATGCTGCTTTCTTTTTTGTTGTGCTTCCTCATGGAATGGAAACCGCATTTTTTAATTTTTCGAGAGACAAAGAAAGCTATAAAGATGTTTTTGCCACAGCTATCAGCTCGGTTGGAATTTTAGCTTTAATTTTTACCTTTATTATGGCTATCAGTAGACAAGATATAGCTGATTTTGTAGGTTATTCAAATCACGTTTCGTATGTAATTTGGTTTATTTTAATTCTAGCCATTGACACCTTCAAATCGATACCCTACGCACTACTTCGTTATTTAGGTAAATCCAAAAAGTTTGCATGGATAAAAAGTGTTGGAATTTTAGTAAACGTAGGACTCAATATATTTTTCGTTGTGTTTTACCCCGAAATTAGTGGGGTTTCTAGAAGCATTGAATATGTGTTTATTGCCAATTTGATTGCAAGTTTTGTAGAGTTCATTTTGTTATTTAGTGACACATGGCTCCATTTCGGAAAGCCTAATTTTTCGCTTTGGAAACGCATGATTAGTTATTCGTGGCCATTAATCGTATTGGGTTTTGCTGGAATGATTAATGAGACGTTTGATCGAATTTCTATGAATAAATTACTGCCAGAAGCTACAGCCAAATATGAAATTGGGGTCTATGGTACTTTTTATCGATTGAGTATGGTGATGACTATTTTTATTCAAGCATTCAGGTACGCTGCAGAGCCTTTATTTTTTGATCAAGCAGATAAAAAAGATGCAAAGCAATCTTATGTTTCAATTATGAATTGGTTTGTATTTGCGTGTGGGTTCATATTTTTAGCAACAGCACTATTCAAAAGTGAAATTGCACATATTTTAATTAAAAAACCAGAATACTTCAATCATCCAGATGCATTAATCATCGTTCCGATACTTCTACTAGCAAATCTTTTTTTAGGTATCTTTTTTAATTTGAGTATTTGGTACAAAATCAATAATAAAACGCTGTTGGGAGCACTAATTTCCTTGTTTGGTGCCATTATTACTGTGGTCCTCCTATTGGTTTATGTTCCAGAATATGGCTTTAAAGCCGCCGCATATACCACACTGATTTCTTACTTTTTAATGTCAGTGGTAAGTTATTTTGTGGGGCAATATTATTATCCTGTTTCCTACAATATTGGGAGGATTTCGGTGTTATTAATAACAGCGATAGGCATGTATTTGGCTTCAGAATATTTAATGAAAGGTATGGGGCAAACTGTACTTCTCAATTTGATATTTATAGCCGTGTATATATCTATTGGTATTTGGATGAACTTAAGAGTTAGAAAATAATAAATTTGCCTGCTGAATGATTAATCTGCCTGTAATAAATAAGAGCAATAATCCACTACCAGAATATCAAACGAAGCAATCTGCTGGCGTTGATTTGTGTGCTTTTACATCAACAGACGTAATATTAAGCCCCGGAGATCGAGTCCTTATAGGAACGGGTTTGTATATTGCACTACCAGTGGGTTATGAAGCACAGATTCGTCCACGAAGCGGTTTAGCACTCAAACACGGCATCACAATTATCAATAGTCCTGGAACAATTGATTCGGACTATAGAGGGGAATTAAAAATTGCTTTAATTAATCACTCAAAAGAAGATTACATAGTTAAAAATGGAGATAGAATAGCCCAAATGGTTATTTCAAAATACGAACAAATATCTTTTACACTTACCGAAAATTTAGATCATACTGAGCGAGGTGAGGGAGGATATGGACACACAGGAATTTAAAAAAATTACAAATGAATATAATTATACCAATGGCCGGAATAGGGAAACGTATGAGACCACATACCTTGACAGTTCCTAAACCATTATTACATATAGCAGGAAAACCAATCGTTCAAAGATTAGTGGAGGATATTGCGAAAGTAGTAAACGAACCGTTGAACGAAATTGCTTTTATAGTCGGGCCTAGCGAGCAATTTTTTGGTAAAGAAATTCAAGCTCATTTATTAGATGTAGCAGCCAAATTAGGTGCTAAAGGTTCCATCAATGTTCAACACGAGGCGTTGGGAACAGCCCATGCTATTTACCAAGCTAAACAGGCACTAGATGGCAATGTGATTGTTGCATTTGCAGATACTCTGTTTAGAGCAGATTTCAAATTAGATGCAAGTATGGACGGAACAATTTGGGTAAAAGAAGTTGAAGATCCACGTGCATTTGGAGTTGTGCAGTTGGATGACGAAGGAACCATTGTTGACTTTGTAGAAAAGCCAGAAAATCCAGAGTCTAACTTAGCGATTATTGGTATTTATTATTTTAAAGACGGTGCTTCAGTACTTCGAGAAATAGAGTATTTACTCGACAATGATATACGCGAAAAAGGAGAATATCAGCTAACCAATGTATTAGATACTTTAAAAAATCAAGGATGTAAGTTTGTCCCTGGCAAAGTAGAGGAATGGTGGGATTGCGGTAATAAGAATGCTACTATAAACACAAATCAGCGTGTTTTGGCAACTATTTCGGATGAGGTTTTGGTTTCTGACCAAATCACAAATGAAGGATCAGAAATTATTGAACCATGTTTCATCGGAAAAGAAGTAAAACTAGTCAACGCAAAAGTTGGTCCGTATGTGAGTATTGGCGATGGTTCAGTAATAGAAAATAGCACCATAGAAAATACCATTATTTATAGCTACGCTCACATTCAAAATGCTTCCATGAAAAATTCAATGATTGGCAATCATGTCGAATATAATGGATCAGCAAAAGAGTTGAATTTAAGCGATTATTCCACCCAAAAAGATTGAAAGAATTCGCCCAAATATTAGTTGTTATTTTTCTATTTGGGATTGGATGTAAAACAGTAGAAAACACACAAAAGTCTTCAAACAGTCCACAAACCACTGTTGATACGCTAAACTTCGATCAGCAAAAAGCTTTTGATAAGGTGTTCTATGAAGCTTCTAAACAGAAGCTACTCAATAATAAAGAAAAGGCATCAACATTATTTACTGAGGCTTTGACTTTAAACCCGTCTAGTCATACGTGTATGTATGAATTGTCGGTTTTGAATTATGATCAAAAAAATTATTTCAAAGCACTAGAATTCGCTCAAAAAGCAGTTCAAAAAAACACGGAATACAACCCGTGGTATTTTAGTATGGTAGCAAACGCCTATAAAAAATTGGGTATGCTAGAACAATCGGCAATGGTATATTCAGACATGGTGCAATTGAGCCCCAACGAGCGATCCAACTATCTTAAGTCAGCAAATGCTTATTTTAAAATAAGGTCAAATGAAAAAGCCATTGCAATGCTCAGGAAAATGCAAAATAAGTTTGGGATAGAGCAGGCATCTTCAATGCAATTGGTCACCATTTATTCGTCAATTGGAGAAACAGAAAAAGCCATTGCCGTATTAGAAAAAATTTCAAATCAATACCCCAGTAAAATTTCATATTTAGGACGACTTGCAGATATTTACATCCGAGAAAAGCAGGAAGATCAAGCAATAAGCATACTTAAAAAAATTATTGAAATCGACTCTACTTCGGGCAATGCAAACTTTATATTACACATAATGTATTTGGATAAGGACGACCAGCTATCTTTAAAATACCTCAAGCGAACATTAGTATGTGACGATGTTAGTTTGGAGAAGAAGTTGCAAGCCCTTAGCCCGCTTCTTAAAGATGAAACAACCAGCAAACAAAATAAAAATGATTTGATGGAGTTGGCGGCAATTTTAGTAGAAAATTATCCATCAAAAGCAGCAGTTTACTTTTTTGAGGCGGATATGCATGTGATGTATGACGATTATCAATCAGCTCGGAAATCGATGAGCCAAGCATTAAAGAAAGATGCGTTCAGTTTTGCTATTTGGAAGAAGATTTTATACTTAAACGAGCGATTGCATGATTACGATCAACAATTATTGGACGCCAATTCAGCCATAGCATTATTCCCAAATGTAGCGAGTCTATATCACACAAAATGTAAGGCATTAAATGAGCTTTCAGCATATAAGTTAGCTATAAAAACAGCAGAAGAAGGATTACAAATTGCCATTGACAAAACCGATAAAACAGACTTAATGATTGCCAAAGGTGAGGCTTACAGAAATTTGGGTGAAATTGAAACTGCAAAGCAGCTTTTAGAAACTATTTTATCAAACGACCCTAATAATGTATCTGCATTAAATACATATAGCCTTATTCTGATTAGTGAAGATAGTCAGTTGAATGACGCAGAAAAATACATTGATAAAGCACTCGTAATTCAACCACAAAATCCAACGTTATTAGCTACAAAGGCAAAATTCTGGTTTGCAAAAAACAATACCAATCAGGCACTTGATTTATTAGACAAAGCCATCCAATTGGATTCGAAAAATGTGAAATATTTAAATCAAAAGAAATTGATCTATGAATATTTAGGAGACGAAGAGAAGGCAAATAAAATGAAATTAAAAATTGAAAATTTACATGAAGAGTAGTAGGATAGTTTATTTAACATTTATTTTCAGTTTTGTTTTTTTTAGTGCTTGTCGGTCTGTTCAAAAAACTAAACCAATTGATGTTTCTGGAGCTGCTGTCAAATCATATTGGGACAAACAATTTGAGTCTGATTACATTGAAATAAGAGGGAGGTCGTCCATAATTGACGAAAAAAAGACAACCAACGTTTCGCTTCATTTGAAGATGAAAAAGGACAGTATTATTTGGGCCAAGTTTAGTTTATTTGGTTTCGGAATAAATGCATTAATCACAAAAGATAGCTTTTTCATGGTCAATTCTGTCTTACAAGAATACATGGCTTACGACCATCAAATACTTGAACGATTTCTTGGGTTCAAACCGCGTTTGGAACAGGTTCAGCGTATGTTACTTGGAAATGCAGTATTTAGCAAAAACCGCTATCTTTTGAATGATGAAAATACCCTATTGGCTCGAGAAGGATTTGCTAAAAACATCATTCAACTCAATTCGCAATACCGAACATTTCAATCTGATATCGTTGCTCAAGATACCAACCAACACGCAACCATAAATTACCATCAATACGAACCGGTTGAAGACATAGGGTCGTTGCCAAGAGCGATTGCTATCGATATTCAACAACAACCTCAAGCTAAACTTAAGATGGAACTTAATTATCAGTCGATAAAAACGAATAAAATAACCTCGTTTCCGTTTAGAATCCCACGTTCTTACATTAGAAAATAGACCTAAAATCGATGACCTGATCATGCGAAGTTGTTTTAACGTATATAAATCAAGATATTAGCCCCATGAAAGTTGGAGTAATAGGGGCAGGAGTTATGGGAAGAGG
>JADHMR010000103.1 GCA_016779945.1 Bacteroidia bacterium | reverse complement strand
CATCAAAATAATAGAAATCAGTGTTTTCTAGCTTAATATTATTAATGGTAAAGGGTAAAGATTGTTTTGATGGTTTTTGATTTTCAGGTTTCAGTGCATCAATTAAAAACTGAATGTTGAGTGAATTTTCATTTTTTGGGATTCCTATATTGATAACTCCACCTTCGAGTAATACTCTATCTAGTTCGATTTTGTTTTGGACTAAATTCTTGAGGTCGTAATCAACCGATAATTGATCGGCATAGATTAGAGTGTCGCTATTTTTCCCTTCAATATATAAATTGTTCAGTCGGATAAAGTCAAAATAGTTAATATCAAGGGTGTTGATGCTTACTTTAATTTCTAACTCTTCTTCACAATAGGTTATTAAATGGGTCTTTATCTTATTTTTAAACCAACTGGTTTGAGTAATTCCCAAGAATATCAATATCAAGCCTGAGAAAACAGCAAGGATTATCAGTGGTATTTTAATTATTTTTGGCAACTACTTATTTATTTGTAGAAAACGACATACAAACATACTTTGGAAAACACAAAGAACAATTCACATCAAAATATACTTGGCATAGAATCGTCTTGTGATGATACATCAGCATCCATTTTATCTAACGGCAATATTTATTCCAATGTGATAGCATCGCAGCAAGTACACGAGGAATTTGGTGGGGTGGTTCCTGAATGGGCAAGTAGAAAACATCAACAAAACATTATTCCAACAGTAAAATCTGCTTTGAATAAAGCAAATTTAACTTTAAACGAAATCGATGCCATTGCGTGTACGCAAGGCCCAGGTTTGATGGGTTCGCTTCTTGTAGGTCACACTTTTGTGAAGGGTTTGTCTATGTCTTTAGGGATACCTTTTGTGAATGTGGATCATTTAGATGCTCATGTGTTCGCTCATTTTATCGATGGAGAAAAACCTCCATTGCCATTTCTTTGCTTGCTTGTCTCTGGGGGACATACTCAAATTGTATTGGTGAATGAAAATTTTGAAATGCAAATTTTGGGAAAAACAATTGACGATGCAGCAGGTGAGGCTTTTGATAAAGCGGGTAAAATGCTTGGCTTATCTTATCCATCTGGACCAATAATTGATAATCTTGCTAAAGAAGGTAATTCAAGGGCATTTAAATTTAACACACCAAACGTAGATAAATTGGATTACAGTTTTTCGGGGTTAAAAACTTCAATACTGTATTTTTTGCAAAAGGAAATGAAAGAGAATCCCAATTTTATCAAACAGCATTTAAATGACTTATGTGCGTCTATCCAACACACGATTGTGTCTTATTTATTGCTCAAATTAAAAAAAGCAATGGAGGAGACAGGTGTTAAAAGTATTGGCATAGCTGGAGGTGTTGCAGCTAACTCTGCATTGAGAGATTCACTTACAAAACTTGCAAATGATACGGGTTCTAAAGCGTATATCCCTAAATTTGAATATTGTACTGACAACGCAGCAATGATTGCATTTGCTGGCAAAATAAAATTAGAACAAAAGCAAGTTGGTACATTAACTGATGTATGCTACACAAGAAAATGATAAAACAAGGGATTTTTGGATTGTTAATGTTACTTTCATTTACCTTGAAAGCACAACAAAATGACACATCACTAATTAGAAAAAATAAGGTTGCAACTGTCCATAAATATCAATTTGTTCATGCATTTGAGGGCAATAAGGATGCTTGTCTTTTAGAGTTTAAAAAATTTAATCGACTTTCTGCTATTACATTTCACAGAACCGATATGAAATGTATGGGTTGGAATAATTCAGAAGAAAAATTTTATACCTACGAAAATGGGTTATTAGGTTCTTTAGAGATTCGAAGAGATAATAGGCCTTATGCAAGAAGTGTTTTCAAATATAATGACGCCAAGGACCCAATCCAGATCACTACCCATTACGCTGAAATGAAAGATACGCTTTTATCCTTTAATGAATTTTATAGAAATTCAAAAAATAAATTGGATAGTACAATAGCCCGAAGAGTTAATAATTCTGGCAAAAAAAGTCTAATAAAAAGTAGCTATCGATATGATAAAAAGAAGAATTTGGTACAGGAGTATATTACAGACGAGAGCGGGGCTCCATTAAGCATGGTGATTTATGATAGGTTGCCGGATGGTAAAATAAAAAATAGAGATATTACTATTTATGGTGAAAAACCTAACTTTAAGCAAATCTATTATGAATACGATCAGAAAGACAGAGTTTTAAGTACGATTGATTCACAAAATCGCAAGCAACTATTTTTTTACAATGAAAATGGACTTTTAAATAATGTTTATACTTACAATGGGAACGGTGATTTAGAGGTTGAATTTTTGTTTAAATATACCTATCACGAATGAATTTAATCTGGGTTTTTATAGGCGGTGGAATTGGAGCAGCAATGCGTTGGTATTTAAGTAATTCTTTTCAGTCTGGTGGAAATTTTCCCATAGCCACACTCTCAATTAATTTGTTAGGTTGTTTATTGATTGGGATACTTAGTGTCCTAGTTCTTCAATATCCCAAAGGCTCATTATTTCTGATTACTGGGCTTCTAGGAGGGTTTACAACTTTTTCTAGTTTTGGTTTAGACGCCTTCAGATTATTACAACTTCAGGAATATAAGAATTTCGTAGTTTATGTAGCATTGAGCAATATTTTGGGAATTGCTTTGGTTATAATAGCACACAAAATCACAACCTTTTTGATCGAGTAGTTATATGAAAAAAATTATTTCAATAGTTTTACTAATTGGTATGTCATTCAATGCTTTAGCAGATAAATTGATCATTCCAATGGATGCAACTCAAAAAAATCATTTGAAAGCGTATGGGATAGCCTATTGGGTTTTGGAACAACAAGAAGAAGTAGAGTGGTTATTGAACTACAAGGGTGGAAGCTTCTTGATGAATGATTATGAGAATATTGAGAAAGAGTGCTTGCTAAGAGGAGTTTCTTTCTCCACCATGAGCGAAACTCGGGCAAATACAATAAAAAATGAAATTACAAATCCTTCAGTCAATGCAGAGGTGGTTAAATTATTAAAGGTCCCCAAAATTGCGGTATACTCTCCCAAAACTGCTCAGCCTTGGGATGATGCCGTTACTATGGTTTTAGAATACGCCGGAATTCCCTATGATGTTGTATTCGATGATGAAGTATTGTCAGATAAACTACCTCAATATAATTGGCTGCACTTGCATCATGAAGATTTTACGGGTCAGTTTGGGAAATTTTGGGCAAGCTACAGAAATGCACCGTGGTACATCAATCAAGTAGCTGAGGCAAAAGAAGTTGCAGAAAAATATGGTTTTTCAAAAGTGTCAGAACTCAAGCTAGCGGTCTCCAAAAAGATAAGAGATTTTACAATGGGTGGAGGTTTTTTATTCGCTATGTGTAGTGCTCCAGATAGCTATGACGTTGCCTTATCGGCAGAGGGGGTTGACATATGTGAGCGAATGTTTGATGGAGATCCAATTGCTTCAAATGCTCAAGTAAAATTGAATTATGATAAAGCATTTGCTTTCAAGGATTTTAACATAGAGTTAAACCCAATGCGATATGAAATTAGTAATATTGATATTGATCCAAGAACAAGAAGAGTCAAAGAAGCCAATGATCTTTTTGCATTAATTGAGTTTAGTGCTAAGTGGGATGTTATCCCTACGATACTTACTCAAAATCACGAGCGGATTATTAAATCTTTCATGGGACAAACTACAGCATTTAGGAAACAATTTGTAAAAAGTTCTGTAGTAATTATGGGAGAGAATAAGAGTTTAGGTGAAGTTAAATATCTTCATGGAACAATGGGTAAAGGCCAATTTACATTCTACGGCGGTCATGATCCTGAGGACTATCAACACATGGTTGGAGAGCCACCTACGGATTTGGCATTACACCCGAATTCGCCAGGTTATCGTTTGATACTAAATAATATTCTGTTTCCTAGCGTCAAAAAGAAAAAGCAGAAAACGTAGTTTATTGACGATAGTCTATTGCAGCAAGGTTGAGTCGAAGCCCCAATCTAAATAGTGTAGTCTGTTCATAACCAATTATTGGATTGCTCTGATTACGAATAAATATTCCTGCATCTGCAAATAAGTTATGCCAAATCATATAACTCAGATCCAATGAAATAGTAGAAATAGTATTTTCAATTCCTTGAAATAATGTGACATTATCTTTATTAGATATGTTTCTATTACCACGTGTAATATCGCCTCCAAAATTTGTAGTTACCTTGTTTGTGTCTATACCTTGTTTTGAGAAACTATATCGGGCATCAATAAATAATCGTTCAGTAGGTTGGTATCGAATTATCCCTATAAATTCTCTGAAATTAGCTCCTAATGGATGTGCTAGTGACTGATTGTAATGTATCCAATTTTGAGATGGAGCATAATGAGAATAAACATAAGGTCGAACTTGATTAATTTCTAGTTGAGCATCAAGATTATTAATCCCGCCCACATTGATATATTTTAGCCCAGCCTGATACCCCCATTTATTAACCCACGAAGTAGTTGCATTAAAAAAATCATCTTTAATGAATTCATCTAAGACAAACTGCCCATAAAATGAAAAACGGCTTAAGAAATTCCACTTCCAATCCATGCCCACAAGTACGTTATCACTGCTATTTAAACCATGCTCGACTGCTCTGTAAAATATCAATGGGTTGAAATAATCCACTTCAAACTGGTCGTTTTCTGAGCTGTCTTGTCGATCAAAAATTACGTTTTCCCATATACCTAGCGTTAGATTTTTACCCAGGTTTAAGCTCAAGTGATGGAGAGCTGAGTATTTTCTTCGTGTAGGTGAATTTCCATCAAATCCTTTTGAATCGGTATGCACAGAATAAAGATTCATATAATTGAATTTCCATGCCTTAGTGTTAAGTTTTAAAAATGTATTTGGAGTAGCATCATTTGATAAAATAAGTGAACGATAACCGTTGCCAATAAAATTTTTGTCATGACCAAATTGAACAGTTATCTCTTCAATTGGAGAAAATGTGATATGACCAGCCACGTTAAAAAAATCACGACCATTGTCTTTAAATTTTTTAGCCAGTGTGGTGCCAGTTACAGAACCATTTGCATTGTATTTTTCATTTAAATAATTAGGAAACCGGACTTGATTTTCAAGTGCATAAGAGTAAAACCCAACCTTATTGCCAATATTTCCTCTAAGTTCTAATCCTCTGGAATTTCTATACAGTCGCGAGGTATCATCAGCCACTATAGCTCCTGAAAAACCAATCACGGGATTTAATACTGCCTTAAATCTGTCTTCATTAACTAAAAAAAATGCGTTTTCTTGAGGATATATCTTTCTAAATTCTCGTTTGGTGTTGAGTGGTTTATCCGAAAAAGGAATATTATCTGTGGTTAGATAATTTTTGTTAAAGATGTCTTGCTTAGAATCAGGTGTCAATTTTTTTGCAAATCGAGCTACGGCATCTCTTCTATAAGGTTTAATGCCCGTGTAAAATTCGGTGGTTAATTCATTGGACTGAATTTCATAGCGATCTGTTAGATGATAATTAAAGAAACCAGAAGTGTATGGGGATTGTCCAAACGAAACGATGGTTGAAATGCACAACAAACAGCTAACAGTAATTCTCATAGGTTCAAAGGTAGGACACCAAACCTTAACTTTTTAAAAATGAAAAAAAATCAAAGATTCTAAAAATTTCGTTCTCTGGGTGTAAATTCGCCAAAGTGACAGCAGAAGCTAAAATAAAAGCACTTACATCCGAGCTAAAAGAGCATAATTATAATTATTATGTTTTAGCTAGACCTACGATATCTGACCGTGATTTTGACAGAAAGTTGAAAGAGTTAGAGTTATTAGAGCAAGCTTTTCCTGACCATGCAGACCCTAACAGCCCGACAAAACGTGTGGGTGGTGAAATCACTAAAAATTTTGATACGGTAGCGCATAGTACTCGTATGCTGAGTCTAGGAAATACCTACAATAAAGAAGAACTTATAGATTTTGACAATCGAGTTGCTAAACTCACTGGAGGAAATGATTATCAATATACCGCAGAGTTAAAGTTTGACGGTTTGGCAATTGCTATTCGATATAAAAATGGATTGCTACATCAGGCAATTACAAGAGGTGACGGAACCAAAGGAGATGATGTAACGGCCAATGTCAAAACAATACGATCGATACCTCATCAATTAAAAGGGGAATTTCCAGCAGATTTGGAAGTAAGGGGTGAATTATTCATTCACAAGGCAGCATTTGTAAAAATGAAAGAAGAACGTATCCGATTAGGTGAATCGCCGTATGCTAACCCAAGAAATACAGCCGCAGGTACGTTAAAACTTCAAGATAGTTCTGAGGTAGCTAAACGTCCATTGGATGGGTTTCTATACCAAATGCTAGAACATGGAGGGACCAATTTAGATCATTATCAAAGTTTAGAGATGATGAGAAGTTACGGTCTACCAGTAAATGAAGCCACTAAATTATGCAATTCAATAAACGATGTTTGGGACTTTATAACCTATTGGGATCAAGAGAGGCATAACCTGAGTTTTGAGATTGACGGGGTGGTTGTAAAAGTGAATAATAGACTTCAACAGGAGGAGATGGGTTTCACTAGCAAGTTTCCTCGTTGGGCAATGTCTTATAAATTTGAAACAGAACGACAACTTACTAAGGTCATAAATATTAATTATCAGGTAGGTAGAACAGGTGCAGTTACCCCTGTTGCTAATTTGGAGCCAGTTCAGCTTTTGGGGACAACGGTTAAAAGAGCTAGTATTCACAATGCCGACTTTATTTCGCAAATGGATATTCGTGTTGGAGATTCAGTTTTTGTGGAAAAGGGGGGGGAGATCATACCAAAAATTGTCGGTGTAGAAAAGTCTATGCGAGATTCTAATTCAATACCAACTCAATTTATTAATGTATGCCCAGAATGCTCCACAGAACTTGATAGGCCAGAGGGTGAGGCGGTATTTAGATGCCCAAACTATTCAGGATGCCCACCACAAATCAAGGGTAAGATTGAACATTTTATTGGCAGAAAAGCAATGGATGTATCCAGTTTAGGAGAGGGAAAAATCGATGTTCTATATCAATCTGGATTACTTCATAGGCCAGTTGATTTGTATGAGCTTAAGTATGCTGATATACTTGGACTTAGTAAGTCTATTATTAATGAAGATTCGGCAGAAGAACGTGTAGTTAGTTTTAAAGAAAAAACAGTACAGAATATTTTAGATGGGATTCAAGCATCAAAAAGCCAACCTTTTGAGCGTGTGTTGTTTGCATTAGGAATTCGATTTGTAGGAGAAACTGTGGCTAAAAAATTAGCCTATCATTTTAAGAGTATGGATGCTTTAATGAACGCAAGTTTGGAAGATTTAAATGCTGCTCCTGAAATTGGCGAAGTTATTGCTCGTAGCTTAAGTTTTTATTTCTCATCGGATGAGAATAAAACTGAAATCGAACAAATGAAATCTCATGGCTTAAATTTTAATGTGCAAGAAAAAGAATTGTCAAGTAACAAACTAGAGAATTTACGTTTTGTGGTAAGTGGTGTTTTTAGTTTATTTTCAAGAACTGAATTGAAAAAAATAATTGAGGATAACGGCGGTAAAAATGTAAGTTCAATTTCTAAGTCAACAGACTACCTCATTGTTGGAGAAAATATGGGACCTGCGAAGAAAGATAAGGCAGAAAAACTAGGGATTAAAATGATTGACGAAAATGAATTTTCAACCATGATAGCGGAGTAATGTATAACTTTAAAATATTGACAAATATCCAACGAAATATTGGTAGACGATTCTTAGCTAAAAGCACTCAATTAAACAAGTTTGAACGATTAACAACATTCAAGGCTGCACGTAAAATTGGCATTGTGTACAACAAGCCAGATGTGATTAAAGAACACCTTCAAAAAATTATTCATCATTTTGAATCTGAGGGGAAATATGTACATACACTTGGCTTTGTAGACGAAAAAGATATCAGTAATTTACTGCCCAACTATAAAGAGAGTTACTTTTGTAGGAACGATCTTAGCTTTTGGAAGATTCCTCATGAAAATCGAATATCTAAATTTATTCAAGAAGATTTTGATTTTCTTATAAATTTGGATTCAGTTGGATTAATCGAATTGCAGGGTGTTTCAACTTTTTCAAAGGCCAAAACGCGTATAGGTAAGTATTTTGATGAATTTTTATTTGCTCACGA
>JADHMR010000102.1 GCA_016779945.1 Bacteroidia bacterium | reverse complement strand
ATGGGTTAAACTTTAAAATTGTACAAAATTTTCCCCATTTTAGTGAAGAAAAAAATGTTTTTTTGCCCTAGATTTATAATTACATGGCTACACTCATTATAATCGTATTTGTTCTAGGATACTTTGCAATTGCTCTTGAGCACCCACTAAAAATTGATAAAGCTGCCAGTGCTCTTGTTACTGGTATGTTGTGTTGGACCATTTATGTTTTCTCTCTAAAAGGAGGGCACGACATTATCCACACCATAGAACACGGCTTGGACGGCAATGGTGGTTTATACCATCACATGTTCGATATAGCCAATATCTTGTTTTTTTTACTTGGTGCTATGATAATTGTCGAACTTGTCGATGCTCACGAGGGTTTTGCAGTAATCACAGATCGAATAAAAACAAAAAATGCTAGCAAGATGCTATGGATTATATGCGTTCTTACATTCTTTTTCTCTGCTGCACTTGATAATCTTACAACAACAATTGTAATGATATCACTTCTCAGAAAACTAATTGAAGATGTCAAAACACGTTGGATTTTCGTAGGTATGGTAGTCATTTCTGCTAATGCAGGAGGAGCTTGGTCTCCAATTGGTGATGTCACAACAACGATGTTATGGATAAAAGGTCAGTTACCAGATGTTCCTCAAATTATCACCGAGCTATTCATACCTAGCCTTGTATCAATGATTGTACCTTTGACTATTCTAAGTTTAACTATTAAAGGCGAAATATCACGCCCTATCAAACAAGAAAACTTAGATCATTACACTAACCCAACTACATCAGGAGAAAGAACATTTGTATTCTTCTTAGGAATTGCAGGTTTGATATTCGTACCCATTTTTAAAACATACACTCACCTCCCTCCTTTTATGGGAATGATGTTGAGTCTTGGAATCTTATGGACAGTTACAGAAATCATGCACAAAGGAAAAAGTAAAGCACAAAAACATCCACTTTCTGTAATTGGCGTACTTCAAAAAATTGATACAGCAAGTGTTCTTTTTTTCTTGGGTATATTATTAGCTGTGGGTGCCCTTCAAGAATTTGGTCACTTACGAACTGCAGCAGAGCAATTAGATGTTTTTTTTAATGGTAATATTTTTTCTATTAATATCATTATTGGACTTTTATCAAGTATTGTAGATAATGTTCCTTTAGTAGCAGCAGCTCAAGGAATGTATGATATATCAGCAACTGGAGATTTTGGTGCAAACGGTCGATTTTGGCAATTTCTGGCTTTTTGTGCAGGAACCGGAGGTAGTTCCTTAATCATTGGTTCTGCAGCTGGAGTAGCAGCTATGGGACTTGAGAAAATTGATTTTGTATGGTACCTAAAAAAAATAAGTTGGTTAGCTGTAATTGGTTATTTATCAGGTGCACTCGTCTTTTATTTAATGTTTGCATAGCTTATGATAGACGGGAAAAAGGTAGTTGTTGTATTTCCGGCATATAATGCCGCTAAAACACTTGAAAGGACGTATAATGAATTACCCTTTGACATTGTGGATGAGACCATTCTTGTAGATGATGCTAGTAAGGATGATACTGCAGCTCTTGCAAAGCGAATTGGAATCAACCATGTTATAATCCATGATAAAAATAGAGGATATGGTGGCAACCAGAAAAGCTGTTATAATAAAGCCTTAGATATCGGTGCAGACATTGCTATTATGGTTCATCCCGATTATCAATATACACCTCTGCTTGTTAAAAGTATGTGTAGCATTATTGCAAACGGTGTTTACCCCGTTGTTTATGCATCACGAATACTCGGGAAAGGAGCACTCAAAGGTGGAATGCCTTGGTATAAGTATGTTGCTAACCGAATTCTAACACTAGTACAAAATATTTTAATTGATCAAAAACTGAGTGAGTATCACACAGGCTATCGTGCCTTTGACACTTCCATTTTCAATAAAATTGATATCATGAAAAACAGCAACGATTTTGTTTTCGATAATCAAATGACCGCTCAAATATTCTATGCAGGTTACGAGATTGGTGAAGTTACATGTCCGACAAAATATTTCGAAGACGCCAGCTCAATAAATCTTAAACGAAGTGCCATATACGGCTTAGGAGTTTTACTTGTATCAATCCAATACCGCCTTTCAAAATGGGGGCTAGGTAAATTTGGAATTTTTGACCTCAAAGGCAATAAGTAAACTATTTACAGTACTTGTTGATATAATCCATCCCCATATTTTCTGACTTTCTCCATTGTTCGCAGGCTTCGTCTTTCTGTCCAAGACGATAAGATGAAATCCCTAAATTAAAATAAGCCAGTCGAATATCTTGATGATCATATGCAATTGCCTTGATAAAATCCTTTTGTGCATTTTCATATGCTTGAAGTTGGAGGTTAAAAAAACCTCGATCAAAATAATAAGTTGGATTCTTGTCATTAATGCTTATTGCTTTTGTGTAATCACTAATTGCTATTGAAAATTCGTCTTGACGAGCATAGCACTCTCCTCTTATGACAAAAGCCTCTGCATCATTAGTATTCGTAAGTAAGTAGATATTCAAATCTTGAATGGCTAAATTATTATTGCCAAATTCATAATGATATTTACCCCTTAAATAATAAGCCTCAATATACGAAGGAGATTGAGAAATACAATCATTCAAATCTTTAAGACACCCGATTGTGTCTTTCATTAAATATCTAATTCTTGAGCGTTGTAAAAATTCCGAAGGATTGGAAGCCTTCAATTTAGCGGCTTTTTCCATGTCTGCGTATGCCTCACTTCTCATCCCAAATTTCACTAAAATATCTAAACGTGATAAATAACCATTGATATCATCAGGATTTAACATGACATACATATTCAAATCATTCAATGCCTTTTGAGGCTCATCCATAGCCATAAATACAAAGGCACGATTGTAAAATGCATCTCCAACGCCTGGATTTATTTGAATGCACGTATTTAAATCTTTTAAAGCAGGTTCAAATTCTTCCATTTCGGCATAGACACTACCTCTACCCCAATATGCTTCAGCCATTTTTGGATCAAGTTTAATTGCCGCATTAAAATCTTTTATTGCTCCCAAAACATTCCCCTCTTCAAACTTATCAATACCTGAGTTGTACCAAGAAATTGCGTCCTGAGCCAATACAGATAAACAACTCAATGACATCCAAAGACAAAAAATATATTTCACCATATCAAAGCACAATTATAATATTGTTGTTAATAATGATTGTGGCTATATTTCCACACATCGTTTTATACTACTATTAAATGAACATTTTAAAGAAAAAAGAAAATAGATTATTCTTAATTCTTGGTGGTTTTTTTATTTCCAATGCCATAATTGCTGAGTTCATTGGTATAAAAATATTCTCTCTAGAAAGAACACTGGGTATTGATCCATCCTATTATTCATTTTTCGGAGAAAAAATTAGTTTCAATCTGACTGCAGGTGTACTCTTATGGCCCATTGTTTTTGTACTAACAGATATTATAAATGAGTATTTTGGTATCAAAGGTGTTCGTTTCCTATCCTTTTTGACAGTAGCTCTTATTAGCTATGCATTTATTGGAGTATACTTTGCTATTCAC
Organism: Bacteroidia bacterium; assembly: GCA_016779945.1. GTDB lineage: Bacteria > Bacteroidota > Bacteroidia > NS11-12g > UBA9320 > UBA9320. Next base: position 4,706 of record JADHMR010000102.1, on the reverse strand, counting down.
TTAACTCCTGCATCTTGGTGGGTAAAAAGTGCGACGTCTGCAGGTATTCCAAATTTTCAAAACGCATTTGAAAAAATATTTGGACAGGGTTTATGGATCATTGGAGGTTCACTTATTGCTTTTTTAATTGGACAAATAGTAGATGTACGTGTATTTCAAAAACTAAAATCAATTACGGGAGAAAACAAAATATGGCTAAGAGCTACGGGAAGCACATTAATTAGTCAACTAATTGACAGTTTTGTGGTTTTATTCATAGCCTTCAAAATCGGAGCTGATTGGACTTGGAGTCTTTTTCTAGCGGTCGGAACATGCAACTACATATTCAAATTTATTGTTGCAATAATCATGACTCCGTTCATTTATTTGGCACATATAGCTATTGACAAGTTTCTTGGCCCTAAACTCTCTAAAGAAATGAAAGAAGAGGCTTTAAATATGAACTAATTATTGAATATGTATTGAATGATGTTAGCACCCATTTGAAGAGCCATCAATCTTTTTTCTGGACTATCGTCATAAATCCCCTCGTCTTCCCAGCCATTTCCTAAATCACATTCATAATCGTAGAAACACAATAATCTTCCCTTATAAATAATTCCAAACCCCTTTGGTGGCTTATTATCATGCTCATGTATTTTGGGTAAACCATTTGAAAATTTATATTTCTGACTGTAAATGGGATGATCAAAAGGCAACTCAATAAAATCAAGTTCAGGAAATACTTTTTTCATTTCCGCCCTAACAAACTTATCTAAACCGTAATTGTCATCAATATGAAGAAACCCTCCTGCCAAAAGATAATTCCTCAAATTTTCAGCATCTGTTGCACTAAATACGACATTTCCGTGACCTGTCATATACACATAAGGGTAATTAAAAATATCCTTACTTCCTACCTCAACAACTTCATCAGCGGGGTTAATTGAGGTATTCAATGCTGAATTACAAAAATTAGCTAAGTTGGAGAGAGCAGTTCGATTAGCATACCAATCTCCACCACCATCATACTTTAATTTTGCAATTTTGACTGAAAATTCTGAAGTGAATCCGAAAGAAATCAAACATATTAGAGCAATATAGAATCTGCTTATATTCATTGAAATCTAGATAAAGCCAAAATAGCCGCAGTTTCAGTTCTTAACCTGTACTTTCCTAGATTTAATCCTTTGAAGTCATGGTTTGATGCGGATTCAACTTCTTTTCTTGAGAAGTCTCCTTCAGGACCAATTAAAACTAATTGTTTGATAGATTTATTTGAATTTTGATCCACTTTTATGAGATCATCATAACAGTGTGCAATAAATTTTGATTGGAAGTCTAACTTTAAAACATCATTAAACTCCATCTCAGTAATTCTAGGTAAATAAAATCTTAAACTTTGTTTTACAGCTGATATAATTTTTTTTTCGAGTCGCTCAAAATTAGTTCGAGTACGCTCCGTATTTGCTGTATTCATAAGAATAATCTCATTGGAGCCGATTTCTACAAGTTTCTCAATCATCCATTCTAACCTGTCTCTATTTTTGGTTGGTGAAACTGCTATGGTAACTCGTTCAGATTTTTCATGAAACTCAGAATCGAGTATAGTGCACTCCACACTCCTTTTATTCAATGTATCAATTCCGCATTTATATAGGTTTCCTTTCCCATCAATAACACGAATTATTTCACCTACTTTTTTTCTTAATACTAGCGAGCAGTGAATAGCTTCTTGGTCTTTGAGTATTATATTCCCTTCATTGATATCAGTGGTATAGAATAAATTATTCAAGACAGACTCATTTTTTTAATCCAAGGCTTTTAATTCATTCACCAATTCAGTTAATACCTTTTTAGCATCGCCAAATAGCATATTCGTCTTATCCCTGAAGAATAATTCATTTTGGATTCCTGCGTATCCAGCATTCATACTTCGCTTATTAACCACTACGTGTTTTGCATTTTCGACCTCCAATATTGGCATACCATAAATAGGACTAGTCGGATCTGTTTTTGCCGCTGGATTTACAACATCATTTGCACCAACAACAAGTACTAAATCTGTTTGAGAAAACTCCGGATTTACATCTTCCATTTCCTTGAGTTTATCGTAATCAACATTACTCTCTGCCAACAAAACATTCATATGTCCAGGCATTCTTCCTGCAACTGGATGAATTGCATAAGCTACTTCAACACCACGTTCTTCAAGTAGTTGTTCTAATTCTTTTATCACGTGTTGTGCTTGAGCAACAGCCAATCCATATCCTGGTACGATCAATATTTTGTTGCTGTAGTTCATTTGAACTGCAAGATCGCTTGGCCCAACTTCTTTAACTGTTCCTTGAGATGCTCCTCCCACAGATTGTGCAGTGTCTCCATCTCCAAAAGCTCCGAAGATTACATTGAATAATGGTCTATTCATAGCCTCACACATTACAAGTGTAAGTAAAGTACCGGCACTACCTACGAGAATACCTCCTGTGAGCATCACTTGATTTCCGTAAAGGAATCCTCCAAATGCAGCAGCTAAACCTGTGAATGAATTTAGTAGTGATATTACTACAGGCATATCCGCTCCTCCAATTGGAATAACAAAAAGAATTCCATAAATAATCGCTGCCGTGAAAAGCCCATAAAGATGAGCCTCGCTATGCGTCCCCGACCAAACAATAAAAACAGAATAGACAACTAATCCAATCAGTATAATTGTGTTTAGGATATTGTATTTAGGCAATCGAATTGCATTTCTTAAGGTACCATTCAATTTTGCCCAAGCGATTATACTTCCACTAAAAGATACAGAACCTATGATCATACCCGCAAGAATGATTGCAATATTTGTAGAATTATCAAGGTTGTGGTGAAACTCTACTAACCCAATCAAAGCAGCACAAGCACCTCCCATTCCATTGAATAAGGATACTAGTTCAGGCATTTTAGTCATTTGAACGCGTTTGGCTGTTAACCATCCGACAATAGTTCCTAGAGCTATTGCTCCAAAAATAAGACCATATATGATGGTGTTGACCTCACCTTCGTGAAGAAAGATAGTCGCTAAAATTGCAGCTACCATTCCAACAGCAGCAAGAATATTTCCATTCCTAGCTGTTTTGGGATTACTCAACATTTTGAGTCCTAAAATAAAGGTAACTGACGCAAATAAGTAGATGATGTGTATGATGTTTAAACTCATTATTTCTTCTTTTTAAACATTTCTAACATTCTATCAGTAACAACAAAACCTCCAACAACATTGAGAGTCCCAAGAAATACGGCAATAAAACCAAGTATCATCGCAACATAATTTGTTGGCTCTGAGTTGAGCATTACAATAATTGCTCCTACTACCACTACACCGTGTATTGCATTTGCACCTGACATTAGTGGTGTATGTAATACCGCTGGCACTTTACCAATAACTTCTACCCCCACAAAAACCATTAAGACTACGATAAATATCATGTCTTTATTTTGGGTGAAAAATTCTATTATTTCGTTCATTCTCTTAATTCCTTTAATTAAATATTATTTACTATGAGTGTTTCTTTGGTAATCTCATCTTCCATGTCCCATTTAAACTTACCCTCTTCGACTAGATGAGTCAAAAAAGTATCAATATTTCTACTCAACAACTCACTCGCGTTGGTAGGTAATTGAGCTGGGAAATTACTCACCCCAACTATTTTTACTCCTTGATGAGAAACAGTTTCGTCTGGCTTACTAAGTTCCGTATTTCCGCCTTTAGCTACAGCCATATCTACTATAACAGATCCGTTTTTCATCATTTCAATTTGCTCTTTTGTAATTAATATCGGGGCCTTAGCACCTTGAACTAAAGCAGTTGTTATCACAATATCAGCTTGAGAAAGTGATTTATTAACCACCTCTTTTTGTTTGGCAAGATATTCTTCTGTTACTTCTTGCGCATATCCTCCCTCTACTTTAACGCCGTCATCTTCTACTGTTAAGAATTTAGCACCTAATGATTCGGTCTGTTCTTTACATTCCAACCTTACGTCAGTAGCCTCAACAATAGCTCCCAATCTTTTTGCAGTAGCAATTGCTTGAAGTCCAGCAACTCCAACACCAAATATTAATACTTTGCTCGGAGTTATAGTTCCTGCAGCTGTCATTAGCATTGGAAATATTTTCCCAGCATTATCAGCTCCACAAATCACGGCTTTGTAGCCGGATAGATTACTCTGAGAACTTAACAGATCCATACTTTGTGCACGGCTAATTCTAGGCATCGCATCCAGACTAAGAGCAGACACCCCTTTTTCGTTAAGTTCAGAAATCAAGCCTTCATTTAATCGATGAAATAATTGCGACAACCAAATTTGTCCTTTCTTAAGGTGCTTTAAGTCATCTTTAGATGGTGGGTTAATCTTCACAATAACATCTGAATCTGTAATAGCCTCCTTGTGTGTTTTTGCAATTGAAGCTCCTGAGTCTACGTAATTCTCATCAGTAAATGCTGCATTTGCTCCAGCACCCGATTCTATACGTACCTCAAAACCTAGTTTGATCAATTTTTGGACAGACTTTGGCACTATAGCCACTCGTGTCTCTCCATCATCTGTTTCTCTTAATATTGATAGTTTCAAAAGAATAGTTTTTTAAGGGTGTAAAAATAGGTTAAGTCCTCTTTATGAGGAAATATATTGCGTAAAATTAATGATAGAGTTAATCTATAACTGTATTAATACAAGATATGAACT
>JADHMR010000101.1 GCA_016779945.1 Bacteroidia bacterium | reverse complement strand
AAAGACTCTTTACCACAAAGGCAATGGAAGATTACCGAAAGTAAACGGAATATAGGAGGTTATGATTGTCGTAAGGCCATGTACGAAAAAAATGACAGCACACGCATATATGCTTGGTATTCAACTGAATTAACTACACCTATCGGGCCCGAAGGATATTGTGGTTTACCAGGAACGATTCTTGGTTTGGCAACTGAAGATGGTGGAATCGTTTATTTCGCAAAAAGTATCGAACTTATTGCCCCAAAAAATGAAGATTTAACACCTGATAAAGGAAAAAATAAAGTCTTCACTCTAGTTCAATTAAAAGCCAAAATTGAAAAAGATTACGGAAACACCCCATGGGGGAAAAGAATGTTTGACGATCTGTTTCGATGGCTGTAATGAGAATTGCCTAACTATGTCAAACTAAATCTTTAAATTTGTTCGTTTCAACGACCTGAAAAGATTATGTGGCAAGGAATTGCAAACTTTATTCTTAGAAACCGATTTTTAATTCTTGGTGTAATCACCTTAATTACAGTAGGTTTTGGTTATTCTGCCCTTACACGTCTTGAGCTGGACAATAAATACGGCATTGTTTTACCAAAAGATTCACCAACAACTACCAACTATAATAAATTCAAAGATCAATTTGGTGAAGATGGTAGCATTTTAGTTATAGCGATTCAAACGGATTCGCTTTACACAGAAAAACGGCTTAAAAAATGGAAACAGCTTGGAGATTCCATATTAAAATTCAAAGGTGTAGAGTCCGTTCTGTCAGAGGCCTCCCCTACCCTTCAAATACTGAAAAATAACAAAGAAGAAAAAAAATTTGAGGTAGATGTTGCTTTTTCAGATACGACTTTCAAAGAAAAGAGTATTGATGTTATCAAAAAAGAAGTTCGGGATAACCCATTTTACAGAGGACTTCTTTTTAGTGACCAAGGTGATGTTTCGGTAATGATGATTGGTATTGATGAAGCCTACCTCTCTGACCAAAACAAATCAAAAGTCGTTTTAGACATTGAAGCATTGGCCAATGGTTACGAAAAAGATTTGGGTAAAATGCATTTTGCAGGACTTCCATATCTACGAGTTGTTATCGCGAAAAGAATACAGAACGAAATGTTCCTATTCATTGGTGCCTCGATGCTTGTTACTGGCTTTTTACTTTATCTTTTCTTTAGGTCTTTTAGAGTTGTCGGCATATGTTTGACTGTGGTAACCATTGCGGTAATATGGGCAATGGGCAGTATTGGAGCCATGGGCTTCAATTTATCTATTCTGATGGCACTTATTCCGCCTTTAATGATTGTAATTGGAATTCCAAATTGCGTCTTCTTAATGACTAAATTTCATCAGGAAATAAAAGAACATGGCAATAAGGTAAAAGCTTTATCGCGCGTCATACAGAAAATTGGTACCGCCACTTTTTTAACCAATTTGTCAACGGCACTTGGTTTCATGACTTTCGCATTTACAAATTCTGAAAAGCTCATGGAGTTTGGTATTGCAGCCTCAGCCAATATTATGCTTGTTTTCGTAATCTCTATCTGCATCTTACCCATTTTTACCTCTTTTTCAAAAAGGCCAAAAACCCGTCACCTTAAGCATCTGGATAGAAAAATTGCGACGGGAATGCTCAACTTTATTGTCTATAATACAGAGAATAGAAGAACTTTAATTTACCTGAGCACTGCTGGTTTGATATTCGTTAGCCTGGTTGGACTCTATAAAATTGAAGCTACAGGTAATCTTACGGGTGATCTTCCAAAAGATGATCCTATTAGTACAGACGTAAAATTTTTAGAAAAACATTTCGGTGGTTCGATCCCTTTTGAGGTCATGATTGACTACAATGATAAAGACCTATTTAATTTTAAAGAATTCAATTCAAAAAAACTTGACAATACCTTTAATAAGTTGGAAAGAATTGAAAAAGTGCAACAAGCTATTGAAAAAGACAGTCTATTTTCAAAATCGATTTCAATTGTAGATTTTATCAAGGGGCTGAATATGGCCTATTATTCGAATGATTCTTCTAAGTACAAATTAAAGGTCAAAAATAGAGGACTTGCGAGAGCATCATCTGCAAAAAGGCAAAAAGAATATATGACCAAACTATTTAAAGGAGATGTAATTAACGGAGGTTTTTCAATAAAAGAAGTATTGGATACAAACAATCAAACCATTAGAGTTCGATGTCAAATGAAAGATTTGGGGTCCTATGATGTTGCCCAAAAGGTTAAAAAATTAAAGCAAACTGTTCGAAAAATTTTAAATCCGGATTCAGCCTACATCGAATCATGTTATAATCAGATTGCATCCAAACCTGAATATCTTGATTCCATTTTCAAAAATACTCCACAAATTAAGACCTCTGTCATTCACGAGCTCGCAAATAATGATCTAGAATTGAAAAATCTATTATATGAAGATCGCACATACCTCATTAAAGAAATGAATGCTGCTGGATTTTATCCGATTCTCCGTAATGCAATTGACAAAGAATATTTTGATGTCACATTCACAGGCACTTCTGTAGTGGCGGCAGAGGGAACCAAATACTTAGTAAAAAACTTGATTACCAGCTTAATCTTTGCCATTATATCTATAGGAATATTAATGGCCATCTTGTTTAGATCTTGGCGAATGGTGGTTATATCGATGATTCCAAATATTATTCCTCTTCTATTCACTGGTGGAATTATGGGCTGGTTTGGAATCCCATTAAAACCTTCCACACTTCTTGTTTTTAGTATCGCTTTTGGTATCTCTGTTGACGATACTATTCATTATCTAGCAAAATATAGACAAGAACTTAAAAACAACGAATGGGACTTGAAAACATGTATCAATAATGCTACCAAGGAAGCTGGTTTGGGAATGTTTTATACCTCAATCGTCCTTTTCTCAGGTTTTTCTGTTTTTACCTTTTCCCAATTTGGAGGTACCCAGGCTTTAGGATTACTCGTTTCTATTACATTACTTGTTGCTATGCTGACGAATTTAATGGTTTTACCATCATTGTTGCTTTCTCTTGATAAGTTTTTAACTACCCGTTCATTTAAAGAACCTTATTTTGATGCCTATGACGAAGACTCTGAAACAGAGTGGGACGAGCTTTCGATTGAAAATATAGATTCAAACTTAAATGGAGAATAAAAAATATAAAGAATGAAAGGAATTATTTTAGCTGGGGGATCAGGTACAAGATTGCATCCATTGACATTAGCCGTCAGTAAACAATTGATGCCTGTATTCGATAAACCTATGATTTACTATCCTTTATCTACACTCATGAAGGCAGGAATCAATGAAATTTTAATTATCTCAACTCCTCATGACCTTCCTCATTTTAAAAAATTACTAGGTGATGGCAAAAATCTTGGTTGCAGATTTGAATATGCAATACAAGAGAAGCCAAATGGACTTGCGCAAGCCTTTGTAATTGGAGAAAGCTTCATCGGGAATGATAAAGTATCTCTAGTTTTGGGTGACAATATTTTTTATGGTGGCGAAATGGATAAAATGCTTTCAGAATATAACGACCCTGATGGAGGAATTATTTTTGCCTATCATGTTAAAGACCCTGAAAGATATGGTGTTGTTGATTTTGATGAAGATATGAATGCCCTATCAATCGAAGAAAAACCAAAACATCCAAAATCCAATTATGCAGTGCCTGGACTATATTTTTATGACAATTCGGTAATTGAAATTGCAAAAAATATAGAACCTTCGGCAAGAGGAGAATATGAAATTAGCGATATAAATGCTGAATATCTGAAAAAAGGTAAATTAAAGGTAGGTGTTCTCGATAGAGGTACGGCTTGGCTTGATACCGGTACCTTCAACTCTTTGATGCAAGCTTCTCAATTTGTTCAAGTAATTGAGGAAAGACAGGGTTTGAAAGTTGGATGTATAGAGGAAATAGCATACAAGAAAGGCTTCATTAATAAAGATCAGCTTCTTCAACTCGCACAACCATTTATAAAAAGTGGTTATGGTTCTTATTTGATTGAATTGACGAAAGACAAATGAGTAAAACATCACCCTATTTATCTTTAATTCAGGAGGAGCTGAAAAAGAATAATATTCCGGAAAACCCATCAAATCTGTATGATCCGATTCGCTATTTCTTGGATATGGAAGGAAAGAAGATTAGACCAATTTTAACGCTGTTATCTGCGGAGCTATTCGGGGGAACAATGGAACAAGCTAAACATGCGGCAGTAGCAATTGAGATATTCCATAATTTCACCCTTATTCACGACGATATTATGGATGCAGCTCCAATTCGAAGGGGTATTCCTACAGTTCATAATAAATGGAATAACAATATCGCAATATTATCAGGCGACGTCATGTTTGTAAAGGCCTATGAACAACTTTCATTATGCCAACCCAATATCTTGCCCGAACTCCTCAAAACCTTTAACAAAACTGCTATTGAGGTATGTGAGGGCCAGCAAATGGATATGGATTTTGAAAATCAAGACTCTATTTCACAAGAGGATTATATTGAAATGATTCGATTAAAAACATCCGTTCTATTGGGGTGTGCTCTTGAAATGGGCGCCATTATTTGTGGAACATCTGCAGAAAACAAAAAATTGATATACGATTTTGGTGAGAATATCGGTATTGCATTTCAAATTCAAGACGATATTTTAGATCTCTATGGCGATACAAAAAAAGTAGGCAAACAGAACGGTGGTGACGTATTGGCGAATAAAAATACCCTTCTCAGTATTTTGGCAGAAATGAACTCTAATGATGAACAGCGATTAGAATTAAAGCGTTTAAAAAACGAAAAAGACGCAACAGCTAAAATTGAGGGTGTCAAGTCGATTTTTGATGATTTAGATATCAAATCAAAGTGTGCAGAAGTAATGCAAAGCTACTATGCAGGGGCATTAAAGAATTTTTCGGAAATAAAGACAAAAAACAAGAATAATGCGCTTTTAGAGCTCTCAAATGCCTTAATGAACAGGGATTTTTAAGCAACTGAATATTTTTCCAAACAAGATTTAATCCTTATATTTGTTACTCAAATTAAAGTAATTCTAATGAAAAAAATCTATCTTTTAACACTATCTGCCTTTACTGCTATTTCAGTTAATGCGCAGAAAAATGACTATCAAGTCAAAAAACAAAAGGTTTTTGCAGTAGAGCAACAACCAAATCACAAACCTGTAGTAACTGAAAAAGCTACAATTTGGGAAAGTGACTTTTCTAACGCCGCCGACTGGGCTATTGCTCATGACGCTGCAGATTGTAGCTTGGATTTCCAAATTGGTTCTATTTCTTGTGCTGGTTCATATCCAATTGCTGACATAGCCTCTACAACGGCATCAAATGGATGGGCTATGGTTGATTCTGATAATTACGGAGGAGCTACAGGAGGAAATGAAGTGGAAGATTCATGGCTAACGATGGCTGTACCTGTTGATCTTACTAACTATCCCAACGTTATTGTAGAATTTGAAACTTTTTATCAAGCCTATACTTACGAAAAGCCATTTTTGGTTGTTGGAATTGGTGATGGTGCAGGTAATGTAACTTGGCCTACTGACCTTAACCCTGATTACGATGAAACAACAAATCCAAACGTATTTAGTGCTATGCCATCCGGAATTCCAGCAGGAACATCTATTCCAACTGATAACCCTCTAACAGTTCAGGTTGACATTTCTGCCGCTGCTGGAGGACAAAGTGAAGTATACATCCGATTCAACTGGACGGGTACATGGGGATATGCGTGGTTTATTGATGATTTCAAAATTCTTGAGCAACCTGAGAATGATGTATTGTTAAATTCAGAAGTTTTTGTAGGTGTAAATAACGAGGGTATTGAGTACGGAAGAACTCCAGTAGCCCAATTAGATGATTCATATGAAGTTGCTGCCTATGGTGAGAACTTCGGTTCTGCAACACAAACAAATGTTGCTGTTGATGTAGACTTTGGTTCTTTTGCATACAACTATGTTGTTGGTGATGTAGCATCAACTGAAGCGATTGAAGTTTCAAACGTTGAAACTCCTGCTTTAGCTGTTGGACTTTATGAGGGAACGTATACAGTTTCTTCAACAGAAGAAGTTGCTGGAGGTGATAACTATGGAAACAACTCCTTGGTTAGAAACTTTGAAGTTACAACTGACATCTATTCTCAAGATGGAATTGGGGTTCAGCCTAATGACATCCTTACGTTAAGTTCTTTAGGTTCGAATTCATTTAGCTCAGAGCTTTCAAATACAGTTCTTGCGACAATGTATCACATGAGAGATACTGAAAACCAAGTTAATGGTGTTCAGGTTGCTTTAGCATCAGGATCTGCGGAGGGAGCTGAATTAACGGTTTCTATCATTGACACAGCTACTTTCTTTGCTGATGGGATTGCAGCCGTAAATGGAATTAATGGAAACTATGCAGAAAGTAATATTTATGCCCTAACTGCTGATGATATCGCCAATGGATTTGCGAATATTTATTTCGATGCTCCAATCACATTGGCTCCAAACGCATATTTCGTTGCTGCTAACTGCTATTACATTGAAGGCCAAGCAGTGAGAATTTTAGATGATCAAACTGTCGCTCAGCCATGGTATGCTTCTATGATTCACTTGGTATCTGATGGAAACTCTTACTCTAATGGTAATGCCTTAGCGATTCGTGTTCTTTCAGGTTCTTCAAGTATTGAAGAAACGTTTAATAACACTTTCAATGTTTATCCAAATCCTGCGACTGACGTAATCAATGTTGAGTTTTCCGAAAACTTCAACGGAACTGTTAGTGTATTGGATATCGCTGGAAAAGAAGTTTCGACTTCAACAGTAAGTGGTTTACAGCACACACTTTCAACAAGCGCTCTAACTAACGGGGTTTACTTTGTTAAAGTAAATGATGGAACTGCATCACAAGTTGAAAGAATAGTTGTTAAGAAGTAATTCTAAGTAGCTTTTAAATATTAAGCCGTTCAGAAATGAGCGGCTTTTTTTATCTCAACAAAAAAGATAAAACGGATTGAATGAAATCTTCTGGGGATTCAGCATGAACCCAGTGTCCTGCATTCTCAATAGTTACGACATTGCAATTTGGAAATTGATTTTCAATCGCTTCAATATCTTCGTCCAAAATATAATTAGATAGGGCCCCTCGAATAAAAAGTGTATCATTAAAAACTTCCCCTTCAGGCAATGATGATAATACTTCAGTCATTTGATGAATAAGTACCTGTGTATTCATTCTCCATGCCAAAACACCTTTCTCTTTCCAATATAGATTCTTTAGTAAGAATTGAATGAGTCCCTCATTTTGTAACATCGGTTTGAGCATTTCGTGCACCTGACTACGTGCTGATACATTTTCTATATCAACAGACTGAATTGCTTTGACTACATCTTGATGATGCATTGGGTAAGATTTAATTCCCATATCTACAACAATCATTTTATCAATGTAATTGTTATTCTCAAGGGCCAAATGCATCAACACCTTCCCGCCCATTGAATGCCCTATAAAGTCGCATCTATCAATGCCTAATGCATCCAATGATTCCACAACATCTTTCGCCATTAATTCATAAGTGTGTTCACTCGACCATGGAGACCTTCCATGATTTCTCAAATCAAAAAGGATTACCTGATAATACGAGGCAAGATATTTGGCATGGGACTGCCAATTATCAGAAAAACCAAACAGTCCATGAAGAATAACAAGGGGTTTTCCTGAACCAAATTCTTTATGAAATAATTGCATTTAGTTAATCAATAAGATTCTCAGTTCGAATGGTAGAAATACTAAACTGATTGTTATTAATCGATTCAATTGTACTTTGAATTTTCGATTCATTAACATTTTGGTCATTGTAAGAGATCTTTACCTCCTGAAGTGGCTCGTCTTCTTTAAAATCAATTTGAACGTCAAATACACCATTAACTGCCCTTAGCTCTTTTTTTATCGATGCAACACACCCCATTTTACAAACCATTCCTTCCACATCAGCTACACAAAGCTTATTGGGAGTTTTTACTTTGGTTAATTCTGATTTTTTTGATGAAGCATCATTTGAAGCATCATTTGAAGCATCTTCTGAACATGCAAAAAGCAATAGGGATAAAACGAAAATAAGTCTCATATTATTTTTTTACAAAAGTAACAATTAAAGAAGCAACAAAATAAAAGACTTTCAGTTTAAAGTGCATAAAATATAATATTCAATCTAAACATTAAATATCAATCTAATTTATTGTAATTTATCTTATTTAGCTCAAAGCCCATTCTTGTATGAAATCAATTTTTATAGTACATTTGATAAAATTTTAGCAATGAAAAATATAGCGCTTCTATCTTTATTTGTGGTTCTATTTCTTACATCTTGTAATAAGTACAGTGAAGGACCAAA
>JADHMR010000100.1 GCA_016779945.1 Bacteroidia bacterium | reverse complement strand
CATTTTTGATGTCTTGTTTTTCAGTTGCTTCATTATGATGACTCTCAATATAAGCTCGTGCTTTTTTTGCAATTTCATTAAGGAATTGGGGCTGTTTCTCTATTTTTTGAATCGATTCTTCTAGTTTGATGGCAAATTGGACTTGTCTTAATTTGACATACCATTGAGGTCTACTGGCAGGTTGGTTATTAAGATTGGCATGAATCATAATGGTATTCAACAGGTGTTTCAAATTCAAACCATTGTGGTTTGAATCCATAATTCTGATGAATTACTAGAGCCTTATATCCTAGACTATTAAGAACATCCACTTGACGATAGATTTGTTTGACACCACCGCTAGGTTCGACAATATCTGGGCAGATGACTAGTATTCTAGGTTTCATTGATGAATTCAAAGGCTATGAAGTAAGAATCGGCAGTTTTTCCTGTGTAATCATTGTTGTAATAAGATTCTATCCTTTTACTTGATTGATTGTCGTTCCAAGTGAGATAATAGTTGGACGTGTCTGTAAATAAGCTTTGATATGGGTTTGGTTGATTGGCTGGATCTTTGTAAAGTTCGACGTCTAAAGAGCCATTATTTTTTGTAGCATATAATTCGATAAAATCATTTTTATCAAATCTATTATCATCCTGTCCACTCACAAAGATGTACTGTTCTTCACCATTTTTAAAAATCTTTATGGTTTTTGGATCAATATCATCAATTTGAATTCCGTGATTAGATAACGTATTGTAATTCAGCCTATAAATACCCTTTTGTCCAATTTTAAATTTAAAATAGGATTGTGATGAGTTGTACCATTCGTTTCCTATTTGACCAAAAGATTCAAAACCTATTTGTATTAAAATAGAAATAATAAATGATATTTTAACAAATCTAGAGCGTGTCATTGAGAACTTCGATATACAAAATTAAAGGATAATACTTAAAATAAGTAATTAGCTCCAGTCAATACACATTTTTGAGTAAAATAGGTGGTCTTAGAATTTTAGAAAATGTAACTTTGTAACACTTAATCCTATGAATAAAGTAGTAAAAAATGCTGATGAAGCAATTCATGGTATCCAAGATGGTATGACCATCATGTTAGGTGGATTTGGACTGTGTGGTATACCAGAAAATTCGATTTCTTCTCTGGTTAAAGCTGGAATTAAGGACTTAACTTGTATTTCAAATAATGCGGGTGTGGACGATTTTGGAATTGGTTTAATGCTGCAAGCGAAGCTCGTAAAAAAGATGATATCTTCTTACGTAGGAGAGAATGCAGAATTTGAAAGACAACTTTTATCGGGTGAACTTGAAGTAGAATTGCTGCCACAAGGTACTTTAGCAGAAAGATGTCGTGCAGCTGGTTCTGGCATACCGGCTTTTTATACTCCTGCTGGATATGGAACCGAAATAGCGGAAGGAAAAGAAACACGAGAATTTGGAGGGAAACAGTTTATTATGGAAAAAGCCTTTGAATCGGACTTTGCAATTGTGAAGGCTTGGAAGGGTGATACTGATGGTAATTTAATATTTAAAGCAACTGCCAGAAATTTTAACCCCATGATGGCCATGGCCGGAAAAATAACGATAGCAGAAGTAGAAGAATTGGTTGAGCCTGGTGAGCTTGATCCTAATTTTATTCATACACCAAGTATTTTTGTGAATCGAATTTTCCAAGGTGTAGATTATGAAAAACGAATTGAACAGAGAACCATCAGCAATAAGCAATAGAAAACATGTTAACTAAAGAGCAAATCGCACAAAGAATAGCACAAGAGCTTCAAGACGGTTATTATGTAAATTTAGGCATAGGTATTCCTACTCTAGTGGCAAATTATGTACCAACAGGAATTAATGTTACCCTACAGTCAGAAAATGGACTTTTGGGTATGGGACCTTTCCCAACCGAGGACGAAATAGATGCTGATTTAATTAATGCAGGTAAGCAAACCGTAACCACCCTAGCCGGGTCTGTTTTTTTTGATAGTGCTACAAGTTTTGCGATGATTCGATCTGGACGAGTTGATTTGACGGTCCTTGGAGCTATGGAAGTAAATGATAAAGGTGATATTGCGAATTGGAAAATTCCAGGTAAAATGGTTAAAGGCATGGGAGGAGCAATGGATCTGGTAGCATCTGCTCAAAATATCATAGTTGCCATGCAACACACCAATAGGTCAGGTGATAGTAAACTACTCTCAAGTTTATCACTTCCGGTAACTGGTTTAGGATGTGTTAAAAAAATTGTAACCAATTTGTGTGTGATTGATATTACCTCACGCGGATTTGAACTCAAAGAACTAGCCCCCGGTGTTTCTGTGGAAGATGTTCAAAACGCAACTGAGGGAAAATTAGTTGTTGAGGGAGTTATCCCTGAAATTCAGTTTTAAGTTTAATTTATTTGCGTAAAAATGATTTAAAGACATGAGGATTATGTCTTGTCATGAATTACTTTTGCACCAATGAAAGTAACAGTTGTAGGAGCAGGTGCTGTAGGTGCAAGTTGTGCAGAGTACATTGCAATTAAAAATTTTGCATCAGAGGTATGTCTGATTGATATTAAAGAAGGTTTTGCAGAGGGTAAAGCTATGGATTTGATGCAATGTGCATCGCTAAATGGTTTTGATACGAAGATTGTTGGGGCAACCAATGATTATTCAAAAACAGCAAATAGTGATGTTGCTGTTATAACAAGTGGAATCCCTCGTAAACCAGGGATGACTCGTGAAGAGTTGATTGGTATCAACGCTGGAATAGTAAAGTCTGTAAGTAATAGTCTTCTAGAACATTCTCCCAATACAATCATTATAGTAGTTAGTAATCCAATGGATACTATGACCTATCTTGTTCATAAAAATACAGATCTACCTAAAAATAGAATCATAGGTATGGGTGGAGCTTTAGATAGTGCACGTTTCAAATATAGAATTGCAGAAGCATTATCCTGTCCTTCATCTGATGTTGATGGAATGGTAATTGGTGGCCACAGTGATAAAGGTATGGTGCCTTTAATTGAAAAGGCTACAAGAAATAGTGTGAACGTTTCTGAATTCCTATCTGAAGAAAGAATGGATCAAATTGTTAATGATACCAAAGTAGGAGGAGCAACTTTAACAGGTCTATTAGGTACGAGTGCTTGGTATGCTCCAGGAGCAGCTGTCTCAGAAATTGTTAAAGCAATTGCATTAGACTCTCATAAGATGATTCCTTGCTCTGCATTATTGAATGGTGAGTATGGAATTGAAGGATTATCGATTGGTGTTCCTTGCATCATTGGTAAAAACGGAATTGAAAAAATTGTTGAAGTTTCTTTAAGCGAATCAGAAAAAAATAAACTAAAAGAAAGTGCAGCTGGTGTCTCCAAAACAAATATGTTGTTGGATTAACAAATAGAATATATCGAATAAAAAAAGAGCCTTTAATGGCTCTTTTTTTATTTACGAAGTGCTATAACTGGGTCCATCCTAGAGGCTAGTATAGCAGGTGAAATTCCTGCTATAATTCCTATTCCTATAGCAATAGAAATACCAAATGTGAAAATAGATGCACTGAAAAATATCTGAAAAGATGTTAAATGTGATACTAAAATGCTAAGCCCAATCACAAACAGAATACCTATAATAGCCCCAATAATACATAGTAGTATAGATTCAAATAAAAATTGTGAAAGTATGAAAATCCGTTTAGCACCTAACGCTTTCTGAAGTCCAATAATTGAGGTCCGTTCTTTGACAGACACAAACATGATATTTGCAATTCCGAATCCACCTACCAATAAAGAGAAAAAACCTATAATACCCGCAGCGATATCAATCATCCCAAAAGTTTGACTCAAGCTATCGGACACCATAGTTAGTTTATTTAGTGCAAAATCGTCTTTCTCCATGGGTTTGAGTTTTCGGATGGAACGCATAATTCGAGTTACTTCATAAGATAATGAATTTATGTCAACGTTTTCATGACCATTAATTACGATAGATGGTGATGCATTAGAACCTGTAGGTTTAGCAAATCTTTGCGCAAATTTGGTAGGTAACACTGCAATGTCGTCGTATTGTGGTCCTCCAATTGCCGAACCTTGATAATCAAATACCCCAATAATTGTAACCTTGTTGCCATTGATGATTGCATTTTTACCAACGGGATTCTTTCCTTTAAATAAATTTAAAGCAACATTATATCCAACAATTGCAGTATTTTTTCCAGCATTTAGTTCAAAGTCATTAAATACTCTACCACTGAAAATGTCCCATTGATTAATATCAAAAAAATCACCCGAAACCCCAATAATTTTTACATCAGAAAGCTCTTCATGAATTGATTTGATTTTATTCCTGCTAAATTCATAGTAATAGGCTGTATTTTTAACAATTTCTCGATTGGAGTCTTTTTTTAATCGCTCGTACTCTTTTATACTTGGTTTGGGTCTGTTCATGTATTCCCACCATTTATAGCCTTTTCCGAAAGACCAAGGCCATTTGTTGACATAGATAATCTTATCACCTAATTTGTCAACATTGTTACGGATGTTTTTTTCGAGGGAATAAGTAGCTGTAAAAATAGCTACAATACAAGATATACCAATGGTTATGCCTAACACAGACAGAAAACTACGAAGCTTATTTGCCTTTAAGAATCGAATAGTTAAAGCTATAGATTCGCTGAATAATGAGGTAAATTTCATATTTACTATACAAGTGTAGTGACTTGGGATTAATTCTGAAAATTGTTTCGATTAAATGCCTGTTTTAGTCTACTCATTACACCTCTTTTATATTAGTAATTTGTAGTCATAAAAAGATGATTATCGACCAGATAAAAGTGTGATAGAATTGACATCTTGACTTCGCCTCTTAAAAAGGTTATTTTTGCACCAAATTTTTGCATTAAAATACCAAATAACTATACATGAAATTATCAGAATTCCATTTTGAATTAGATCAGAAAAAAATTGCTTCAACTTCACCATACAACCGTGACGAATGTAAGTTGATGGTTGTAGATAAAGCTACCAAAACTATTGAACATAAGATGTTCAAAGATATACTGGATGAATTTGACGAAGGTGATGTCATGGTTCTTAATAATGCGAAAGTTTTCCCAGCAAGACTATACGGAAACAAAGAGAAAACAGGAGCTAAAATCGAAGTATTTTTATTAAGAGAACTTAATGAAGATTTAAGATTATGGGATGTTTTAGTTGATCCAGCTCGAAAAATTAGGGTTGGTAATAAACTTTTCTTTGGAGAAGACGAACTGGTAGCCGAGGTTATAGATAATACTACATCAAGAGGAAGAACAATTCGATTTTTATTTGATGGATCTAATGAAGAATTTAAAAGTGTTGTTGATAAATTGGGTCATACACCCATTCCAAAATATCTAGAACGTGAGGCCACACCAGAAGATGAAGAGATGTACCAGACAATTTTTGCCGAAAAAGAAGGTGCAATAGCTCCTCCAGCTGCTGGATTACATTTTACTAAAGCACTTATGATGCGACTTGAGATCAAAGGGATAGAGTTTGCTAAAGTGAATCTAAATATTGGATTAGGCTCATTTAGACCAGTTGAAGTTGAAGATTTAACAAAACACAAAATGGATAGTGAGCACTTCAGTATTGAACAAGAAGCGGCGGACATTGTCAATAATGCCAAAGCAAATAAGAAAAGAGTTTTAGCTGTAGGTTCGAGTGTAATGAGAGCTATGGAAAGTTCAGTTTCTGCATTTGGGTTGCTTAATCCAGATGATAATTGGACAGATAAATTTATTTTCCCTCCATATGAGCCGAGAATTGCTAATTGTTATTTGACCAATTTTCATCAACCACAATCAACGCTAATGATGTTAGCTTCTGCTTATTTGGACGATCACAAACTTGCCATGAAAGTATATGAAACTGCTCTAAATAAAGGCTATAATTTCCTTTGTTACGGTGATGCACTTCTTATCAAATAAAAAAAACGCTTAATCTTGTAAAACAAAAATGCAACTTTCAGCAGTCATATTTTGGGGTATAATAGCATACGTTATAGGTAGTATTCCAAGTAGCATTTGGATCGGGAAGTCCTATTTTGGCAAAGATGTCAGAGATTTCGGCAGTGGTAATGCTGGTGCTACTAACACATTTAGGGTCTTGGGAAAACAAGCAGGTATTATAGTTTTACTTCTTGACATTTTGAAAGGAGTAACTGCTGCTAGTCTGATTCTGTATATGCCTAGTGTTTCTCACGGAACAGATCAATACGTTAATCTTCAATTACTGTTTGGTATATTAGCCGTTGTGGGACATATCTTCCCTGTTTTTGAAAATTTTAATGGGGGAAAGGGAATTGCTACACTGTTTGGAATGTTAATTGGCATACACTACATACTTGCGGTAGCATGTGTTGCTCTATTTATTATTATTTTGTTGCTAACACGATATGTATCTTTAAGCAGTATTTTAGCAACTATTTCATTTCCGATTCTTACGATTTATATTTTTAATAGAGACGAACCTCTTTTTATTGCCTTTGGAATAGCAGCAGCATTAATGGTTGTAATTACACACAAAAAGAATATAGTCAGACTTTTGAATGGCGAAGAGACTAAAGCCAATTTATTTAAAAGTAAGTCATGATTTGTAATACAGAAACACAAGAGCTAGAGGATATTTCTTTGTTGACAGATGTCGATAAAGGTTTTGCAATAATCTTATATAATGATGATGTCAACACCTTTGATCATGTTATTCATTGTCTAATTAAATACTGCAAACACAGTGACGAACAAGCTGAACAATGTGCTATGATTGTTCATTACAAAGGGAAATGCCAGGTTAAAAATGGTGCTGAAATAGAATTAAAGCCAGTTTGTAAAGCACTATTAGACCAAGGGTTAAGTGCAGTAATAGAAGAGTTTTAGTATTGCTCTTTTTCGTTTGGAAAATCTACCGATTTAACATCTTTTATATAGTTGCTAACAGCATCTTTCATATCTTGGTATAGATTTAAATATCTTCTCAAGAAACGTGGTGAAAATTCTTTTGTTATTCCAAGTAAATCGTGAATAACCAATACTTGGCCGTCAACTCCAGAACCTGCACCAATTCCAATTACAGGAATAGCGATACTTTGAGCAACTTGAGTGGCTAATTTGGCAGGAATTTTTTCTAATACAATAGCAAAACATCCAGCCTCCTCTAACAACTTAGCATCTGCAATTAATTTTTCAGCCTCTTCTTTTTGTTTTGCTCGAACAGTGTATGTCCCAAATTTATAAATACTCTGAGGCATTAATCCAAGATGACCCATTACAGGTATACCAGCAGATAAAATTCGTTTTGCAGACTCGATAACTTCTTCACCACCCTCTAATTTAACAGAATGAGCTCCACTTTCTTTCATTATTCTTATTGCACTTCTCAATGCTTCAGAACTGTTTGCTTGATAACTACCAAAGGGTAAGTCAACTACAACTAAGGCTCGGTCAACCGCACGTATTACAGATTGTGCATGATATATCATGTGATCCAATGTGATTGGAAGCGTACTATCATGACCAGCCATTACATTACTTGCAGAATCTCCCACAAGAATCACATCAATACCTGCATCGTCTAAAATTTTAGCAAATGAGTAGTCATATGCTGTTAGCATCGATATTTTTTCTCCGCGAGTTTTCATCTCCTGAAGTTGGTGTGTAGTTACCTTTTTGATGTCTTTTTTTGCAGTGCTCATCGTGGTTTAATTTTGTAATTTAATAAGGGATTTCAATCGATCTATCTCTCGCAATAGAATCTTATTGTCTTCTTTAAGTTGTTTATTGGTGTTTGTATAGTATGTTTGATTCTTTTTTAAGGATTTATTTTCGCTCTTCAAATCTGCGATAATTGATGTTAAGTTTAAAACAAGATCACCGTTAGAACCATTCTCAACATCTTCTTTGATAGATTCTAAATAAACTAATCTTTTTTGGTTTTGATTAAGAACACGAGTCGTTGAATCAAGCTTGAATGATAATACCTTATTTTCAACTTCTAAAAATGACGCTCTAGCAACTATTGTTGTGTCATAATTCAACATACTTCGATATTTATCAACTTGCTTCTGAAGCGTTTTTATAGTAGCTTGTTGGGCATCAATTTTAGTTTTAAAAATTAGAATTACCTCTTGAAATTCCACATTGGGTTCATTTGTATTTTCTTGTTTATCAGATGACAATCCTAAGGAGGTTTCTTCTTGCTTAGTTTTAAGCAAAAAATCATCGAATATTATCTCGCTTTCTGCACCTGCAAAAAGTCCAACTTTCCCTTCTTTCAATTGCAAGTCAAATGCAGTATGCACATAGCTACCATTGACGTAGAAATCAGTATATCCCTCATTCGTTCGAATTGTGATCTCATTGTTTCCTGATTTTTCTAAGAATGCGTTTTTAACCCAACCG
The DNA here is from genome assembly GCA_016779945.1 of Bacteroidia bacterium. Classification (GTDB taxonomy): domain Bacteria; phylum Bacteroidota; class Bacteroidia; order NS11-12g; family UBA9320; genus UBA9320. The sequence goes on along the minus strand of JADHMR010000100.1, from coordinate 22 downwards.
TCAAATTTTGGTTCGCCACTCA
>JADHMR010000099.1 GCA_016779945.1 Bacteroidia bacterium | reverse complement strand
TTATCTTATTTATCTGGGAATAATCATTGGTATATCACAAGCTTTTTACAACCAAAGTATTCTGTTTTTTATTCCGATAATGATTCTTTTCATACAAGTAGGAATCATTAATTTTCGAGGTTTCATAATGGCTCTAGTTAACCTTTCAATGGTAATTGCCTGTGCAGTGAGCATCTATTTTCTGATGGATTCCCCTCAAAAAATAATGGCAATGATTCCGGGCCTCACATCAACCAACCATCCCATTGAGATAGACCAACTTAAAGTTGCGTCACCAGTCATATTATTTAGTATTGTATTTCATCTTTTTAAGATAAGCTCATATTCTTTTAGGTTTCCAAATTTGAGTAAAAATATCAATTACACTTTTTTGATTCAATTTATATTGGGATTAATAACAGCTTTCATTTTTTTCAATCAAAACATCACAATATATCCATTGATGGCATTGGCTGTTATGTTGTCATTTATGTTCGTTTATCTAGAAAAGCGTCTGTTTGTTAATGCCCTTTTTCTTGCTCTGATTATTACAATCTTATCCTCGCTCTATTTCTGTCGAATAATATTCTTGTAACACTGCGAATAATTAATTTTCTTTGCCCAAATCTACTGAATTTAGCATATGAACGATGACATAAAGATGATAATTGACGAACTTAAGGCAGCCGCTGAAAAAGTATTAAACCACGTGGCCGCAGAAGTAGGAAAACTTAGAGCCGGCAAAGCAACACCTTCTATGTTAGATAGTGTGACTGTCGAATATTATGAAAGTCAAGTTCCGCTTAGTCAAGTAGCTACTGTCAATACTCCAGATGCAAAAACAATCATGGTAAAACCTTGGGAGAAAGGGATGCTTGATGAGATAAGTAAAGGAATTTTACATGCCAATCTTGGGTTGAATCCACAGAATGATGGCGAACAAGTCATCATTAATGTTCCCGCATTAACTGAAGAGCGTCGTATGCAATTGGTCAAACAGGTTAGAGGAGAAAGCGAACACGGAAAAATTGGATTGAGAAGTGCAAGAAAAGACGCAATTGACTTAATTAAATCGCTAAAGTCTGACGGATTGGGTGAGGATATGGCGAAAGACGGGGAAAATGAAGTTCAAAAAATTATTGACTCATATAGCAAACGAATAGACGATACTATCTCTAACAAAGAGAAAGAAATCATGACTATTTAAGGATTTTTTAAGATCTCCTTTTTAATTTTTGACAAATCATCAAATCTTTGCTTGTCGCTAAATCCACAGATGTTTAGAACAATTTGCATTAATTATTTCAAACTTTTGGCCATCATATTCGAGTTGATACAAGGTCAGATTTTGATGATGAAATTGATCCATTTCTCGAAGTGGAGTATCCGTCAATAAACACATAAATATTCTCAACGCTCTACCGTGCATGCATATTAGTATCGTTTTATCATCGGTTGATAGTATCTTTTGTAAACCTATTTTTTGTCGCTTGAATACTGAATTTGGTGACTCTCCACCTTCAACAGACCTATCCAACAAACCAGCCGACCAGTCATTTATCATAGCTTTATATACTTCCTTACTCGCTGCATTTCCTTTTAATCCTTCAAAAACACCCCAATTAATTTCGTTCAATTCTGGTAGAATATGGTGGTGATGTCCCGCATTTAAAAAAGGAGCTACACTTTGATGCGTTCGTTTTAATTCACTGGTATAGATCCGATCAAATTGAATGTGGTGATATGCCTGATAAAATTGCTGTGCTTGTCGTCTGCCCAACTCGTTCAGAGAACTGTCTATGCCTCCACCTTGGATAATCCCTTGCTTGTTATAGTCGGTTTCGCCATGCCTTATGATATAAATCGTTTTCTTTGCAGACATAATTCACTAATTTGATACCCTACAAATCTATAAAGATATCTCAGCTAAACGAGTTTGGTAAAAATACATTGTCGGATCATCTTCAAATGAAGGTCACTGATTTAGGAGAAGATTATGTAACCATGAGTATGCCTGTATCGTCGCAAGTTCACCAACCAATGGGGCTTCTCCATGGAGGAGCTGTAGCTGCATTGGCAGAAAATGTTGCAAGTCTAGCAGGAAATCTTGTCGTTGCTCACCAAAATAAATCATGTCTTGGACTGACCCTAAATACCAGTCATTTAAAAAGTGTTCGAGAGGGAATGGTGTACGCTACTGCCAAAGCTATTCACCTTGGACGTTCAACTCAAGTTTGGGAAATCAAAACAACATCTGAAGAAAACGTACTCATTAATGTCAGTAGAATGACGCTAGCCGTAGTTGACAAAAAATAATGGAAACTGAAAATATCGGGGCATTAGTTCACATCCCTCATCAAAAAAAAATAGAGCAATTCCCATTGAATTGCATGGAACTTTTTGAAACCCTAGACAGCTATTGGATGAAAAAAGAAGGATTAGTTTTTTATCCTTTTGATCGGACAAAACAGGCCTACTTTTATGGAAACACGGTCAACCAAAAGCCGGTTAATGAATATGATCTCATGGTGAATGAAGCATTAACAAAGGAAGAATATGAAACCAGCGTTTTTATGGCAAAACAAGCCATATCCTCGGGACAAATTAAAAAAGTAGTTTTAGCACGAAATGAAATTATTTCTGGTGAACATGACCCCTTTGATGTATTCAAAAATGCGGTAAAAAAATACACCTCTAGTTATGGTTATTATGTAAATATTGGTCCAGAACAATGGGTAGGTGCGTCTCCTGAATTACTGATTCATTACGAGGACGGCATACTCAGTACTATTGCACTAGCTGGTACAAAGTCGCTGGATGAAAAATTCACTCCAAAAGAAGAAAATGAGCAACTGTTGGTTTGTGATTTCATTGAAGAAAAACTGGACTTGCATGGCTTAACAGATTTTCAGAAATCTGCTACTACTGAAGAAAATTTTAACACAATCAAGCATTTAAAAACAGCATACGAAGTTCCATGCTCACAGCAAGAAGCCCTAGAACTCCTCAAATCATTACAACCGACAAGTGCAGTATGCGGATTGCCTCGCGATCGAAGTTTTGAATTCATTCAAGATTTTGAGACGATGAACCGAAGTTTTTATTCAGGCATGACTGGAATTCTTAAAAAAGATTCTGCTACATTTTTTGTAAATCTGCGTTGCATGAGATTTTATCAAAATACAATAGAATTATTTGCAGGTGCAGGCATTACAGAAGACTCTGACCCAACAGCCGAATGGGAAGAAACAGAGAAAAAAATTGCCGCCATTAAACAATTGCTAGAAAATTAAGATCCCAAAGCCTCTGCCAAGAGAATTTCATATTCTTCATTGGGGATTTCTTTTGCACCAAACTGCTTAAGATGATCGTTGATGTATTGTGTATCCAATAATTTGAATTGATTTTCTTTCATGAACTCCACCAAAAATATTAAAGCGATTTTACTGGCATCGGTCTCCGAATGAAACATACTCTCCCCAAAAAATACCTTCCCAATAGCTACACCATACAACCCTCCTACTAGCTTCCCATTTCTCCAAGTTTCAAAACTAAATCCATATCCCAGCTCATTGAGTTTGCAATACGATTTGATGATATCTTCACTAATCCATGTGTCCTCTCGATTTGCACAAGAACGAATCGTACCCTCAAAATCACCATTAATCTTGAGTTCAAAATGATGCTTGTTGAATAACCGTCTTAAATTTTTTGATATATGAAATTCTTCCAACGGAATAATCCCACGCATATCTGGTTTAAACCAAAAAATTTCATCATTTTCCTCAGGAATAGCCATCGGAAAATAGCCTTGAGCATAGGCATAGAGAAGTTCTGTAGGTTCGAGCATATGATTACTTTTGCAAAAGAAATTTTATTTTATGAAAATCATCTGCATTGGACGAAATTATGTAGCTCACGTAAAAGAATTAGGCAATGAAATTCCTAAAGAGCCGGTTCTGTTTATGAAACCCGACTCTGCTATTTTTAGACAACGAGATGCTTTTTATATCCCAGACTGGACAAATGAGGTGCATTATGAGGCGGAAATTGTCATAAAAATAAATCGTCTTGGGAAGAATATTGAGGAAAAATTTGCCCCTAAATACTATTCACAATTCACATTGGGCATTGATTTTACGGCTCGTGATATTCAAAAAAATTTAAAGGCTCTAGGGCTTCCATGGGAAAAATCTAAAGCTTTTGATCAAAGTGCTGTTTTGGGAGAATATCTGAATGTCAACGATTATTCATTGGACAACCTCAATTTTGAGCTAAAAATAAATGGTCGTGTTGTGCAATCTGGCAATACCAAATCCATGATTTATACTATTCCGCAAATCATCAACCACTGTTCTGAATTTTTTACGCTGAAAATAGGTGATCTCATTTTTACAGGAACACCAGAGGGAGTAGGAAAAGTTAATGCCGGAGATGAACTTGAGGGTTTTATTGAAGGAAAAAAAATCCTTCATGTAAAGATTCGATAGGTCAACCCATTAACAATTCAACAATTTTTTGATTCCTGAATGCTATCCATTCATCGGCAAGATGAATTTGATATACCTTTCGCTTAAAATTAGAAAAAGGTTGTTCGAAGGTAAGAGCTTCCATTAATTCGGATTGATTTGAAAAATCTTCTACCGAATCTGTGAATGCTTGCATCATGCCAAATACTAGCTTACCCTCCAAAGGCTCAAAAGTCTGATACTCCGTACTTTTTTGTTCAGCTAACGAAATTGCTTCAGCTGAAAAAACTTCTTCCGTTTTTTTATTTACAAAACAGGTATAACCATTTCCTAAAATACTTGCTATTGCCTCAAATGTTTCTTTTTTCATGATGTTTACTTAAGGCCACAATGATCGTGCGATTTCACCTCTAAACGGCCATGGAATCATCGCTATGATTAACAAAAGTCCTAAGGTAAAAAAGATCAAAGACAACCGATGCTTTTTAGCATCTTGATTTGCTTTTTTTGATTTTGTACGCCCTACTTGAATTAAGACAGCTGCGACAAGCATACCAAAAATGTGTTCTATTGTCCAAAATCGAAGGGTTGAATCACCCATAATCTCTCCCATTTTGCTTAAGTTGTTAGCCCAGCCTCTTGCTATGTATAGTAAAAGACCAATCAGTATCTGCAAATGAACACTAGCGACAAATAGTGTAGCTGATAAGTTATCACTTGGCGAATAAGATTGTTTTGATAAAAGACCACGAGCAGATTTTACAATTGCGTATAATCCGAACAGTATAACTGCCCAACGAAGAATGCTATGTGCATTGATTAGAATATTGTCCATAAAATTGTGCCCAAAGATAGGAATTAGTTTAACAACGGATTGATTGGTGAATTAGCAAGTAAAGCATCCTTACCCCCTTTTAGTTTTATGGCATATTTCCATAAATCTTTATCCATCATCTGATGATTGAAAATGATTTTTGTTGGGATATCTCCTATAATCCATGATTTTTCTGAAATTTCTGACTCCAGCTGATTTGCAGCCCAACCACTATATCCCATAAAAAACTTGAAATGACTTGGGTCATACTTCCCTGATTTTAGTCCTTCAATAATTTGATTAAAATCTCCACTCCAAAATACGTTCTTTTTTAGCGAAACAGAGCCCTCAATATCTGCGTAAGCATGAATGCAATGCAATCCATCCAACTCTACTGGTCCTCCCATATAAACAGGCAAATCAATGTGTGATAAATCAGGGACCAAATGACTAATTAAATAATCTGATTTTTGATTGAGAACAAATCCAACCGAGCCTTCGCTGTTATGATCTGTCATTAAAATTACACTTCTTTCGAATGTGGGATCTTGTATAAATGGTTCTGAAATTAGTACGTTTCCTAATAATGTTTTCATAACTAAAATTTAAAAAGTAAATATACCAAACTTAATACTCCTAGCACAAGAATTCCAAGTATGGCTAGCTTGTGTTCAACCGGCGACCAAAGCATTGCTGAATTCTCATCTTTCCTAACCACTTTTAAGCATAACCAAGCAATAACGGGAGCTGTAAGAAACGATATGGTCGTTGCAAATGATACCATTTGTTTCATATCCTTTACAAAAAAGAGGAGCAAAAATATAGTCCCTCCCGCAAGGGTATAACGCCACAACGATTTGGAATGTAGTTTTTGGTTTAATTTCATTTTAATAGAAATTTCTTCCATAACCCTTGGCATAGCGTCAAAACACGTAATGGTAGTGCTAAACATTGTTGTAAAAGCTGCAATGGTAATAACCCAGTAAAAACTTTCTCCAAGATTAGACACGAATATATCAATGAGTTGTGAGGCAAATCCCCCCGCAGAAGCCTCCAAATTGATACCCGTCTGATAGAGCGTATGTGCTCCTAAAACCAAAAAGCAAATGCCTAAAAATGCTGTGCCATAAAATCCAATTTTAAAATCAAAATCAGAATCAAAGCTCTGCTCTTTTGGTTTAACCAATAGCCATATACTGTGCCAAATAGCAATGTCTAAAGGGGCAGGCATCCAGCCCACAAACGTGACTAAAAAACTCAAATCTTGATTGTTTTTTAATGAAAATGTAGACTGTGCCATAGCCGTATAATCGACATCATTTTGAAATGACAAGAAAAAAGCAACAATTGTAGAAATTGATAAGACAATCATTACTACTTTCATCAAATGATCCAGTATTTTAAATTTTCCAATTTGTAAGATGCTAAGACAAATTATCAAAATTATAATCGAAATACTTACAGCGTTGAATGTGACCCCAGTCATTTTTTGAACTAATCCTGCTGTAACTATGGTCACTGCTGCTTGAATCGTAAACATGGTAGTAATCGTGAGTACACCGAGTATCCATATTGCCCAATTCCCGATTTCAGCAAAGCCATTTACCAAAGACTGATTGTGCTGTTTGGCATATCGAGGGCCCAATACAAAAAATGGATATTTGAGGATGTGAGCCAATATAATAGCTATAATCAGTATGTAACCATATTGGGCTCCAGCACGTGTACTTTGGACAAGATGAGACACCCCAACAGCGGCACCTGCATATAATAAACCGGGTCCTAACGATTTTACCTTACTTAGCACTCCGTAAAAATAAAAAAGACCAACAATATGTTGGTCTTTTCTCTAATTATTTAATTGTATCGAAGGGTTAAATACGAGCTATTAAGTCTGCAACTCTGTTGCTATACCCAGCCTCGTTGTCATACCAGCCCATTACTTTCACAGTATTTCCATATACCATGGTAGTCATGGAATCAAAAATACACGAATGAGGATTTCCAACGATATCAATACTTACAATAGGGTCTTCTGTATATTCGAGAATACCTTTTAAGTTTGTTTCGGATGCTTTTTTAAATGCTGCATTCACCTCTTCTACTGACGTTTCACCTTTTAGTGTTACCACAAAATCGGTTGCACTTCCTGTAGGAGTAGGCACTCGAAGAGAATTTCCATTAAGTTTACCTGCCAAATGAGGCAAAACCAAACCCACTGCTTTTGCTGCCCCTGTACTTGTAGGGATGATATTAAGAGCTGCAGAACGTGCTCTTCTCAAATCTGAATGAGGAGCATCCAGTAATCGTTGATCTGAGGTATAGGAGTGAATGGTTGTCATGAAACCGCTCTCTACACCAATTAAATCGTCAAGTACTTTTACCATTGGAGCAAGGCAATTTGTTGTGCAACTTGCATTTGAGAGAATCACTTCTTCTCCGGATAATGTATCATCGTTTACGCCAAGAACTACCGTTTTTATATCGCCAGAAGCTGGAGCAGAGATCACTACTTTTTTAGCCCCTGCCTCAATGTGCTTGCCCGCTCCTTCAGGACTTCTAAAAAATCCTGTACTTTCTAATACTACGTCGATTTCCAATTCTTTCCATGGAAGGTTAGCGGGATCTCTTTCTGCAGTTGCTCGAATAGAAACTCCGTTTACGATGAGATGTGTGTCTGTAAAATCTACAGTTCCATTAAATCTACCTTGAACTGAATCATATTTTAGAAGGTGTGCAAGGGTTTTGTTATCGGTAAGGTCGTTGATGGCAACCACTTCTACATTGGGATTTTCAAGCAATACTTTGAAAGCTAGTCTTCCAATTCTACCGAAACCATTGATAGCTATTTTCATGATAATGTTTTTGTTAAGATTATTTCTTATTAATTATTGGACTGCAAACCTAACTATTTTTTAAAAATAGATTCAAAATTGTTGAGTCAAAAAAATAAATAATTGTTTGATAAATTAAAGTTTAATATTTCTTTTGCACTCGCCAAACGCTAAAAGCACTTTTAAGTTATTTTACACAAGCGTTTAACAATGTCTTCCGAAGGTTTCGGAGCCGGACAGCACTTAATTTCAAATTAAGTGGTACGAGCATAAAATGGCCCGTTCGTCTATCGGCTAGGACGCCAGGTTTTCATCCTGGTAAGAGGGGTTCGATTCCCCTACGGGCTAC
>JADHMR010000098.1 GCA_016779945.1 Bacteroidia bacterium | reverse complement strand
AGTTAAAAATGCAATGGGAAGGGTTCAGATTGATTCACTAACCATTCATGGAGACAAAGAACAAACAGATAGAGATACTTCATTGCTTGCTTTCAAAACAGGGGCTTGTTCGATTTTGATTGCTACAGATGTTACAGCTCGAGGAATAGATATACAAGGAGTAGATTTAGTGGTGAATTACGATTTACCTGAAATTCCAGAAAATTATGTCCATCGTGTGGGTAGAACAGGTAGAGGTGGAAATAGGGGGAAGGCGATCTCCTTTTGTGCCAAAGAAGAGGAGGATTACTTAAAAGCTATTGAAGAATTCATAACTGTTCCAATTTCTCGGGCGTCAGTAACAAAACGTGAGTATAATGAAACTATCGAAGATGCTGATGACGGTGCAAATGACTGGAAAAAATTGATTGAGCAAAGTAGTTTGAAGCCTCAGAAAAAAACTAAAAGAAAGTAAATCAAGTCCAAAAAAAAATCCATTTGTATTCAAATGGATTTTTTTTTGCTATAATCAATGATTATGGACCAACATCATGGTTTGCAGATTCTAAAACATAAGGATGATTAATCGGATATAAGTTTGCTTTGCTTAAAGAGTTTAGCACTGTATATGCAAACAATCCAAGGAAAGAAACAGTAGTTCCGATCTCCAAAAGTCCTATGCCTGCATGATCTCCAACAGTGCCTGGCATGATAAGCAGATACATATCTACCCAATGTCCAATTAAAATAATTGAGGCAGCAATAATCAGAACCACTGGAGAGCGTTTTGCATTTCTCATCATTAGAACTAGAAATGGAGCAACAAAACACATAAATAAATTTATAAAAAATAATGGTCTGAAATCTCCTTGAAGCCTAGCAGCAAAATAAACAGTTTCTTCAGGAAGATTTGTGTACCAAATGAGCAACCATTGACTTAAGAAAATGTATGCCCAGAACACACAAAAAGCAAATATGAATTTACCCAAATCATGTGTTACTTCGTCAGAGACTAAGGTCATTTTACCCTTTATTTTTAGGTATTGAAGAATAATCATCATCACTGATAGTCCAGTTACAAATGAGATAGCAAAATTATAAACAGAGAACATGGTTGAATACCAGTGAGCATCAATACTCATAATAATTAACCAAGATAAAGCAGAAAATGAAAAAGCGAAAAAGAATATAAATCCTGCTGACCATTTCGTTGAATTTTTGAACATGGATAAACCTTTTTCAGAATCTTCTGCTAAGCTATTTCTTCTGAGTTTCATTCGAATCATAATCCAAACTATTGTAACAAAGGGAATAAAGAAAAATAAAGAGGTGTTATTCAACAACCAAGACTTACTTTCTAGGATTTTATCGTAACCTGCAGCACTTGGATCACCTGCAGCAGTACTATGAAAATATTGAACCCAATGATATAAACTATCTTTAGAACCAATGACAATGCCTACTAGTAATATCGATCCAACCAAAATATAACTACTCTGTGCTTCCATTATACGTTTAAGCATAACAGCCCATCCAGCATTAGCAACATAGTTAACTGCAATAAAAAATACGGCTCCAACTGCAAATAGCCAAAAATAGTAACTATTCATAAGTAGGTTTGCCCATACTCTTGTCATCCAAGTTGGTCCATGGTGTTCATCTGCATGAGCTTCATGACCTTCTGAAGTATGTATTGATTCTGTATTTGGATTATCATTTAATGAAACCGTTTTGATTGCATCCATTGAATGTTCGTCTGCATGAGCATCATGAACTTCTTCAGTATGCGAGTTTGAATGATGAGAATCTTCTGCATCCCAATTATTTTTAACTTGCATTGAACCAATGACTGCCATGACAGCCCCTAGAACAATGAGTAAGAGAGGTATTAATTTAGCCCTCCCTTGAAATTCAAATTTTTCTTGCGATACTTCTTGTATTGTATGGTGTCCCATGATATAAGTTTCGTATTTAATTAGTTGACTTCAGTGTTATTTTGATTTTCAGAAGCATATTTGAAATCATCACCAAAAGCTAAAGATTTCACAAAATGAATGACTTTCCAACGTTCTTCAGGATCTAGCATGAATGCATGAGACCCCATTAAACCTTTTCCGTAGGTAATGGTATGAAATGCTTTTCCATTGGGAAGTTCTTTTATATAATCGGATTGATAGTTAGGCCATGAAGGAGCAGGCATTTTCTTATCCTTGAAAATCGGTCCGTCATTTTTTCCTTTCTTGCCATGACAATGCCAACAATAAATGTTATACAACCGTTGGCCCTCCGCAACATTTTCAGAGGTTGGAGCAACACTGCCGGTATATTCAGCACTTGCGGCATAACCATCCCCAGTATTTGGATGAGGATAGATGTAGTTGATTTGTCCACGTGCAACTGTGCCATATACTGGCTCTCTCATGGTCATTCCATTTGGATTGGTAGAAAATTTCTTTTCTTGAGAATACGGTTCATAAGCTTGAGAGATGTACATGTTAGGTGCATACTCTATTCCAGGGTTATCCCCCGAACTTACGCAGGATACCATGCTTAAGGCAGGTAAAGCTAGGATAATTCCGAATTTTAAAATATTGTTTAGCTTCATGGTATTATTTCTTCTTTGTCTTTTTGGTAGAAGTTTTGGTACTTTTTAGAATTTCAGCTAATTCTTCCTCAGAAGTTAAAGAGGTGTTAAATGCTTCTTTTGAGTCATTCACTTCAATAGCTCCTTCTTTTTTGAGCAGGGCTAAAATATCTTCATTACTAACAGACTGATCTTCTTCGTTATCAATAGCAAGAACCATGTGATCATCAGTTTGTCTACGAGATAATAAATCCTCTTTAATACCGTGCATCATACGTGATCGAGCAAAAAACATTATCACCATACCAAATGCAGTAAATAAAATAGTTAGCTCAAACATTACAGGAATAAAACTAGTGAATACAGATATATCTTGTGGTTTACCACCAATAATCATCGGCCAATCTACTACGTTCATGTAGTATGCCAATGTGAATCCAGACAAACATCCAAGCATCCCACACAAGAAAGCACCTATGGTGAGATTCGTTCTGTGGTATCCTAAAGCGTGGTCCAGGTGATGAACAGGAAAAGGAGTATAACAATCAAATATTTTTACGCCTTTTTCTTTGAGGGTATTAACTGCATGTAAAAGTTTATCAGAATCATCAAATATTCCAACAGTAAACTTTTTATTGTCTAATAATATACTTTTATCAACCATTACTCTTTGTCTTTTATGATAGTTTTAACTTCAGCCATATTTATCACGGGTAAAAATTTAGCGAACATGAAGAAGCATGTGAAGAATAACCCAAAAGTTCCAAGGAAAATTCCAACTTCTACCCACGTTGCATGATACATCACCCAGCTACTTGGTAAAAAGTCTCTGTGAAGTGACGTTACGATAATTACAAATCGTTCGAACCACATTCCGATGTTTACGATTATTGATATGATAAATATAAACCACGGTGTAGTTCTAGCCCATTTGCTCCAAAAAACTTGTGGAGCCATGAGGTTACAAAACATCATCGTCCAATAGGCCCAAGCATAGGGGCCAAACATTCGATTTGCAAATGCGTATTGTTCATATTCATAACCAGAATATGCAGCAATAACAAATTCTGTAATGTATGCTAAACCAACAATTGAACCTGTAAGAAGGATAACTTTTGTCATGGCTTCTAAGTGTTCAGATGTAATATAATCTTGATAGTTCATTACATACCTTGCAATGAGTAGAAGCGTAAGAACCATTCCAAAACCAGAGAAGATTGCCCCAGCTACGAAATATGGTGGAAATATTGTTGTGTGCCAGCCAGGGATAACCGAGGTAGCAAAGTCCATTGATACAATTGTATGAACAGATAATACTAGAGGTGTTGAGATACCTGCTAATATTAAAGCGACAACTTCATATCTGCCCCAAGATTTTGCAGAACCATTCCATCCCATGGCAAAAAAGCCGTACCAAAATTTTCGAGCTTTCGATGTAGCTCTATCTCTAACGGTAGCGATATCAGGGATTAATCCAAGATACCAAAATACAAGAGAAACAGAAAGGTATGTTGAGATTGCAAATACATCCCATAGTAACGGTGAATTGAAGTTTACCCAAAGAGATCCAAATGCATTAGGAAGTGGGAGAGGCCAATAACCTAGCCAAACACGACCCATGTGGAATAAAGGGAAAATAGCTGCACAGAAAACAGCAAAAATAGTCATAGCTTCAGCTGATCGGTTAATCGCCATTCTCCATTTTTGTCTAAATAGTAAAAGAATAGCCGATATCAGAGTTCCTGCATGACCAATTCCTACCCAGAATACGAAGTTGGTAATATCCCAACCCCACATAACGGATTTATTTACATTCCATGTACCAATTCCTTCCCAAACTGTCCATGCGAGAGTTCCTGCAAGGATGAGTAATAATACTACTGCAATCGAGAATCCAAGCCACCAAGATGGTGAGGGCTTATTTTCAATTGGCCGACAGACGTCTTTTGTGACATCTGAATATGTTTTTCCGCCTGTTACGAGTGGTTGTCTTATATCTGCTGTATACATGCTTTAAAATTAATGGGCTGGTTGATTATTAGTTTCTTTAGTATTTCTGATTTTAGTCATGTACTGAACACTTGGTTTTACACCTAATTCTTCAAGTACATGATATGATCTATCATTTTTATACAGTTTAGCTATTTCACTGTTCTTGTCGTTCAAGTCTCCAAAAACTATGGCATTTGAAGGACATGTTTGAGCACAAGCTGTTGTGAATTCATCTGTATTCATCTTACGGTTATCTCTTTTGGCAGTTAATTTTGCAGACTGAATACGCTGAACACACAAACTACATTTTTCCATAACACCTCGAGAACGAACAGTAACATCTGGGTTAATGACCATTTTACCTAAATCATTACTGAAATGGTAATCAAATTTTTCGTTTTCGTTGTATCTAAACCAATTGAATCTTCGGACTTTATAAGGACAGTTATTGCCACAATATTTAGTTCCGATACATCGGTTATAAGTCATTTGATTTAATCCCTCACTACTGTGTGTCGTAGCAAGAACTGGGCAAACCGTCTCACAAGGTGCATTATCACAATGCTGACACATCATGGGTTGATGAGCTACCCGAACATTTTGATAGTAGTCATATGCAGTTTCGGTTTCAGAATCAGCACTATATGCTTCCATGACTTTTTCTTTGGTCATTAGTTCACCTTCCTCGACTGTTTGGTCACCTCCATGAACAATACTTAAACTCAAGTCTTTTTTTGAAGGAGCCTCAAAACTGTAGTATCTATCAATACGTAACCAGTGCATTTCTCGACGTCTTCTGACTTCATCCCTACCAACTATAGGTACATTGTTTTCTATACTACAACTTACTATGCAAGCACTACATCCTGTACATGAATTCAAGTCTATTGCCATAGCCCAATGATGCCCCTTTGTATAATCGTAATCGTCCCAAAGAGAAATCATTTTTGGTTTATGAACATAACTTCCTGCTTTTGGATCTTTTCTGTATTCATCCAAACTAGCTTCGCGTATAATGTCTCTACCTTCAATTGAATAGTGAGTTTGGGTTATCCCAAATTCATATAATTTGGCACCAGCAACTTTTTCAATGGTAACATTACTTGATAAATAGTTGGCGTATCCGTCTTTAGTATCAACAAGTGGATAGGCGTTTTTACCTAAATCTTTTAGGTCATTTTTAACGTCTTCCGGGAGTTCTCTTCCATAACCTAACGCAATTCCATAGGTCGTTTTTGTTTGTCCAGGTTGAATGAGAACGGGAAGTTCAATGCTTCCTGATGTTGTTTTAATAGAAACAACGTCACCTGTATTTAAATTTTTTGCCTTTGCATCTGGCATAGACATAGAAAGGTAGTTGTCCCAAGTTACTTTTGAGACTGGATCTGGCATTTCGTGTGCCCATGGTGTATTTCCATATGCACCGTCTCTTACACCAACTTTTTGGTATAATATTAATTCAGTATTAGTACCTTTAATTTCTGCTAATTCGTTGGCTATTGAATCCCCGATTATATTAAACGAGGGCACAGTATCATCACTTAGCTGATCTAATACACCATGCTCAACGGCCTTGTTAAAGTCTCCGCCAATTATTTCAGTGAATACTTTTTTGGTATAGTTGTATGCGTGTGATACTTCTTTTTTGTCTGAAACATTGTTTCCGGCCCATGATAATAAAGAAGATGCAATATGCCTTCCTTCAAATACAGGAGATATTGTCGGTTGAGAAAATACATATCGTCCTTTGTAAGGTTGTTTGATATCCCAACTTTCGAGTGGATGAAGATTAGTAGCTATGTGAGTTGCATCAACTGTTGTCTCATCTGCAGTAATTGCTGTGCTTATACGAACTGGAATTTTAGCAAATGCTTCTTTGGATTGTCCATCTGAGTATGCTGGATTGGCATCAATAGTGATAACTGCACCATATTTTCCTGTTTTTGCTTCATCAACAAAAGTTGAAAACTCAACCTCATCTGCCAAATGACCATTGAAATAATTCGTAGTATCGATAGTTGTTCCATAGTTGCCTAGCATCATATTAATAGCATTTACCATCATTTGATCTGCTTGTCGATTACTACCACAAACTACTAAACTTCGTTTACCAGCTGCCTTAAGTTCAGCTGCGGCTGTTTTAATGTTATTTCCAGCTACTTCCATACCTTGATGAGGAGTTTTTCCTCCAAGCTCACGGTATAAAGCAACAAGATGTTGACTAACATTACTCATTTTAATTGGAACACGAACATCAGCATTACTGCCTGTAAGGCTCATTAAAGATTCAAATTGATAATGCTTAGACATTTTACCATCCTCTGATGGAACCCGATTTTTACTGTAATCTGTATGGAATTTAATAGGACTAATCCATGTTCCAAGAAAGTCAGCACCAAAGCTTACGATTACATCTGCTTGGTCAAAGTTGTAGGCGGGAATAATTGCTTCCCCAAAAGAAGATTTGTTGGCTCTTGTAATTCCCGAATACGATATTGGATTGTAAGAAATTACATTAGTATTGGTGTATTTAGAGGTAAACTCTTTAATTGCCTCATTAAGAACAATGCTTGTATTACCTCCACGAACAATCGCAATAGATTTTCCAGAGGTAAGTGTTTTTTCAAGTTCTGCAGTTACTTTCTTGTCGAAACTAACCCAATCTTGAATTTTTCTTTTGCCATTGATCATGGCCCCCTTTAATCGATTGGTATCGTATAGAGACAAAAGTGCTGAATGACCAAGTCCATCAAGACCACCACCAAAATACGATGCTTCTTTATTCGGTTCAAACTTTATAGGCCTTCCTTCTCTAACCTTGACTAAAATTGGGAAACCTTCTAAGTTGCTTACAGAACTACTAGCGTAATATAATGGTACACCCGGAGTGACATTATCGGGTTTTTCAACATATGGAATTGCTTTTTTAATTGGTGTTTTATTACAAGCAGCAAGCGTAACAGCTCCTAATCCAAATCCGAAATACTTCAGGAAGTCTCTACGATTTGCACGTGTAGAATCGTCATTAGAAAATACTTGTTCTAATGGTAATCCTTCTGAAAACTCGTTGGCATTGGAAGAAACGAATTCTTGTGTTTGTTCTAGTTCCTCTAAACCTTTCCAGTAATTATTTGAAGACATAATTTGATTTCTTTTTAATCTTGTATTAATAGTGACACTTACTACATTCTAATCCACCATTATCAGCAACGGTGATGTAGTCTTTACCCTCTGCTAGCATGTTTTTATGAGCTTCTTCGTAATAGTCGTTGTTTTCAGAATCGATACCACGTTCTCTATGGCAATCAATACACCAGCCCATTTGTAAGTTAGAGTATTGGTATACTTTTTCCATTTCTTCGATCGGGCCGTGGCATGTTTGACATTCAACTTTACCTACAACAACATGTTGTGAGTGGTTAAAATAAGCTAGATCTGGTAGGTTATGTATCCTTATCCATTCAATTGGTTTTTGTTCATAACCCTCAATGTATTCCATATTATCTCCATCAAAACCTATAGCATTGTATATTTTCTGAATTTCAGGAGAAGTTTTTCCATTGTATTTTTCTGCAGCTTTCACGTATTTGTGACAGTTCATACACGTATTTAAAGATGGAATACTTGCAGATTTAGATTTTTCAACTGTACTATGGCAGTATTTACAATCCATTTCATATTGACCAGCATGAATCTTGTGCGAGAAATTTATTGGTTGAGTTGGTGCGTAACCTTGTTGAACTCCGACTTCCTCCATTCCAAATTTATAGCCAAATGCACCCAGAAAAAGCATTACAGCACCTGCGATAATAAGTGTTGCCACTGTTGGATTCCATGCATCTATGATGGGGCGGAATTTTCTTTCGTAGAGCGATGGTTCAGCAGTTTGTTGATTTTTTTCGTTATTTAAAACTGTTAGATGTCTTTTAATACCATATAGTAGTATTGATATGGCGATTAGAACAACAGATAAAATTATCAACGCTAGAAACGTGGATTCGGAGTAAAAAG
>JADHMR010000009.1 GCA_016779945.1 Bacteroidia bacterium | reverse complement strand
TATCGTTAACCAATTGTACGTTTACTATAACGTAAGCGATAGCTTTACCCTTACTCTTGGTAACTTTAACACCTTTTTGGGTTACGAAGTTATCTCGCCGGTAGGGAATTTTAACTACTCTACTTCATATATGTTCTCTTACGGACCTTTCTCTCATACAGGGATTAAGGCAGACATCGCTCTTTCTGATGATGCTTCATTGATGCTAGGACTATTAAATTCTACAGACTACACAGAATCTCAGCCTGTTGCTGATGATTATATGTTCGGTGCACAATTGGGTCTTTACGGACAATACATCAATTTTATTACTGGGAATGGTGTTACTCAGTATGACTTTACTGGAGGTTTCAACCTTTCTGAAAGCTTTTTCTTGGGTATTAACGCTACTTCATACGAAGATGACAGCGCTAAATTTAGTGGGGTTGCGCTATATCCACAATTAACACTATCTGATGCTTTTGCACTTGGAGGAAGATTTGAAGCATTTACTGACGATGGTCTTGGAGCTATAGGCTCAATAGCTGAAAAAGGAGACAACACTTCATTTACATTGACAGGAAGTTACACTTCAGGAAATATGATTTTCAAACCTGAAATCAGAATAGACAGCGCGTCTGGTAAGTACTATGCTGACGCAGATGGTGCTACTGATAGTTTAACTGCATTTATTGTAGCTGCTATTTACACATTCTAGTTTAATTAAATAAATAAGTTATGTCATTACTTACAACATTACCTAACATTATTAGCACAACAACAGTTGACGCTAATGAAGATTTTACAATCTTGTGGATTTTACTTTCGGGTATTCTTGTTTTCTTAATGCAAGCAGGATTTACCTTATTAGAATCTGGAATGACTCGCGCCAAAAACGCTGCAAACATTGCCATGAAAAACTTTATGGATATAAGCGTAGGAACACTAAGTTTTTGGGCATTAGGCTACGGTTTAATGTACGGGGCAAAAGATGCAAGCGGGTTTATTTCTATCAGTGATCTTTGGTTTAACCCAGGCGTAGGAGCACATGATGTTTTCTTCCAAACGGTTTTTGCGGCTACCGCTGCTACAATTGTTTCTGGTGCTATTGCAGGAAGAACTAAATACAGCACCTATATAATTTTTACATTATTTCTTACTGCTATTATTTACCCAATTTCTGGTGGATGGCAATGGTACGGAGACGGTGCTTGGTTAGCAGACCTTGGTTTCATTGACTTTGCTGGTTCTTCTATTGTTCACTCAGTTGGTGGATGGGCTGCACTTGTTGCTGCTTGGATGGTTGGCCCTCGTATTGGAAAATATACTGATGGAAAAGTCAATCCTATCCCAGGAAGTAACTTATTATTGGGTACACTTGGTGTATTTATTCTTTGGTTTGGATGGTTTGGTTTCAACGGTGGCTCTCAACTTGCTTGGGGAGGTGCAGACTCTATTGCTGCTGCATCGGTTGTAATGGTAACCAATATTGCTGCTGCTGCTGGCGCATTAGGAGCTCTTTTCACATCGTGGGTTTACCTAGGAAAACCTAGTTTATCACAAACTCTTAACGGAGCCGTAGCCGGATTGGTAGCTATCACCGCAGGTTGTGGAAACATGACTTTTGAAGGCGGTTTCTTTGCAGGCTTACTAGGTGGTGTTATTGTTGTATTCTCAATCGAATTTATCGAGAAGAAGCTAAAAATTGACGATGCCATTGGTGCTGCTTCTGCGCACGGTGTTGTTGGTGCTTGGGGTACGCTCGTCATTGGTCTTTGGGGTGTTGATGGAAACACTGGAATTGGACTATTTAACGGAGGTGGTACTTCACAACTTGGGGTTCAAGCTATTGGTGTAGCTGCATATGCTGCATGGGCTGTTATCACTTCAATAATTGTGCTAGGCACATTAAAGAAAACTATCGGGCTTCGTGTTTCTGAAGAAGATGAAAGAAAAGGTCTTGATATCACTGAGCATGGTGAAGAAGCATTTAATAGTGATTTATTACCATAAGAATTTAACCTAATGATAATTAACAATTATAAATAGATT
Organism: Bacteroidia bacterium; assembly: GCA_016779945.1. Classification (GTDB taxonomy): domain Bacteria; phylum Bacteroidota; class Bacteroidia; order NS11-12g; family UBA9320; genus UBA9320. Next base: position 36,131 of record JADHMR010000009.1, on the reverse strand, counting down.
ATTTGGGGATAGGCATTAAATGCCTATCCCCATTTATATCACTCTCTCTAATAACAAATAAAATGAAAAAAATAGAAGCACTAATTCGAAAAGCGCAATACGAAAGCGTGAAATCAAAGCTACATGATGTAGGAGTTACATTCTTTAGCTATTGGGATGTAACAGGAATTGGAAACGAAAAAAAAGGTAGGGTATATCGAGGCGTTTCCTACAACACTTCTGCCATAGAACGCAGAATGTTATCCATAGTTGTAAACGATGACTTTGTAGAGCCTGCCATACAAGCCATTATTGAAGCCGGAGGAACGGGCAATGTAGGAGATGGGAAAATTTTTGTACTTCCTGTTGAGGAGGCTTACAGAATTCGTACCGGAGAAAAAGGAGGAGAAACTTTAAACTAAACAAAAATGGATAGCGCATTATTTACCGCAAATAACGTATGGATGATGATCTGTACAGCACTCGTATTTTTTATGCACATGGGATTCTCATTCCTTGAGGCAGGACTAACAAGACAAAAAAACACAGTTAACATATTATTTAAAAACTTTTTTGTCATAACCGCTGGACTGTTATTATATGCTCTGGCTGGATTCAACTTAATGTATCCCGGATTTGAAGAAGGAGCTATTGGCTTTTTCAAATTTGCTGGATGGGGTATTGCACCTCCCGAAGGAGGCATGACTGCAGCTTACGCAGATGGTGGTTACACATGGTGGACTGACTTTTTATTTCAGGGAATGTTTGCTGCAACTGCTGCTACTATTATTTCAGGAGCTGTGGCTGAGCGTATTAAACTTGAGAGTTTTATGCTTATTGCAGTATTGTACGTTGGCATTGTTTACCCAATTGTAGGATCTTGGCAATGGGGTGGTGGCTTTTTGAGTAACTGGGGCTTCTATGACTTTGCAGGATCAACACTTGTACACTCTGTTGGTGGCTGGGCTGCTTTAATTGTAATTTACTTTTTAGGAGCTCGAATTGGTAAGTTTAATTCAGACGGAACTTCAAACCCTATTTTTGGACATAACGTCCCAATTGCTGCAGGCGGTGTTCTAATTTTATGGTTAGGCTGGTTTGGGTTTAATGGCGGATCTGTTCTTTCTGCAGACCCAGAAACCACATCTTTAGTGCTTGTTACTACAAGTTTGGCTGCTGCTGCAGGAGGTGTTATCGCTAGTGTTTTTTCTCACATTCTTTATAAAAACTATGACATAACCATGTTTATGAACGGTGTTCTTGGAGGGCTAGTTGCCATCACAGCGGGTGCCGATCAAATGTCTACCGGTGATGCCATGATTATTGGAGGTATCGGAGGTATTATTGTTGTACTTGCTATATCATTATTAGAAAAATTGAAATTGGATGACCCTGTTGGAGCTATTGCAGTTCACCTATTTGCTGGTATGTGGGGAACACTTGCCGTAGGTCTATTTGGTGAAATGGCAGGGTTTGATCAATTTATGATTCAGCTTGCAGGTGTTGGTATCGTAGGAGCCTTCTGCGTTATATGCACCCTAATTATAGTATTCATCGTAAAGACCACTATTGGTCTTCGTGTTAGCAAAGAAGAAGAAATTAATGGATTAGATGATGCAGAGCATGGAATGACTGCTTATGCTGACTTTAGTGTGTTTGAAAAGTAAACATTTATTTGTTTAATTAGGAGTGTTGAAACCTCCGCTCCCTTCGATATATTGAATGGACGGAGGTTTTTTTTATGTATGTTTGCACCTTAATAATGTAACGCATGTATGCCATCACGCTTGTTATTCAATGTCCCGATAAAAAAGGGATTATTGCTGATGTTACTTCTTTTGTATATCAGTATAGCGGAAATATCCAATATATCGATCAATATGTAGATAGAGAAAAGGGTGCGTTTTTTATGCGCTTAGAAGCCGAACTTAACGAAAAGAATTGTCCCTACGAAACTTTTATTGAAGCCTTTGAAAAAGGGCCGGCTAGTGAATTCACAATGACATGGAGTCATCAACCCATAGCATACAAGCCAAAAATGGCAATATTTGTTTCCAAATACGATCATTGCCTTTACGATTTATTGGGACGTTATAAATCTGGTGAGCTAGCCGTTGAAATTCCTTTTATTTTAAGTAATCACCCTGATTTAGCTCCCATAGCTAAGGCATTTGAAATTCCATTCTATTATGTTCCAGTAACAAAAGAAACCAAAGCCAATGCAACCCAAGAACAGCTTAAATTATTGAATCAACACGAGGTAGATTTTATTGTATTAGCGCGATATATGCAAATAATACCTGAAGAACTTATCGAAGTTTACAAGAGTAATATAATTAACATCCATCACTCATTTTTACCTGCTTTCCCAGGAGCAAAGCCTTATCACTCTGCATTTGAACGCGGTGTGAAAATCATTGGCGCCACTAGTCATTATGTGACAGAAGAGCTTGATGCTGGACCGATTATCGAGCAAGGTGTAGCCCATGTTTCACACAACCATAGTGTTTCACAACTAATAGCCAAAGGAAGTGATTTAGAGAAAATTGTTTTGGCAAATGCCGTCAAACAGCATGCAGCTAAAAAGGTAATGGTGTACGGAAATAAAACCGTAATTTTTACATAATTACAATTCCGACAGATACTTTAGCGTAGCAGCATTAAATTCTATGGGTTGCTCTACGTTGACAACATGACCACATTGCGGAACTACAGCCAACGTTGCTGAAGGTTGATTTGAAGAAAGCTTTTGTACACTAGGCAAAAACATATAATCCTCTTCACCCATAATATATAAGGTAGGGATCCCCACATCTACTTGTCGGAAGAAACGAAGCAATGGGTTTAATTCTGACGTGAGTTTGTACCATCTTAAAAATTCTTTATGATATAATTTTTTTGCTTCACGCACAAAAAGCAATCTAGATTCTCGATGATTTTTTTTTGGCATAATGATGAACGCAAAAAAACGGTAAAGCCACAAATACGGAATAATAGACTTTACCACATTGCCAAAGCGCATCAAAATTTGCGACCTAAGATTGAGCTTAATTATTGCACCGCCCATAATCATACTTTGCACGCGTTGAGGATAGCTTTCTGCCAATTGCCGAATGAGTATGGTGCCTAATGAAATACCTACAAAATGTGATTTATCAATCTTTTCATAATCTAATACTTCAATAATATCAGCCACAATAACTTCAAAAGTATAACGCTCTTCAAATGCATTCAATAGTGATGGTTTTGAATTTCCATGTCCGCGCAAATCAAGTAGTAAAACGTTGTAGTGCTGAGTATAAGCTCGTATTTGTTTATACCAAATAGAGGAACTCCCCCCCGCTCCATGAACAAAAGTCACCCATTCTTTAGAAGTTTTATTTGGATAGCGCGTATAGTGTAACATTATCCTAAAAGTTTTTCCATTTGTTGCTGTAGCTGCGTAGCAGCTGTCAAGGCTTCATCGCAGTAATCTTCACCATTACCAGCATATAAAATTCCACGAGAAGAATTTACCAATAACCCCACTTTACTGTTTGCCCCATTAACAAATACATCTTCAAGCTTTCCTCCTTGTGCACCTACACCGGGAACAAGTAAAAAAGAATCTGGTACAAGTTTTCGAATTTCCTTAAGGTGCGCTGCTTTTGTAGCACCAACCACATACATCAGTCTTTGGGAATTTTCCCATGTTTGTGATGTGGTTAAGACTTCTTTATAAAGTTCTTTTTTGTCATTTTCTTTTAGTTGAAAATCAGAAGCACCTTCATTTGAAGTCAATGCCAATAAAATGGCGTGTTTACCACTATATGTCAAAAAAGGTTCGACCGAATCTTTACCCATATAGGGCGCAATAGTTATGGCATCAAATGGCAATACGTCAAAAAAAGCTTTTGCGTAACGCAGAGAAGTATTTCCGATATCGCCGCGCTTGGCATCAGCTATGGTAAAAAGATCAGGGTAATGTGAATTTACATAGGTAACAAGCCTTTCTAAAGATGCATACCCTTGAACTCCATATGCTTCAAAAAAGGCTGTGTTAATTTTAATTGCAACACATAAGTGTTGAACATTGTCAACAATAGTCTTACAAAAATCGTAAAGGGGGTCCGAGCTAGCAGCCACCATATGCGGAGGCATCTTTTCTATATCGGGGTCTAAACCCAAACAAAGAAAAGATTTTTTAAGTAGTATTTGATCAAACAGGTCTTGATGTGTCATGTCAAATAAGTTCGTCTGAAAATTTTAGTTTTTCCGTATTTTGATACAACTGCATTTCATCAATAAGTTTTTGAATATCGCCGTTGATAATGTTCTGCAAATCGTACAATGTTAGTCCAATTCGATGATCTGTAACGCGTCCTTGTGGGTAGTTATAGGTTCTAATTTTTGCCGAACGATCACCAGAAGAAACCATACTTTTTCTCTTTTCAGAATCTGCAGCTTGCTTTTTGGCAAGTTCCATGTCATACAATCTAGAACGCAACACCTTCAAAGCCTTTTCTAAGTTTTTGTGTGATGATTTTTGGTCTTGACAACTTACAATCATGCCAGTAGGTTCATGGTGTAACTTAATAGCAGAATATGTAGTATTAACAGACTGTCCACCAGGTCCGGTTGAGGTAGTTCTCTCAATCCTAATCTCTGACATATCTAATTCAACATCAAACTCTTCAGCTTCAGGGAGCACCATAACAGTAGCCGCAGAAGTGTGCACCCTTCCTTGGGTTTCGGTTTGAGGCACACGTTGTACACGATGTACACCTGATTCAAATTTAAGAGTTCCGTAAACGTTTTCACCACTAACTTCAAGGATTATTTCTTTAAACCCTCCTGAAGTACCCTCACTCATATCAACCACACTAACCTTCCAGCCTTTGGTTTCACAGTATTTGGTATACATTCGATACAAGTCTCCAGCAAAAATACTTGCTTCATCACCCCCTGTTCCAGCACGTAATTCCATCATTACATTTTTAGCATCTTCAGGGTCTTTTGGAATCAACATAAAACGAATTTCCTCTTCTAGAGATGTAAGCTTTTGGGAAGATTCTTCGAGTTCTTCTTTTGCCATAACTAACATCTCGGGGTCTTTTTCAACTGAGACGAGCTCTTGTGCTTCGCTTTTATTGCTCAGAACAGTCAGGTATTCCGATCGTTTTTCCATCAAAGCACTCAGTTCCTTATATTCACGATTTAGGGAAACATAACGTTTTTGATCCGCAATAATATCAGGCTGAATAATAAGGTCAGCAACCTCACTGTAGCGCTGTTTTACAATTTCGAGTTTTTCCTGTAACATAACCTATGGCACAAAGGTACGCAACTCCAACCGAAAGCGAACACTGAGAAGATCACGCATTTTTACCAACATAAAAGAGGGAAGCTTAATACCAAACAGTGAGGGTTGGATCTCAAAATTTCCTTCCAACACCCAATGATCCTCATTTGAAGTCCAATATGAGGAAACGTCAAGTGGCAAGGGAACTCCATGAAAATTCAATTCACCTGAAAGTTTAAGCTCCTTGTCGTCAAATGTGATGGCATCGGAGTAAAAAGAAACTTGTGGAAACAATAATGCCTCTAATACTTCTACTGCATGTGCATCCCTGTTACTGTTTTTGGAGTTAAATGAGGCGACAGAAGCAACAATAGCGATACGAGAAGGCACATTATCTTCAACGACAACTACACCTTGTACCTCTTCTGAAGTGCCAGACCAATCATGCACAGGGTGAGAGGCTTCATAAGAAATAAAAGATTTAGAGGTGTCTACTCGAAGCTGCTGCGCGTGTAAAAAGGCATTTGCAAAAAAAAATAACAGAACCGTCTTTTTCATATTAGAACTTAAAAACCAAAACTGCCATAGCATAACTTCCAAAAGCTGTGTATGCTGCTGCTTTGTGAATTTTTTTGTTTTTATCTTTATAAATGTTTGTGGCAACCATTGCCGACAAATGCACTGTTGCTAAAGTTTTATGGGCCTTAGCAGAACTAAACCCTTTAATTTTTTTGTTAATTAATGGCGGAGGTGCAAAAAGAGATAGCCCGGCTGTTGTAAAATATCCTACATTCACTACAGTCGCCATGTCCTTATGCAAGTCATAAAGCTCATAATCTCCATTGTATAACTTTCCTCCAATAATTCCTTGTGCTATCATAGCCGCGAGTGTTGCGTACCCTAACACTTGATGTGTTGTGAGCATTGTGCGGCGTAATTTTAATTCCTTCTGTCTTTGCTCCATATTTAGTGGTGCAACACCCATTTTTCTTAATACCCCCTTGTTCCCCCAAAGGAGCTTTTGCGTTATCAACATGCGCTCTGGCAATAGCTGTGGCGTATCATTAGCTTCATTAAGTAAAGTAAATAAGTCTTCCCCTTGTTGAGAAAAGGATAATAACCCTATAAAAAGAAGACAGCAATACAATGGCTTACGCATACTCAAAAATTCCATTTGGCGTTGTTAATGTAAGTTTTTTAATTGGATTTTCTTCAACTCTTCCAATAATTTGGGCATCGATATTAAAAGAATTTGCAACACTTATAATTTGTTCAGCGTACCTAGGAGATACATATAATTCTAAACGATGTCCCATGTTAAAAACCTTATACATTTCACGCCAGTCAGTATTGGACTCTGCTTGAATCATTTCAAAGAGGGGTGGTATTGGAAACATGTTATCCTTGATAATATGTCCATTATCAATAAAATGAAGCACTTTGGCTTGAGCACCCCCGCTACAATGAACTGCCCCATGGATTGCAGCACTACCTAACTCAGAAAGAATTGTTTTCATTACAGGAGCATAGGTGCGCGTTGGGGAAAGGACTAATTTTCCAGCATCTAAGGGAACACCCTCTACCCTATCCAATAATTTTTTAGACCCTGTATAAATCAAATTTTCGGGAACTTGTGGGTCAAAACTTTCAGGAAACTCAATGGATAAAGACTTGTGAAAAACATCGTGTCTAGCCGAAGTAAGTCCATTACTCCCCATACCGCCATTATAATGAGATTCATAAGTTGCCTGCCCAAAAGAGGCCAAACCTACAACAACATCACCAGCTTGAATGTTTGCATTATCGATAACAGCATCTCGTTTAAGGCGTGCGGTAACAGTGGAGTCAACAATAACGGTACGAACCAAATCGCCAACATCTGCTGTCTCACCACCTGTCAAGGTAAGTTTCATGCCTTGCGCATTGAGTTCGTCAACCAATTCTTGAGTCCCTTCAATTAATGCCTTAATGACTTCACCAGGAATTAGGTTTTTATTGCGTCCAATGGTAGAGGAAATAAGGATATCATCAACAGCACCCACACACAATAAATCGTCAAGATTCATAATCAATGCATCTTGAGCGATCCCTTTCCAAACAGACAAATCACCTGTTTTTTTCCAATACATATACGCCAAAGAAGACTTCGTTCCTGCCCCATCTGCGTGCATTACAAGGCAATAATCTTCATCATGAGTGAGATAGTCGGGTACTATTTTACAAAATGCTTTAGGGAAAAGCCCCTTATCTATATGTTTAATTGCAGCGTGTACATCTTCTTTATCGGCAGAAACGCCACGCATTTGGTAGCGCTCGTTTAAAGGATTGTTGGACATAGTTAACGTAAGAATAAAAGTTCGCGATATTTTGCCAGCGGCCAGGTTGCATCATCAACGATAAGTTCCAGTCCATCTGCAGCTTCACGAATGTTTAAAAATAATGGCAAAACATTTTTAGCGTACATCTGTGCGCTATCCTCTATAATGCTCATGCTATTTGCTTTTGTCCTAGCTTTTGAAAGCGCCGAACAAAACGATGTCAAAGAGCCGCTTAGTGCACTGATTTTTTCAATAGTTTCCATAGCAACGGGAGCATGCTTTGAAAAATCATCGCCATAAATTTGTTTTAATCCGTTGACATTTTCAATCAACATATGTTGATACCTAAATGCAGTAGGAAGAATTTGGTTGTTTACAATATTTTCAAGCACGAGACTTTCTATTTCCACACACTGGATGTATTGCTCAAGCTGGATTTCATAACGGGCTTTTTGTTCAATGGGATTCATTACCCCCATACTATCAAATAACTCAATAACAGTGTCTTTAACCCAAACCGAAAGTGCTTCTGGAGCAGTTTTTAGGTTAGATAATCCGCGTCGTGAGGCTTCTTTTTGCCATGACTCGCTGTAACCGTCGCCATCGAAAAGAATATTTTTTGTTGTTTTGACATACTCACGAAGCACGTTAAAAATTGCATCATCTTTTTTCAATTTTTTTGTTTTGATGAGCTTATCAACTTCATTCTTAAAGTCTTTTAACTGCTTGGCAACTATGGTATTAAGGACCGTCATTGGAATAGCACAGTTTTGATTTGACCCTACTGCTCGAAATTCAAATTTATTTCCCGTAAAGGCAAATGGCGAAGTGCGGTTTCTATCTGTATTGTCCAATAGAACATCAGGGATTTTACCAACAACATTGAGCTTTAAATCCGTTTTCTCTTGTGGAGAAAGTTTGCCTTTAGAAACATGTTTCAAGTCCTCTAATACTTTTGAAAGCTGAGTACCAATAAATACCGAAATAATTGCTGGTGGTGCTTCATTAGCTCCCAAACGATGATCATTCCCAGCACTTGCAACAGATGAGCGCACCAAAGATTCAAAATTCTGAACCGCTTTAATGGTTGTTATAAAAAAGGTTAAAAATTGCAAATTACTCATTGGTGTTTTTCCAGGGCTTAATAGATTTACACCTGTATTAGTTTGCAACGACCAGTTATTGTGTTTCCCAGAACCATTTATACCAGAAAAGGGCTTTTCGTGTAACAAAATTTTAAAATGATGTTTACTAGCAATCTTCCCCATGATATCCATAAGCAAGGCATTATGGTCAACGGCAAGATTTGCCTCTTCAAAAATAGGGGCCAATTCAAATTGGTTGGGTGCCACTTCGTTGTGACGTGTTTTAACCGGAATGCCTAACCTCATGGACTCATACTCTAACTCGCGCATAAAATTGATTGCACGTGAAGGAATAGAACCAAAATAGTGATCGTCAAGTTGCTGTCCTTTTGGCGGCTTATGTCCTACAAGGGTACGACCCGTTAGCATAATATCAGGGCGTGATGAAGCCAATGCTTTATCGACCAAGAAATACTCTTGCTCCCAACCCAATGTTGCTTGAACATGAGTTACATTTTTATCAAAAAACTTAGCCACTTGAGTTGCAGCTTGGTCAACAGCACTCAATGCTCTAAGCAAAGGGGTTTTGTTGTCTAAAGCTTGACCGGTGTACGAAACAAAAATTGTAGGAATACAAAGCGTACTCCCATAAATAAAAGCTGGTGAAGAAGGATCCCAAGCGGTATAGCCTCTTGCTTCAAAAGTATTACGAATCCCTCCACTAGGAAAACTTGAAGCGTCTGGCTCTTGTTGCACTAGTTGAGAACCATCAAAATACTCTAAACTATCACCATTACTATCTATATCAAAAAAGGCGTCATGCTTTTCAGCGGTAGCACCAGTTAATGGCTGAAACCAATGCGTATAATGAGTAGCACCCATAGAAGTTGCCCAATCTTTCATTGAAGCTGCAACGTGGTCAGCTACAGAACGATTAATTTTAGAACCCTTCTCAATGGCTTCTACAACTTCGCTGTAAGCCTGTTTTGTAAGAAAAGTACGCATCGCCTTCTTAGTAAAAACATGACTTGCAAAGAGGGTTGATTTTTTTTGGTCAGAGTAGAATGTATTCGGTTGGCGATTCACCGCATCCCGAATAGCTTGAAAGCGAAGTTTGTTCATGATATTAAGGTGTTAAGGTGGTTAACAAATATACACTAAATCTATAGACTAATATTAAAAAGAGAATATTTTGATTTTACGTGTTATTCGTTCATTTTTTATTTTTTTCACAATAAATACCCCACAAAATTAGGGGGTGTATAAAAATAATATATACGTTAATAAAAAAATACCCTCAAAGTTCAACGGGTGCATTAAAATTATATTTTTGTGTATCTCTTATTAAAAAATTATGAATAAATCAAAACTTGAATACATTTGGTTAGACGGATATCTACCGACTGCCAATCTACGTAGTAAAACAAAAGTAGTGAGCGACTTTTCAGGAAAAATTGAGGATGTTGACATGTGGTCTTTTGATGGTAGCTCGACAAGACAAGCCGAAGGAGGATCATCTGACTGCTTGTTAAAACCTGTTGCTATTTACCCAGACCCAGTTCGTAGCAACGCATACTTGGTAATGACAGAGGTTTTAAATGCTGACGGTACTGCACACCCATCAAATGGCCGTGCTACCATTGATGATGATGATGATGATTTTTGGTTTGGATTTGAACAGGAATATTTCCTTTGGGATCCCGAGACAAATCTACCCTTAGGCTTTCCAAAAGATCAAACGCCACAAGGGCAATTTTACTGTTCAGTTGGCGCCAAAAACTCTTTTGGTCGTGAAATTATGGACCGCCACCTAGACATTTGTTTAGAGGCTGGTTTAAATGTTGAAGGAACTAACGGCGAGGTTGCTCCAGGACAGTGGGAATTTCAAATATTTGCTAAAGGTGCTGCCGAGGCAGGAGACCAAATTTGGATTGCGCGTTATCTTTTAGAGCGTTTGGCTGAAGACTATGGTCTTGCTATTGATTATCACCCGAAGCCTCTTGGTGCTACTGACTGGAATGGGTCAGGAATGCATGCTAACTTTTCTAACACTACTCTTAGAACTTGCGGTTCTAAAGAAACATATGAGAAGATCTGTGAAGCTTTCCGTCCTGTGGTTAAAGAACACATTGAGGTATATGGAGCATACAACGATCAGCGCCTTACAGGTGAACACGAAACACAGTCTATAAATGAATTTAGCTATGGTGTTTCTGACCGTGGCGCTTCAATTCGCATACCGATTATGACCGTAGAAAAAGGCTGGAAAGGTTGGTTAGAAGACCGTCGTCCTGCTTCTAACGGAGATCCGTACAAGATTGCTGCACGTATTATCAAAACCGTAAAATCAGCGAAGATATAAGCATAGCTGATTTAATTAAATATAAAGCACTTGTCTATTTTTAATAAAAAGGCAAGTGTTTTTTTTTTAAAATAATGTAATTGATAGGTATACAAAATAGCTCGTCAATAAAACAAGCCCTTTGCGCCACGAAAGTTGTAAGCGTGTGGGGAATAACACTAAGGGCAACAACAAAAACGAAAACCCAATCATTACCCAAATATCTAACGTCAATAATTGTTGATCAATCAACTTTAGTGGGTGTATAACGGCAGTAATACCCAATACAGTAAGAATGTTAAAGAGGTTTGAGCCAATCAAATTTCCAATTGAAATTCCTTGTTCTTTTTTTGCCAATGCCAGGCCAGAAGCAACTAACTCTGGTAAACTTGTGCCGATAGACACAATTGATATCCCTATAATTCGTTCACTTACATCAAAAGCACGTGCCAACCCCACAGCACCCTGAACCAACCACTGGGAACCAAAAGCCAAACCCAAAGAGCCAAGCCCTGCAAAAGAGATAATCCACAACCACGTTTTGGTTTCCTTAGGCGCGGATTCTTCAACCAAAACCACAGGGGGTTGGAATTTTATTAAATAACCCATAACCAGCGCCAAAAGCAAGAGCAATAATACCCCATCAAAATAACTTATTTCACCATCGCTTAATAAAAACAAGAGCATTAACGAAACACCGAAAACTAAGGGCCAGTCGAACCGATAAAAACTTTTTTCAACCTGGATACGGCCGAACAAAAGGATAATACCCAGCACAAAACCCAAGTTAGCAATGTTTGAGCCTACAACGTTACTTAAAGACAAATCGGGGTGTCCTTCAACTGCTGCACGAATACTTGTAATAAGTTCGGGTAAAGATGTTGCAAACGACACTATTGTCATACCAACAACAACTTTTGGCACACGCCAACGCACAGCAGTAGCAACTGCAGATCTTAGCGTCCACTCGCCACCTAAAAGCAGTACCGTAAGTCCACAAAAAAGATAAAGTATACTCAAACCAAATTTTTAACGAAGATACGGTCTGTAGTGTTTTGTACCTTTGCTATATGCAAAAAATTATATTTCGAGTATTAGCAAAAGGCAATAAATTACTCTTACCAAGCCTTACCAAAAAACAAGTAGATTTAGCAAAAGTTAGCAAAAATCAAATGCTTTTAATTGCGTGGAGGACATATGTAACAAAGCGAGCCTTATAGTTTTGTTCACTTAGTAAAATAAGATATATTTGCACCCGAAAAAGGCCTCGTGGCGCAACTGAATAGCGCATCTGATTACGGCTCAGAAGGTTGCAGGTTTGAATCCTGCCGAGGTCACGCAATCGTAGAATTGATTCACAGGAATGGGTTCTCCTTTTTGGCTTTAAACACATCAAAAAACATGACAAAACCTTTATAAATAATCAATCTATCTAAATAGATGAATATATTAAAATGAGTCAAAGCGCAGACATCACAGTTCTAAATCCAGTATGCATACTTCCCGAATCGGGGGTTGTTTTCATACGCATGCTGTTTCGATATCCGCTACAATAACTGTCATGACACAAAAAACTTCCTCCTCTTGTTACACGCTTTAGCGCATAAGGTTCGTTTGGATCATAACTTGTCTCAGGCCCTTGTGGGTTGTGGGAGGTTTTACCGGCTAAGGTTTTATAGTAGTCCTCATGGTAAAGGTCATTGCACCATTCCCATACGTTTCCTGCCATATCATAGAGGCCATATCCGTTTGCCTGATAGCTTTGGACAGGTGCTGTAGCATAAAAGCCATCGCTTTCATCGTTTCTGTAGGGAAAAGCTCCTTCCCATGTATTGGCTTTGGATTTCCCAGAGCGTAAATCTTCATTGCCCCATGCATAAACTGTGTCTTTGAGTCCGCCTCTGCTTGCATACTCCCATTCGGCTTCTGTAGGCAATCGTTTGCCCGCCCACTCGCAATAGGCCACCGCATCAAACCAACTGACATGCACCACAGGGTGATTTTCTTTTCCAGCTATACTGCTGTACGGGCCTTCAGGTTGTCTCCAGTTGGCACCTTGACGCCATTGCCACCATTGGCTTACATCTCGAAGCGATACAGGCTTATCTGTAGGTACAAAAACAAGTGATGCTGGTGCCAACTGACTATCATCAGGTTTTGGGGTTCCGGGCGGTAATTCTTTTTTTATTTCTTCCCAATCCACAGCTTTTTCTGCGGTGGTTACATAACCTGTGGCTTCTACAAAAGCAGCAAACTGCGCGTTGGTTACCTCATGAACATCCATCCAAAAGGAATCAACCACTACCTCATGCTTTGGGTACTCATCTCGCCAAGCCTGATCGTCATCTCCACCCATAAAAAAAGTGCCGGCAGGGATAAGCACCATACCCTCTTCATTGAATTCTGTTGATTCTTGAGAAGTTGTATTCACTGCAGAAGAAAAACGGCTTTGAGTTGGTGTACAACTATGCCCGTCTGTTTGGGGTTGTTTAGGGGCTTGTTGGCAGCCAATTGCAATAAGTAAAAGTAAGAAATAGTATTTCATATTCTGTAAATATACTGGCAATCTCTTTAAGTATTAAGGTTAGTTTAAAAATAAAATTAGGCTTTTATTATTTTTTTGGTTTCACTAATTTCTTGTCCATGGAGTGTTACAATATATATGCCTTTAGGAAATGAAGTCATATCTACAGTTCCATAACCATGCTCTAAATCTAAACTGCCTGATTTTACAAGCTTACCATTTGTCTGGTGAAAAGCAAAAGCTACTTGGGAATTTGCAATGAGGGGATTGATGAAAAGTTTGTCATAAACAGGATTGGGGTAGGTTGCCCAGAATGTCTGAAGTCCAGAAGCATCTTTTTTTAAACTGTAACAATTAGCATCCACAGAATGAGAGGCTTTAATGATCTCATGGATTTTTTTATCTGAAAAACTTTCATTGTTGGTTTGGTCAAAAAAAGCATTGTCAATAATCGTATTTTCAGCACCCAAAAAGTCTTGCATTAGTGTAGCAAATACTTGTCTGTAATCGTGTTGAACTGTTTTGATTTGCCAGTTGTTATTACTAGTAGCTTCTGTAAGGTCAACATTTATACCAGAAACACCTCCTTGAACTGCTTTTCCAAAAACAAACATGGGTGCAATTTCTCCATGATCTGTCCCCAAGTTTCCGTTTTGCATAGCTTTGCGTCCAAACTCAGAAAAAGTGAGCCCAACAACATCATCACCAATGGAATCAGTATTAATATCTGCCATAAAAGCATCTACTGCCGAAGATAGTTGAGTCAAAAGTTCCGTGTGTCTACCATCGATGTCGCCCGAAGCTTGATTCTGTGCATTATGCGTGTCAAAGCCACCAATAGTTACCATATAAATTTTTGTCTCGATACCACCCCTAATTAATCGTGCTACGGTTTTGAGTTGGTCAGCAAGATCTGTATCTGGATAGGAAACCAAATTTTCTGAACCCTTAGCGTTGAATGAATGTTCAATGGCCTCAGCATATGTATTAGCTGCCGAATCTGTATCTACGATATATTGCAATTCACTTCCGTAGTGAGTCCCTTGAGGAATACTGTTAGGTGCTTGACCTGCCAAACCACTGAGAACAGTGTAAAAATTTTCAGAATTCTGCCCCTCAATATTGAGTGCCATTCCGTGTTCATGCTCCGCATGAAACCCCAACCAAGTGTTGCTAGAGCCTAATTGAATTCCTAGTGGGAAATTAGTGGGTAACAAACTGCTGTAGGCTTGTTCCATAAACCTGCCAAGCCAACCACTATCTTTGCCGTTGGCCCAACTGTTTCCATCGTTGCCCGTAGCCCACAGGTCAATAGAGGCAAAGTGGCTTTTGTTGGCAGAAGGATACCCCACTGACTGTAACACCCGCAGCATACCCGACTGATAAAGCCCTTTAAACCCCGCATTGGCTCCGCTGAGAAGTGCTGGGTTAAACACCAAATCTTGGTTTGAACCGCTATTTGATATATCTACAGCTAAATTATTATAGTTAGTAACTGGAATATGTATGTCTGGACGTAAAGTCCCTGCATAATACCCGTAGTTGTTATAAGGAATTAGGGTATTAAGACCATCGTTTCCGCCTTTGAGCTCAATAAGCACAAGCTTTCGATTTGAAACATCACAATTTAAAGTGGTGTTAGCCAATTTTAACGCTGCACCTAACTCCGAAGGAAATAATCCCAAGGCAGAAGCAGAAGCGGTTAATTTAACAAAAGATCTTCTTTTCATAGTTAAAAATTACATGAGCTGAAATTCTGCAGCATTGATCATTCTTTTGAGCAAATTATCAAGCCTGTTCTTAATAAATATTTCAGCATCTCCAGCAGCTGTCAAATCAGTTGGATTTGTGTAAGCTGACCAAGCATCATACCAAATGTAACTTACCTCTCCATCTTGAATTAATGATTTTTTGAAATACGTTATTCTGTTGAATTCAATAGCTTCACAATAAAGTAAGTCCGAAAGTTCTTGAACAAGACTATCTGCATTTGCAGGATCAGAAATGTTATTAGAAATGAAATTGATACTTTCAAAATTGGTCCAAATTCGAGTAAAGTATGAATTCCCAGAATTTGTAGTTTGGATGCCCTGAATTTGGTTGTTCCCATTCCCATAGTTGTCGCTGTAAGAACTGCCAATTATTGACATTATAGTATTATAACGTGCAACAATGTTATTAGAGTTAAACCAAGCTCTGTCATATGCAGGTGATTGATAATCACCTGGATAGCCTGCAACTGTAGATGGCGCAAATAAGTTCATACCAGTGAAACTAAAAAAAGTATTATGGCAAAAATTCCACCAAAACAGATAAAACCTATAGTTTTCGTTAGATTTATCTGTTGATCCTTTAGCCATTTGAGGTGCATTAGGGTTGGGAATGTCAACTCCTAATAAAGTGATAAATTCATTAAAAAACTGTAGTGGGTTTTTAATAATCCCTCCAATATTTTCATTAGTCGAATCACTGTCATCCAAATCAAAGAAGTGTTTTGATTTTAATAGAGTTTGAAGCACCTCCAATAAGTTGTATCCGTTATTATGAAGTTGTTGTGCCAAAGGAGTGATGATGTCATTCTCAACCTCATGATCCCATTCACTCCGAACATACATGCGATACATTTTGCGAACGTAGTTTTTGGCAGTTTCTAATTTATCAAAAATCATATCAACAAAATCATCCAACTCAGTTTCTATAGCCTCAACAGTGCTCCCTCCATTGACGACTTGATTACCAAAGGCATAGCTGAAGGTTTTATCACCAGAATCATGTTTGTTCACATTAATGTAACCCATGGGGATGCCGTTGGGATAATGTGGGAATTTGACAATATCTAAATCAAGATTGTCTCTGTTTTGCTTAAATTTTATACCTGAAAAGACACGGGCGGCCTGCACCACATCGTGTTCAGTATAATTGGTATAATCACCCTCTGCCACTTGCGGACCCTTACCTATGGTGAAAAGCTCCAAAAACTCCCGAGCGTAATTTTCATTGGGGTTATTATTGTTGTTATCACCATTGTCTAGGTAATAAAGCATGGCGTTGTCAAAGGTGATTTTTCTAGCTAGGTCTTTTACGCTTTTGTCAGCGTAAAATTGAAGCAGATTGAGGTAATCAAAAAAATGGGCTGATTTTCCTGACCCATCATCTTTGGATACCGTAAATGTCGTAAACAAAAACCAAGTGAGTTTGTCAATGAGGGTGTTTTGCTTGATGGCATTGTACCACCACCAACCCGTTACCATGCCTCTTTTGGGGGGTTGTCTACAAGGATAAGATAAATTGGTCCAATTGGAATCATTTAGCCAATACCCATCTTGAGTATTGGCACAATTTGAATTATTGCCAGTAGTAACTGGATCATTCGGCCATTCCCAAGAGAAAGATTTGGCAATTGAAAGAGAATTTATAACCTCAGCTGGGGTCTTACCGGTAAATTGATCTAACTGTGATTTAGAATATTGGAAGCAGGCACGGCGTAACAAATGTTTTGTCAGCCTTCGGTCTAAAACCTGTGTGCATTCAACTAATGAAGCCATTTACAAGTACAATTTAACTAATATTTTAAAATCTAATTAAAAATAATATTAACTATTTTCTTAGACCGCAATTTAGGGTGAAAGTTTGAAAAAGATTTTTTTATTTCTAGCAGTAAATTCAAATAAGAGGATAAAGAAGTGAATTAATTAGTAACAACCCCTTAAAGCACCAAAAAGTTCCATTAGCTTAACGCATACTGGGGACTCAGCACATTTTCTAAAAAAGCTTAAAAGGCACTAAAAACTACACTAATATGTAATTCCTATATTTTTTCAGGAGTTATTCTTTTCGAAGATTGTCTCCCTCTTTTATAATTATTATAGTTGCCTTAGCACGTGTAGACAAATTCCATTGATTCATAGCAAGCGTAACTCCAAAATCATCATAAATACGCAACTCTGCTGTATTGGGATATAATTTTCCTTGATTAAGTGCCTGAAAATCAATTTTATTAAAACCATCTATTAGTGGGAGATTTATGGTGAAAAATTGGTTTTTAAGGGTAATATTAGAGATAACTTCCTTTTCATTTACAAATACCCGAACGCGGTCTCCATCTTCTTGCCCAAAATCACGCAATAAAATTTGAGCACTTTTAGATATAGTAAATATGTCCCCAAAATAAACATCACCCAAATAGGTATCCTTAGAAACAGAACCCTCTTTGCTTAACTTTTTTAAATATTTAGCTCCTGGATCTATAAACCGCTCATTGTCCGTCATAGAAAGATTATTATCTTTTGGCTTATTTAAAAATGAAAAATCTTCAACTTTTTCTTCTGGAATTAGCAATCCATAGTTAGGCTTGGGTTTTTCTAGCAGTGGAAACGAGCCACTCCCCTTTTTCTCTTGTGCAAAAAGAAAGCCTCCTAAAAAGGATGAAATAAAAATTATTTCTTTAATCGAAGGATAACGGCTCCTGCTACCAAACATATTCCTGTATTTACTAATATCAACGCTAGAGTACCAACCAAAAACCATGCCTCACCATTATTTTTAGCAATAATGGCTTCCCCCAAAACACTCAGTCCGGCACCTGTTAGCAGTAATCCACAGACAGAATAGACCCACCAACGGATACTATTTTGAAAAGTATTTTTTTGCTTTTCCATACGAAGCAATTCCAAGTAAAGCTACAAAAGCTATGGCATAATACACAAAACTAGGGGTAATAACCTTGTCTCCGCTAGCATATGAGTGCAAGCCTGTCAAGTAGAAATTTACTCCAAAATACGTCATCATAATGCTAGCAAAAGCCACTACCGAAGCCAAGCTAAATATCCACTTGCTCCGTAGCCCAGGAACCAGACGCATATGTAATACAAACGCATACACCAAAATACTAATCAAGGCCCATGTTTCTTTAGGGTCCCATCCCCAATATCTTCCCCAGCTTTCGTTTGCCCATTGACCACCTAAAAAGTTTCCAATGGTAAGCATGATAAGCCCAACGGTTAATGCAAGCTCATTAACTACTGTCAATTCTGCAACGTGAAGACGCATTTTTTCTTTTGTTTTTTTAGACGTAATCAACATTAAGAAAAGTGAAATTATACCCAAAATCATTCCCAAAGCAAAAGGGCCATAACTTCCAACAATAACCGCTACGTGAATCATTAACCAATAACTATCTAAGACTGGTACCAGGTTTGCGATTTCAGGATCCATCCAGTTCCAATGCGCAATCATTAAAATCATGGACGTAACAAAAGCAGTTGCGGCAATAGTAAGGTTAGATTTTCGACCAAAAGCAAGTCCCATACCCATTGTTGCCCATGCTACATATATCATAGACTCATACGCATCGCTCCATGGTGCATGGCCAGAAATATACCACCGTGCCGCTAATCCCCCTGTATGAAGTACGAAAAGAAATGAAATAACAATTACAAAAAAGCGAATCACCCCACGAAGCACACTAACATCGTAAAGCATTTGTGCAATCAGTACAAAAAACAGCAATGTACCCGAATACATATACCAGCTAAACAAACGTTTAAAAATGTCGTATTTGTTATACAGAACCTCTGCTTCAATTTGTTTTTGAGTAGGAATTACAGCTGATCCATATTTTTGTTGAAAGCCTTTTAAACTTTCTAAAAGTTGATCTGCTTGGGTATAATCTTGCGATATTTTACCTTGTCTTAGGGATGAAAAATAAAGGGGAATAACATTATTTACATACAACGAATCTACTCCTTGAAAATTGGTTTCACGAACTTCGGGAAGAGAAATCCAACGGTTATTTAAATCGTTTGGAATTGGAAAAACACGCAATACTTTCCCTTCGAGGGCTGCATACAATAGATTTACCTTTCTATCGGTTTCAATAAAGTCTTTTTGGAATTGATTAGGTGTTACAGACTTGTACGCGCGTTCTAGCTGTGGGGCTAATTTGTAATTTCCAAGTTCGTCAAAAAAGTTTGCAAACGTAGCGTATTTTGCTTTTTTATCTACGCCAATTAGAGAACGTAAACTATCATTTCCACGCTTTAAATACACAAAAGGCACTTGATACCACAATAAAGGATTTTGTGCTATAGAAACTAACACTTGATTAGCATCAAGAGTTTTGTAAGAATCTGACTTACTTACTTTGCGCACCAATTCAGAGGCAAAAGTATTGACAGGCTTCATACGACCACCTGCATCTTGAATTACTAAGGTGCCAAATTTGGCAGCTTGTGCCACATCAACAGATTGGGCTAACAATACAGAGTCTACGTCAAACTTAGGCTGACTGTGTTGATGTTCTTGTGCTAAACCGAAAGTACTACCCAAAATTAAGAACAACGTTAACGCACGCTTTTTTTGTCGAAGATCATCTAGCATTTTAGCAAGTTTCTTGAAACGAGTTTTCCCAAAAAACAACAAGCCCATTAGACCAATGTAAAGTAAAAAATAGCCTGTATACGTAACCGCAGTACCTAAAGCATCGTGATTTACAGAAAGCACTGTGCCTTTTTCATCAGGGTCAA
Source organism: Bacteroidia bacterium (assembly GCA_016779945.1). Lineage (GTDB taxonomy): Bacteria > Bacteroidota > Bacteroidia > NS11-12g > UBA9320 > UBA9320. The sequence goes on along the minus strand of JADHMR010000009.1, from coordinate 16,079 downwards.
AAGAAGCTTGAAAAAAACGATATCCCTTGTGGTTTAAAATATGATTCATATAAATGTCATAATCAAAGGTAGGGTCGTCTAGAACCGTAACTTTACTCATAAAGCTGCTATAGCTTTTTTCAGTTCCTGGATATTTTTCGGCTATAAAATCATTAAGTCGAATAGAAAACGGAAGGTTAGTTTCTTTAGATCCGTATTTTACCCAAAATTCAAGTCCGCCAACAGAAACCTGTATTGGAGGGTTCGAAACTCCCTTTGCGCCAAGAACTGTAACTTCTTTTTGATCTCCATTTACATTTAAAGATAGCGTAAGTGCGTCTTGTATTGCATTTTCCTGATCTTCAGAACGTACTATTTGATATGTTCCCTTTACTATGGGTTCCGGAAACACAAATTGCATACCCGCGGCAGTATACAATGTACGAAGCATTAAAGGTTGGGGAGAATTTGCAAGTAGCTCTCCTTGCTTCTGGTCTGCCATTCGCAAAAATGTTCCCTCAAAAGGGGATTGAATTGTATAGGCTTCGCTTTCTAGAGTAATGTTGATTGCGCCCTCGGTGGGAGCATTGAACGCAAATAAAATATTGTGAATGCTAGAAACCTCCCCCATTTTTAAATAATGGTCATGACGATTACCATCACCCGCCTCCACAATTTTAAGATAGAAATCTCCGACAGAGTCTTCTACTAAAGTCTCCTCTGCACCCTTAATAAAGTTTACATAATTAACTGAAAAGGGAATCTTGTTAAAATCATTTTTCCAAGAGAATGAATTGTCGGCGGCTTCAGAAAACAACATATCGCTTTCTAAAAGTTTACGCCTAGGCTCACCGTTAATTTCTCCATCTATAAAAACAGATAAATAGGTTTTTTCAGAGAGGAAAGAAGATGAGTATTCTCCTTCTCTTATAGGCATAACACCCTCGTAACCAACATAGCGAGTAATCCCTGCACCAATAATAATTAAAATCCACGAAAGGTGCAGCAATAGTAATGGCCACTTTTCCCAACGCAACAAACGATATCTTTTAATGTTGCCTAAAAAATTTGCTACAAATATTAGCATCATAGCTTCAAACCACCAAGCATTATAAATCCATATACGAGCAGTGGCAGTATCGTGAGCACTTTCTACAAATGTGCCAATTCCCATAGCAACCGAAAACGTAACAAAAAGGAGAGCTGTAAGGCGAGTTGAAAAAAGAAGAGAAAGTAACTTGTGTGCTACATTCATTGCAATTTTTTTACAAAATTACGTATTTGAAGATGAACTGCCTAGTCTTAAAAATAGGATTTTACTTCTTCAGCCAATTGTTAGCAAAATCGCAGGATTGACTTGTTGTATTAACACTAACATAGGTGTCTGCAATTTTCTCTCTCATCCAATTTTCGATAGTTTTTAGCTGTTTTTCTTTGAGTGCTAAATCCTTAATTCGAGCATAATCTTGCACATAGTCGGCTTGGTGTTGATCAAAGCGGTTAGTGACCATAACAATCTTATATTTTTTATTTCCTGAGCGGTCTTCTTCCAAAATAGGAATAGAAATTTCGTTGTCCTTAAGTTTTAATATTTGATTATACAATTCCGGATCAAGTTTAGTCAGCTCAAATCGAGTATCGCCAGTGGAAGGGTTAATTAGCACACCGCCATTTGCACGAGTAATTTTGTCATAAGAAAACTCCCGGGCAGCATTGGCAAAACTAATTTCGCCATCTTCAATCCGCTTTTTAATGAGTTTGAGTTCATTTTGAGCCTGACCCAAAGCAACATTTGAGACTGGTGGGGTTAGCAACACGTGGCGAACATCAATTTGTCGACCTCGTATTTTATCTACTGTTACAATGTGCCAGCCGAAGTCGGTTTTAAAAGGTTGTGAAATTTCACCTTCTTGTAAACGATAAGCCTGTTCCCTAAACTCTTTAACCATTTGCGGACGATTTCGGTCTAATGTGTAGCGTCCTCCTCTTGAACGTGAGCCAGGATCTTGTGAATACAAAATAGCTTTTGAGGAAAATGACGAACCATTTTCCAAAACATCATTACGCATAGACTCTAACTGCTCAATAATTCTTTTTTCTTCTTCAGCATTAACTTTTGGCTCAATCACGATTTGAGCAATTTCAAGTTCTGCTCCAAAAACAGGTAGTTCGTCTTCAGGAATGGCATTAAAAAAGACCTTTACTTCATCTGGGGTAACCTCAATATCTTCGATAATTTTAGCTTGCATACGTTGAGATAACTGCTGAATACGGTTAACTTCAAAAAGCTCGCTTCTGAAACTTTGTTCGTCTTTTTTATTGTAAAACTCAAGTACCTTATCAATTCCGCCTAGCTGCTGTACAAAATAATCAATCGTTTGCTCCACATAATTATTGATATCATCGTTACTTACCTCAATACTATCTTGCTCTGCATGATGTGCATAGAGTTTGTCCTCCATAAGCTTACCCAATAAACTACACCGTGTAATATCTTTGGTAGAAACTCCTTGAGACTGAAGATCAATATATGCCTTATCAATATCTGAGTCCAGAATAACATAGTCTCCCACAACAGCAGTAACCCCATCAATTTTTAGCCTAGTTTGTGTTTGGGGTTGTGCCCAAGAAAAGGAATAAACCAACACACAAAAAATTAAAATACGTTTAGTCATATTGTTCAAATACATTGTCTTTAACAGCTTCATCCAAAACATCGCGGTCAAATTGACGCATCATATCAAGTTTCCGCTTGTTAAGAATTATCTGTTTTAAGGTGGAGCGCACATGCGATATAGGCGCAACTTCATTTCGTCGTCTTACTTCTTCAACAAACACCAAATATAGGTTTAATGAATCTTCAATTTCAAAAAAACGGTTACTTTTTAAATAACGCTCATAATTTTCAGGTGCTGGGCGATTGATGCGTCCAAAAAATACTCGAGGTCTAAGCCAAATGGTATCGTTGAGAAATGAGCTGTTAAACTGTAATGAAATTGAATCTAAATACGTGCGATCCTCGATGTTAAATCGACGGAATGCATTGCGCACACTGTTTCTGTCAAAGTTTGAAGTTGATAATTCAATATATCTACCTCGCAAAAGATCGTTGTGAAGTTTAAAGTTTTTCTTGTTTTCACTGTAGTATGAGGTTATTTCCTCTAAAGATACAACCGTATCCACTCGTGCCTTTAGCCAATGTTCCTGATACGTTTTAATAAACAAATCATTCCTGTAGCGTCGTATCAAATCTTCTAATGACTCTTGTTCAGATGCATTGAGATTAAATACTGCTTTGTCCAATAATAACTGCTCTTTTGCCCAAGTATTGATATAGTTTTGTACTAATAATGCGCTATCAGTTGTAGAAAGATTATTCCCTAGATTTTCCTCAAGCTCCGATACATACAGATACTTGTCATTGACACGAGCAACCATGCGATCAGCATTACTTTCATCAAGATGGCAGGTAGTTAAAAAAGTTAAAAAAGATAATAGAGCTAAACGCATATATTTATCGAGAGTAGTTTGGGGCTTCTTTTATTATTTGCACATTATGGGGGTGGCTTTCTTTAATTCCCGAAGAAGTAATTTGCACAAATCGTGCCGTTTGCTTGAGTGTAGGGATATCTTTTGATCCGCAGTAGCCCATTCCAGCGCGCAATCCGCCAATAAATTGATGAATACTTTCATTTAGGTCACCCTTATATGGGACTCGCCCAACAATTCCTTCAGGGACTAATTTTTTAATGTCGTCTTCAACATCTTGGAAATAACGGTCTTTACTACCCTTTTTCATTGCCTCTACAGAGCCCATTCCACGATAGGTCTTAAATTTCCTACCCTCATAAATTACTGTTTCGCCGGGTGACTCCTTAGTTCCAGCAAGCAAAGAACCTAACATAACGCAATCAGCCCCAGCAGCAATCGCTTTTACAATATCCCCTGTGTAGCGTACACCACCATCTGCAATTAAGGGCACTTTGGTATTGGCTAAAACTGATGCTACTTCTAATACTGCTGACAATTGCGGGTATCCCACACCAGCAATAATTCGCGTTGTACAAATAGATCCTGGACCTATTCCCACTTTTATTCCATCTGCACCAGCCTCTAGTAAAAATGTAGCCGCTTCAGAAGTAGCAACATTTCCAACAACAACATCAATTTCTGGATATGCCTTTTTGATTTCTTTTAAAACGCTAACAACACCTTTAGTGTGCCCATGTGCTGTATCAACAACTACAGCATCTACACCTGCTTTTGCCAAGGCTGCAACACGCTCCATTACATCAGAAGTAACACCTACAGCCGCAGCAACTCTCAATCTTCCATAAGAATCTTTATTTGCCTGTGGGGTAATGGATACTCGAGTAATATCACGGAATGTAATAAGCCCTATGAGCTTTTTATTAGCATCAACTACGGGAAGTTTCTCAATTTTATGAGCTTGCAGTACTTCTTCAGCAGCTGCCATAGAAATCCCCTCCTCTGCAGTAATAAGATGCTCAGATGTCATTACCTCCAATATTGGTCTGGCGTTATTTTTTTCGAATCGCAAATCACGATTGGTCACAATTCCAACAAGAATTTCGTTATCGTTAACAATTGGAATACCCCCAATGCGGTATTCTTGCATGATTTTTTTTGCATCACTAACAAGTGCTGTAGTAGGTAGCGTAACGGGGTCAATAATTAACCCAGACTCTGAGCGTTTTACTTTTCTAACCTTATCGGCTTGATCCGCGATAGTCATGTTTTTGTGTAACACACCAATACCACCTTCACGTGCCATAGCAATGGCCATTTGACTTTCGGTGACCGTATCCATCGCTGCAGAAACAATTGGAACATTGAGGGTAATGTTTCTCGAAAATTTTGAAGAAATTTTTACATCTCGTGGGAGAATTTCAGAAAAAGCAGGAACCAAAAGGACATCATCGTACGTAAGACCTAAGCTACTGATTTTAGAGGGAAGAGGCTGCATGGCAACGGATTAAAAATTGTTGCATGCAAATATACAAAAAATACTAGTACCTTACTGAGGCTAACCACAACTCCTTTGCAATGTAAAGTACTGAGATCACATAAGAAAGGGTCATCAACACACCCGAAACAAGAACGACATAGGCCATAAACCCAAATCCACACCACAACAAGTAGATACCACCAAAGGTTAACAAAATTGAAATATAAGGTTCAACAAGTAAAAAAGATTTTACGCTTTTAGGAACTTCAGAAAAAAACAAGAGCAGTCCCAAAGTGAAAAAAATTAATGAAATACTTAACACATGTGTGTGTATTATCGTCAACATTTCACGTGGACTTTTTTTAAATTTCATTTCCATTGTCTCAAGATTATCATCGTTTCCATTATAGTTCTCCTCTAGACCAACGGGTGTAGTAGTTTCTGTATGGAATACAAATGCTAGTCCAGTGAAATAGCCAACGGACAAAGCAAGCACAAAAACAGCACAAGCTAATTTAGCATATTTTGGCAATTGTCTAAGACGAAAATTATTTTTTATGTGGTTCTCCATTATTACGCCACGAATCTAATGAAATCATGAGATTATTCATGGCTTCTGTCATTGATTTTACTGAAATTGTTGCTCCAGATATGGCAGCAATATTTTGTCGGTATTCAAATCTATTTTTGGGGCTTTTGTCTGTAAACTGCTTGAGCCAACGCTTACTCCCAATTTCTCCGCCATAGTCTTCTTTATAAACTAACACTTTTGTTTTTTTAACTTTAAAATTCACATCAAAAACTACCAAATATTCAAACGTATCCGTTTTGCTTGGCGCTTCTCCAAAATAGGCATACCCCAACAACTTTTCCTCATGAAGTACACGAAAAAAATGTTCATGCCCAATCCCTTCGTAATCTTGAGTTAAAACCAGATTCAAGGTCGTTTGAGTTACATCAAAAGTTTTATTTATTTCTTTTTCAGCTTTCTGACTCAAGGGCAACACAAAAACCGAAGCCAAAGCAAGCGAGGTAGATAACCATAAAGCCGAGAAAGAAAATATTTTCATATTCTAAAATTAGAAAAAGAAACCAACGCCCACATTGAATTGGGCTACAGCATCAATAGGGGCTGCGGTCTTTTTGTGTTGATAATCTGCTTTAAAAACTGCTCCTGGAGCAATGTGATATGAAAACCCTGTCGTTGTCTCTTTGCGATGAAATCCAGCGTTAGCTTCTAATGTGCCTTCTGTTTTTTTGTGAGTATCAAAATCTTCATAACGAACAAAAAAATCGAGACGTTGACGATTGGTTAGTGGCAACAAGTTATATGCCGCTTCTAAATAATACCCCCCCATTTGCGATCCCAAATCGGTATTGCCAGCTGCGTTATAAGCAGCAACATCCTTAAGTGAAGATTGAGCCCACTGTCCGCGTGAACTAAACCGTCCTTTTATATACCGATAATCTGCACCTAACATAGTGAGTCCTACCTGAGTTACAGGGTTGTCAATCTCAGTGGTTTGTGTTTTACCCATATATGCAGCCAAACCAAAACGAATATTGGGAAGACCATAGTACTCAATCTTTGCAGAAAGATTAATGTCAGAATTTACCGACTCAGCACCTTTTTGACGCCCTTTTCTTAAGCCATCTGTACCTCGTAAAACATAACCTTCATTAAAAGAAACAAAACCATTCATGGCATACAGTTGATACCGAAATGAAAGTTCATTTGATTTTCCTGAAACGCCTATTCCAATTTCGCGCCATGTTGTTGGAATAATCTTTCCGTCTAAGCTCGGCCGTTCTACACCATTAAAAGTGGTTGCCTCATGATACTCGTTTATAATCCCCATAGGCACCAACATAAGACCGGCCCTAATATTTACATTAGTGTTGATAGCATAGTTCAAGAAGGCTTGCTCTACATAGACCTCTTTAACATGTTCATATTCGACTTCAGTAACGAACTGTACCCTATCGTCAAATTTATATGCAAACAACAGCACTAATCGCTTTACGTCAATTTGGTTAGATTTGCCATTATATCCATTAAAATTTACTTCACCATAACCGCCCAAGGTAAGTCTGTTTTCAGTATTCGCAAGATTATACAATTGACGCATAGCACTATTCTGAAAATTTTGATTTTGAGCAGACACCTCAACTCCAATTAAAAATAGAAGCAGGAATAGGTTTTTCATTTATATTTATTTAGACTGGTTTAAATTAAGGCAAATTTAAAGCCAGAATATCTTACAACAAAATTTATTTGGAATTATTTTAAATAAGATATTAACTCCATGCTAGAGATGCGTTGTAGGCAGATTCAAAATGCAAGGGGTTAAGGTTAGAATCTGCCTTTCGTGAAGTCAAAAAAGAAATAAGTTTTTCAGTGGGAACGTTTCCTGTAAGTTCATCTTTAGCCATGGGACAACCTCCCAACCCGCGGATTGCGCTGTCAAATGCACGACAGCCTCCATTAAAAGCAGCCTCAATTTTGGACGTGGCTTCATTTGGGTTTGCGTGTAAGTGAGCTCCAAAATAAACTTGAGGGTGCGAGTGAAGTAAATGCTCAAATAACGATGATATAATTTTTGGTTGGGCAACACCAACTGTATCTGATAATGAAATGCGTTCAACTCCGCGCTGTGCTAATTTTTCTACCCATTCGGCTACAAGCGCTGGACTCCATGGATCGCCATAAGGATTACCAAATCCCATTGATAAATACACCACAAGCTCCTTGTTGGCTTTCGTAACTTGAGAAATAATTCTTTCCAAAACATCTATTGAATCTTCGATAGTTTTGTTGGTGTTCCGCATTTGAAAATTTTCTGATATTGAAAAGGGATACCCCAAAAAGTCTATTTGAGGATACGCTAGCGCATCTGCTGCACCACGCTCGTTAGCTACAATTGCCAAAAGCTTTGTTGCGGTATTACTCAAGTCTAGCTGCTGAACTACTTGATGTGTGTCACTCATTTGAGGCACTGCCTTGTGTGAAACAAAACTGCCAAAATCCAATATATCGAATCCCACACGAAGTAAAGTCTGAAGATAACGCACCTTAGTGGCGGTAGGAATAAAAGCCTTTATGCCTTGCATTGCGTCTCGAGGACATTCAGTAAGATAAACTCGTGACATGTTTCAAAAATAACAAATACTTAAAGGTAATTGCTACGGTTTTGGGTAAATTTGTTTTTGAAAAATAGCTTATGATAACTACAGATTATTTAACGAAAACTTTAGCACCCTACAGAGAGGCCCTATTAAATCATCCACTTTACTCAAAACTAAATTCCGTTGAAGCTATTAGCGTGTTCATGAAGTACCACGCTTTTGCGGTATGGGATTTTATGTCATTAGTAAAAGCCTTACAACAAAAACTTACTTGCACCGATCTTCCTTGGGTTCCCGTAGGAAATCCTTCAAGCAGACGCTTGATAAATGAAATCGTTTGGGGTGAAGAAAGTGATGTTGACACAACTGGACGTCCTGTAAGTCACTATGAACTTTACTTGCAGGCAATGGAAGAAATTGGAGCAGACACCACTGCTATTGCTAGCTTAGTATCGGCTATTCAAAACGGAGCTTCCTGGCAACATGCTGTTGAACATGCCGATATCCCTAATGAAATTAAGGAGTTTGTTCGTTTTTCACTCACAACAGCTACCCAAGCACCTGTGCATGTGATTGCGGGTGTTTTTACTTATGGTAGAGAAGACCTTATTCCAGATTTGTTTGTTGCTTTAGTTCGTGGATTAGCTAACCAGCAAAAAAGTAGTGTAGATACCTTGCTTTACTATCTTGAACGACACATAGAACTTGACGGTGACGAACATGGACCTATGGCATTACAAATGATGGATGAACTATGTGGAACAAACGCCAAAAACTGGGACGAGGTTACAGAATTTGCAAAACAAGCCTTAGAACAACGGATTCTTTTGTGGGATTTTATTGCTAAGCAGGTGTGATCTTTTCTTGGATTTTCTACTATATTGCAGTATAATAATTTTTGTCATGAAACACACTCTTATCCTTATCGGTGCAATTTTATTCTCTTGTGCCTCCAGTCAAAAAAGTATAGAATTTACCCCTACCGCGTTTGGCAACACCATTACTTCCAAAGAACTAAAAGAACATCTATATACGTATGCTTCTGATGATTTTATGGGGAGAGAAACTGGAACCGAAGGCGAAACCTTAGCTATCAATTACCTCAAAGGAGAATATGAAGCTCTAGGAATTAAAGGTGGTATGCCTAACGGAGATTACTTCATGCCCATGCAACTTAATGCATACAGAGAAAGTAAAACCATTGATTGCAATAATGTTTTGGCATACATAGAAGGTAGTGAGAAGCCCGAAGAATTGTTGGTCATTACGGCACACCTAGATCACATTGGTGTAGAAGCTGACGGACAAGTTAACAATGGTGCTGATGATGATGGCTCAGGCAGTGTTGCCATTTTGGAAATTGCAGAAGCTTTCCAAGAGGCTATTAAACAAGGACATCGCCCAAAACGTTCCATTCTGTTTTTACACGTTACTGGGGAAGAAAAAGGACTTTTAGGGTCTAAGTATTACACCGACAACCCCGTATATCCACTTGAAAATACGGTAGCTAACCTGAATATTGATATGATTGGACGCATAGATAGTTTGCACGAAGACAACCCAAACTATATGTATCTTATAGGTTCTGACATCCTTTCACAAGACTTACATGATGTTTCAGAAGCTATGAACAAAAAATATGTGAATTTGGAGTTAGACTATCGCTACAATGACCCTACAACTGAAGTTTTTGAGCGTGGGCGCTATCGTCAAAACCGATACTACTACCGCTCCGATCATTACAATTTTGCCAAAAACGATATTCCTGTTATTTTTTATTTTAACGGCACACACGCTGATTACCATGCGCCTTCCGATACGGTAGAAAAAATAGAATATGACCTTCTAGAAAAACGCACTAGACTTGTGTTTTATACCGCATGGGAAATTGTAAACCGCGAGGAAAGACTAAGCTTAAAAGAATAAACGTACTAGTTTTCAAAACCTACAAAGTTTCTATGACGCTCAACTTAGCTAAATAGAGATAATGGGGCTTTAATTCTGATGTTGCCTTTTTTGATCTTTTAGTCGCCAAACGATTTGTTTCACTCAGTATATAGTCAATTTCGGCTTTAATAGTTGGATGTAACGTCTCGTCTTTAACTAACGACCTAAGCCTTTCCGCAAAAGTAAGTTGTAGATTTTTTTGAAAATCATCTTTTGCGACAGTACTTACAATTATAGTTTGATGCAGGTGACGTATCAATGTTTCAACTGCTATTCCAGTTCCAGACAAGGTAGCATTTGAAGAAAGTAGTCCATTTAATTTTTTAGAATTCAAAAGGGTACTTAAAGCGGTGTTTTGGATATTTTTAACATCTTCAAATGCGCCTTGGTTTTTGAATTGAGATACCAGTTGCTCAGCAAAGAGCCATTCTTGAGTATCCCACAGATTTGCGTCTAAAAAATTTAGCGCTTCCATTTGCTTTGAAAGCGGCACATTTACATATGTAGCTGCTACATCTTGATTATTGTTGTGAGGCGTATTGTAAATACCACCCACAAGATTCAGCACATGATATATGTACCTACGGTAAACCCCTAAAAGTTCATTATATATTTCGCTTAGGTCGTCATAATTTCCATTAGGTTCAACAGTCCACTGCATCAGATTACGAGCTACAATTTTAAGATTAGAAATTCCATAATTGCTGGCCTTTACTGGGTCGTCTCCAATATTTTCCGTTTGTGCATTTGGATCATTACCTCTACCTCCAAACATATAAATCGGGTCTAATGATTTATCATCAACCATTTTGCGTAAAACCTCACGTTCATCATTCGATGGCATATCAAAATAACGATAGCCCCATTCGATTGAATAATCATCATATGGCCCGAGTTTTCTAATAAATCGAATATTTTTGTCTTCGGGTTGTGCAACATAATTGTATCGGGCATAATCCATAATTGTGGTGGCAATGCCATATTTCTGCGTAAATGTTCCCGATCTTAGAGAATCAACTGGGTAAGCGCTGCTGGCTTTCATGTTGTGAGGAAGCCCTAATGCATGTCCTACTTCATGCGAAATCACTCTTCGCATCATCTCCCCTATTTCTTCTTCAGGAGTGTTTAGCCCTCTTGCTTTAGAATTTGCTGCACCGGTTTCTAAAAGATACCTGTTTCTGTAGGATCTTAAGTGATTGTGATACCAAATAATATCGCTTTCCAAAATTTCTCCAGTACGTGGATCTGATACGCTAGGTCCTACAGCATTACGAGTTGTTGAGGCAACATAGCGAACAGTAGAATACCTAATATCTTCAGGGTTAAATTCAGGATCCTCTTCTTTAGTGGGTGGATCTTTTGCTATGATAGCATTTTTAAATCCTGCTTTTTCAAAGACTTGATTCCAGTCTTCAATACCCATCTTAAAATATTTTCGCCACTTTAGAGGAGTTGCGGGATCTAAATAGTAAACAATTGGCTTTATGGGTTCAACAAGTTCTCCATTTAGATATTTGGATTTGTCTTTTGGCTCTAAACGCCATCGCTTTACAATTTTGTAATCGTCGGATTTTAACGCACTTGAACTGTAGTCAATTTTATTTAATGTAAACCAACCTACACGCTTATCTTCATATCTCACCTGCATTGGGTCATCAGGTAAAGCAATTATGGAGTGGTTTATTTGAAAACTCAGTGTTTTCGATAAATTACCAACGGGAGGTTTTTTGGCACTAAAGGTTAGCGTATGCAAAATTTCTGTGTTTTTTGGAAAACTGTTGGCTTGATCAATGAAGCTCCTTTTCTTATCGACACCTCCAATCTTGAATTTTTCACTATCAGATGTTCTGACTATATTGAATCCAGGGGAGTCATCCATAAAATAGGAGGAAACATCAATTAAGTAACGGCCAGTATCAGAATTTTTAATTTTAAATGCTGCCAAAATGGGGGGATAATTATTTTCTTGTACACTTTGTGTGATGGGATCAAGACTATTTGAAATATTTAAATAACTCAATTGTTTCATTAGAATACTCTCGCCCTTTTTCTCAAAAACAATTACACGTTCTGATGTTTTAGAACCAGCATTTAGATAACCAGAATAATTCCCGGGTAATTGAGCCATTCGTGTAACAACTAATAATTCTTTGTTTAAAACACTATCTTGAAGTTCAAAATAAAGGGTGTTATTAATATTTAAGTAGGTTGTTAGCAATCCTACGGAAGGCTTCATTCCTGAAACGAGTTCATCAATAGTTTTTAATTCATTTTCCTTTACTTTTTTTTCGTTCTGAGCAAAAAGTAAGGTGCACGTGAAAAAAAACACAAGAGGTAAAGAAGATCGCATCATTTTTATTTAATTTAAAATCATACTAATGTACTGTTTTTCATAAATTTAGCACACCTAAACACGCAAAGCATGAGAATCCCTTTCCTCTTCTTGACTATTTTTTTAAATGTAGTTTTTTCATTTAGTCAAGATTCCGTTAGCTATAAAACACCTTCAGATGAGTTGTTAGCACTACTTGACATCAAAAGAGCCCCATCAGTTCTAATCAACGAGAAAAAAACCGTTATGGTTTTCCGTTATGCCGATACATATAAAAGCATTCAAGAACTTTCCGAAACAGAAATGAGACTAGCAGGGCTACGGATAAATCCAAGAACAAATATTGGTAGCCGAACAACCTACTACAATAACGTAAAAATACAGTTGGTTGGAAAAAAAGAGCTCTTACAAGTAGAGGGCCTTCCTCAAAATCCTCGCCTAGCAAATTTCAATTGGTCACCCGATGAGAAAAAAATTGCGCTAACACATACTACTGAAAATGGTGTTGAGGTTTGGGTTATCGATATTGAATCACACCAAATAAAAAAACTCACACAAGCCAATGTAAACGCAAACTTGGGCGATGTTATAAATTGGTTTAAAGACAGCTCTAGGCTTTTAGTCAAAATGTTGCCCAAAAAACGGTTATCGATTATTGACACTAATACTTATATTCCTCAAGGGCCTACAATTTCAGAAAATAACGGCAAAAAAGCGCAAAACAGAACCTATCAAGACTTACTCAAGAATCCAACAGACGAACACAATTTTGAACAACTTGCCATTTCTCATTTAGCAGAAGTTAACATAAATGGAACCGTTAAGGATTTTTTACCAAATGCCATGTACACTAACATTAGCTTTTCTCCTGACGGGAATTACGTAAGCATCTCAACGTTGGAAAAGCCATTTTCATATATTGTTCCCTACAGACGTTTTGCTTCAAAAACAACAGTATTCAGTAAAAAAGCTACGCCTATAAAAGTAGTACTGGAGCAACAACTACTTGAAGAATTACCAAAAGGGTTTATGTCGACCCAAAAAGGGCCTAGAAACTTTGGCTGGAGAAATGACAAGCCCTCCTCGCTATACTATGTAGTTGCTTTGGACGAAGGTGACCCCTCAAGAGAAGTCCAATTTAGAGATGAAGTTTTTGAATGGGAGGCGCCTTTCGATAAAGGAGCACGATCTATTATAAAAACCAAAAATCGTTTTTCAAGAATTTTGTGGGGAAATGACAAAGTTGCTGTTGCTATTGACAGGTGGTGGAATAGCAGAAACACAAAAACATATGTCTTCAACCCCTCAAATCCATCAGGGGAAGGAAAAATTATTTCAGATCGGAATTATCAAGATATTTACAGCGACCCCGGAGATTTTATTACTGAAAAAGGAGCCCTAGGAACCAATGTGTTATCCATTAAAGAGGAGAGCTTATTTTTATCTGGCGATGGTTATTCTGAAAAAGGACAGTTTCCATTTGTAGATAAAATGAATTTAGACACTTACGAGAGTGAACGTATTTATAGCTCTAGTTATACCACCAAAAAAGAAACAATTTTAGATTTTGATGCCCATAAAAGTAAGATGTTAATTAAACTTGAGTCTAAAACCGAATTTCCTAATTTTTACTCCTACAACATTGCTAATGATTCTTTGCAACAACTGACTAATTTTTCAAATCCTTATCAAGTTTTGGAGGAGGTGCACAAAGAAGTTATTACATACAAGCGAGATGATGGTTTAGATTTATCAGGGACACTATATCTGCCTGTTGGATACACGCCTGAAACTGCAAAAAATTTACCCATGATACTTTGGGCATATCCTAGAGAGTATAAAAACAAAGCAAGCGCATCACAAACTACTCAGAGTCCAAATGAGTTCACTTATCTAAGATGGGGGTCTCCTGTATATTGGGTAACAAAAGGGTATGTAGTCTTGAGTAATGCGTCATTTCCAATAGTAGGTATAGAAAATAATGAACCTAACGATTCTTTCCGAAAGCAATTGATTGCAAATGCAACTGCAGCAATTGATGCTGTTAATAAACTTGGGTATATTGATATAAAAAGGGTTGCTGTTGGAGGACATAGTTATGGTGCATTTATGGTTGCTAACCTACTTTCACATACAAATTTGTTTGCTGCTGGTATTGCAAGAAGTGGCGCGTATAACCGAACATTAACTCCTTTTGGCTTTCAGAGCGAGGAAAGAAGTTACTGGGATACTCCTGAATTGTATTACACCATGTCGCCGTTTATGCATGCAGATAAAATGAAAACGCCACTGTTATTGGTGCACGGAGAGGCAGACAATAACTCGGGAACCTACCCCATGCAAAGCATTCGATATTTTAATGCCCTAAAAGGACTCGGCGCTACGGTTAGGCTTGTTATGTTGCCAAAAGAAAGTCATGGCTACCGTGCAAAAGAAAGTATTTTTCATCTTATTTGGGAGCAAGACCAATGGCTGGAAAGGTTTTTAAAATAAGTTAACGTTTTAAAAAACAACTTATAGATTTAAATAAAAAAACCCTCGAAAATTCGAGGGTTTATATTTTGTTGTAATTACGTTTGATTTAATCAAAAACTATAATGTAACCCTATATTAAAATTGTTGTCTGTAAATTTTCCTTCACCATCGAGTCTGTCTCCTAAAGCAATACTGTAATTGGCAATAATTGATATTTTTTCAGAAACACCAACGTCAAGTCCAATTGGCAAATGAAGTAATGAGGCTTTGATTGGGTCTTCTACATCAGACCAATTAACAAGAGCTAGTCCGCCTCTTAACCCAAAGGAATCTCCAATTGGATATCTTATAACAGCAGAAGGGGTTATAACAGTTTCACTGTCGCCATCTTCGGAAAGGAAATCAGCATTCAATCCTGCAATTAATGATGTTTTACCCAATTCAAAAGCATAATCTAATCCGATGCCAAACCCATCAACTGTCTCAGACACGCTCAAGCCCTGTGCTGATACTTTAAGATTATATGACGTATAGTTGGCCTTTATACCAAACTGCGCAAATGTGAACGAGCCAATAAATAAAAAGATTAGTAGTTGTAAATATTTCATAATAATAAGAATTTAGTTGAAGTAAAGTTAAACAAAATCTAACAGCAAAAAAGAAAAGTTGTAAAAAAAACCCCTCGATTTGTCGAAGGGTTTTGTTGGGTGGAAGACCGGTCTCGAACCGGCGACCTCTAGAACCACAATCTAGCGCTCTAACCAACTGAATGACACATAATGTGTTGCTTTTAAAGCACTTACAGGTAATTGAAAATAACAGTTTTCAATTAATGCCGAAAAAGTGCCGAGATGAATTTAACATATCCAACTATTTGCCAAAAGAATGATGGCAAGTACTACATAGATTTTTACCTAAACAAGAAACGTTTCAGACTATTTAATGCCAAGAAGATAGGCATTGACTATAAACCAAATAACTATCCTGAAAACAAGCGCCTAAAAGCAACAGAACAGTTAGCAAAGATGGTGTACGACCATTTAGTTAAGAACAATTACCAGTTTGAAGAGTCTAAAGAATGCCCAGAGCTACAGGAGTTTGACAGACTGATATCACTTAAGCTAAATGAACCTTTAAATAAAGCATACAAGAAGACTTTAGAGAACTTGGCGCATAAATTAAGAGAGGAGTTAAAACACTCTGGAAACATCCCTATTAAATTCATAGATGGGATAATGCTTAAGTACAACA
>JADHMR010000097.1 GCA_016779945.1 Bacteroidia bacterium | reverse complement strand
ATAGATCTGCCAAAAGCCTACCGCAAGACAACAACCACAATCTAAGAAGAATCTCATCAAAATAAAACTTCTATTTTTTTGATTGAAGAACATTCGGATTAATCCAAATGTTGACAAACCACATTTTTACTTGCCAACAAAAGATTTCAATCAATCAACATATTCAATCAACCCGCTATATTTGTGTTTCCAATATGGACTTTCAGTACAATACACAACAAGAACAAATTAAACTTACCGAGTATGGTAGAGGTGTACAGGAGATGGTTGAACATCTGAAGTTTGAAAAAGATAAGGAAAAGCGTAATATTCTTGCACATACTATTTTTCAAGTGATGGTAAACCTAAACCCCGATATTAAATCTCAAAGTAATTACCAGCAAACTGTGTGGGACCACATGCACGAAATTGCAAACTATGAATTAGATATTGACAACGACTACCCTACACCAATACCCGATATTCGTTCTACAAACCCTGACCCAATTGCCTATAAAGGCGTATTGAGTAAATACCGCTATTATGGTCGTAATTTGTTAGAGATGATCGTAGGTGCAAGTAAAATGGACGAAGGCGAATTAAAGTCTATGTATATTAACTATATCGCATCGTTTATGGTAAACTCATCTAAAAACTGGAATGATGAGGTACTTACCCCCCAACAAATTGTACAACACCTTGCTGATTTATCTAATGGAGACTTACAGGTTGACCCTAGTACTTTGGCTATTCACGTAGAAACTCGAACTAAACGCCCTCATCACCAAAATCGAGGACACATGAAAAAGAAAAATTATAATTCGAAGTTTAAGAAAAAATAAATGGGTACATTCAAAATTGAGGGTGGACACAAACTTAAAGGTACACTTACCCCCCAAGGAGCAAAAAACGAGGCTTTACAAATTTTAGCAGCAGTTCTCCTATCATCAGAAAAAATAACGCTAAAAAACATATCCGAAATTCGCGATATTCTTCGGATGATCGAACTCCT
The DNA here is from genome assembly GCA_016779945.1 of Bacteroidia bacterium. Lineage (GTDB taxonomy): Bacteria > Bacteroidota > Bacteroidia > NS11-12g > UBA9320 > UBA9320. The sequence goes on along the minus strand of JADHMR010000097.1, from coordinate 7,761 downwards.
AAAAGGTCTGGGAGTAAAGGTAGAAAAACTCAATAAAGGAGAATATACCTTCCAATCTGACGAAATTAATCTGGACTATTTCCATACCGAAGAATTCAGAACTAAGGGAGCTGCTATTCGTGGATCTATTATGATTATTGGACCACTTCTAGCTCGATTTGGAATTGGCTACATCCCTAGTCCTGGTGGAGATAAAATCGGAAGAAGACGTCTTGACACTCATTTTATCGGATTCGAAAACCTTGGTGCAGAATTTACCTATAATAAAGATACAGGGTTTTATAAAGTAGAAGCCAAAAATTTAAAAGGTAGCTATATGCTACTTGAAGAAGCATCCGTAACTGGAACAGCCAATATTTTAATGGCAGCAATTATGGCTGAAGGAACTACAACAATATACAATGCCGCATGCGAGCCCTACCTTCAGCAACTTTGTAGAATGATAAATTCTATGGGAGGAAAAATATCTGGAATTGGTAGTAATCTATTAACAATAGAAGGAGTTAAAGAACTTCATGGATGTGAGCATTCTATATTACCTGATATGATTGAAATTGGTTCTTTTATATCGATGGCTGCATTAACTCAATCAGAAATAACCATCGAAAATTGCAGAGTTGACCAACTAGGAATTATTCCAAAAATTTATCGAAAACTTGGAGTTCAATTTGAAATCAAGGATGACAATATTATCATCCCTGAAAATAAACATTACGAGATTGATAACTTTATCGATGGAAGTATGATGACTATTGCTGATGCTACATGGCCCGGTTTATCTCCTGACCTTTTGAGTGTGATTCTTGTCATGTGTACCCAGGCAAAGGGCAATGTACTCATTCACCAAAAGATGTTTGAGAGTAGACTGTTTTTTGTAGACAACTTAATTGATATGGGTGCACAAATTATTTTATGTGATCCTCATCGAGCAACGGTCATGGGACTCGACCGAAGGGTGCCATTAAAAGCCGCTACAATGGCTTCACCTGATATTAGAGCTGGTGTTTCGCTACTTATAGCAGCCATGTCTGCACAAGGAACAAGTACCATTCATAATATCGAACAAATAGATAGAGGGTACCAGGATATTGAACATCGATTAAATGCGATTGGTGCTAAAATAACTCGTCTGTAAACACTCCTATTTTTAAGAATAGTTCATTTAAACACATAAACTTGTCAGCACATTTAGTGTCATAATGACACAAAATTCATTGGCAATACTTTTGCATCATAATTATATACATTTAGAAATTTATCAAAATGCCTAAAGGAAAGAAAGGAAAAAAAGAAGAGGAAGTTCAAAATGAAGATTTGAATCAAATTAACGAAGAACAGCAGGCAGAAGAAACAAAAGAAACTTCTCCTGAGGATCAAATCAATGAGCTAAATGATAAGTATCTTCGGCTATACTCCGAATTTGACAACTACCGCAAAAGAACATCCAAGGAACGTTTGGAGTTGTTTAAAACTGCTGGTCAAGATATCTTAACAGATTTATTACCTGTTCTTGATGATTTTGAAAGAGCTATGCAAAATATGGAGTCCTCTGATGATGCTGAAGCCATTCAAACCGGTATTAATCTTATTTACAACAAATTCAAAAATATTTTGGAAAATAAAGGATTGAAACACTTTAAATCTATTGAAAATGACTTTGATCCTGAGGTTCACGAAGCAATAACTAAAATACCTGCTCCTAGTAAAAAACTAAAAGGTAAAGTGGTAGACGAGATAGAAAAAGGATACATGTTAAATGACAAAGTTATCCGATTTGCAAAAGTTGTAGTAGGAGAGTAAAATGGCAAAACGAGATTATTACGAGATACTTGGTGTATCAAAAAGTTCTTCTGCAGATGAAATTAAAAAGGCCTATCGAAAAAAAGCCATAAAATTTCATCCTGATAAAAATCCAGACAACAAAGAAGCCGAAGAAAAATTCAAAGAAGCAGCAGAAGCCTATGAGGTTTTGAGCAACGATGAAAAAAAACAACGTTATGATCAATTTGGTCACGCTGGGGTAGATGGTCAAGGTGGTTTTGGTGGTGGCGGTATGAACATGGATGACATCTTCAGTCACTTTGGTGACATATTTGGGGGTGGCTCCGGTGGTGGCAGTCCATTTGAAAGTTTCTTTGGGGGAGGTAGAGGCGGTCGACAAAGACAAGCTGTTGGTTCTAATATTAGAATCAAACTAAAACTATCGCTTGAAGACATCACCAATGGGGTTGAAAAGAAAATAAAATATAAGAAGAAAATAGTTGCTCCTGGAGTCACTTTTGAATCTTGTAGTACATGTGGTGGCCGGGGATCGGTAACACGAGTTCAAAGTACCTTTTTGGGTCAAATGCAAACCAGTAGCCCATGTCCAACTTGTCAAGGAAATGGAAAAAAAATAAAGAATATTCCTTCAGGTGCTGACCGAATGGGACTGACTATTGAAGAGGTTACTACAACGATTGATATCCCAGCTGGAGTTGCTGACGGAATGCAATTAAATGTTCAAGGTAGAGGTAACGAAATACCTGGTGGAGTAGCAGGTGATTTAATGGTTTTGATTGAGGAAACCAAGCACGAAAACCTAGAACGAGATGGAAATAATATTGTATTCAACCTACATATCAGCTTTCCTCAAGCAGCTTTAGGATGTGAAGTTGAAATACCCACTGTTTCAGGCAAAGTTCGCATTAAAATTGAGTCCGGTACGCAAAGTGGAAAGGTCCTAAGACTCCGTGGAAAGGGAATTCCTGACGTGAACGGATATAAAACTGGTGATCAATTAGTCTATGTTAATGTATACACGCCTAAAAAGCTTAATAATGAGGAGAAGAAAACGCTCCAACAACTAATGGATGCTGAGAATTTTACACCAGATCCAACAAAAGAAAAAGGATTCTTCGATAAAATGAAGGAGTTCTTTAATTAAACAGATTATCCAAAAGACCGTCTTTCACCCCTTGGGCGAGAGTTATTTTTAGATTCTTATTACGTTCCATCTCTCGCTTAATAGCAAACTGTGCGTTAGTGTTTCTAGCCCAGCTTCGTCTGGCTATTCCATTATTTACATCAAATAAAAGCATACTTTCCAACCCTTTACTCGCTTTTTCTGATCCGTCTAGCAACATCCCAAATCCTCCATTCATTACCTCTCCCCATCCTACTCCTCCTCCATTGTGAATACTCACCCAAGTTGCCCCTCTAAAACTATCACCGATCACATTATGGATAGCCATATCCGCAGTAAATTTACTCCCGTCGTAAATATTACTTGTTTCCCTGTATGGAGAATCTGTGCCACTAACATCATGATGATCTCTTCCTAAAATTATTGGACCTTTGAGTTTTCCATTAGCTACTGCTTGATTAAATGCTTCTGCTATTTTAATGCGGCCTTCACTATCTGCGTATAGTATTCTAGCTTTAGACCCAACAACCATCTGATTTTGATTTGCTTCATCAATCCACTTAATATTATCTGCCATTTGTTGCTTAATTTCAGGGGGTGAATCATCCATAATAGTCCGCATTACTTGAGCTGCAATTGCATCTGTTACGGCTAAATCTTCATCTAATCCACTAGCACAGACCCAACGGAATGGACCAAAACCGTAATCAAAACACATTGGACCTAAAATATCTTGTACATAACTAGGATATTTAAAATCAATCCCATTTTGAGCAAGTATATCTGCACCGGCTCTACTGCTCTCTAATAAAAATGCATTCCCATAATCAAAAAAGTAAGTGCCTTTATTTGTATGTTCATCGACTGCTGCTGCATGCCTTCTCAACGATGCATATACTACCTCTTTAAATTTATTGGGCTCATCGGCCATCATTCGATTGCTCTCTTCAAAAGATAATCCTACGGGGTAATAGCCTCCTGCAAAAGGATTATGAAGTGACGTTTGATCACTCCCAACATGTATAAAAATTTCATCTTGAGCAAACCGCTCCCAAATGTCAACAACGTTACCTACATAAGCGATACTGACAATCTCCTTATTCGATTGTGCTTCTCGTATTCTTGATACCAACTCATCCAAATTTTCAATCAATTCATCCACCCATCCTTGACTATGTCTTTTGTGAGCAGCATTTGGGTTTACCTCTGCACATATTGTTATGCATCCTACTATATTACCAGCCTTAGGTTGAGCACCACTCATCCCTCCTAATCCAGCAGTGAGGAATATTTTCCCGGCAGGACTATCGTCGGAGTCCAGTTTCATCCTAAATGCATTCATTACTGTAATAGTAGTGCCATGTACTATTCCTTGCGGACCAATGTACATATAGCTACCCGCAGTCATTTGACCATACTGCGTAACCCCAAGAGCATTATATTTCTCCCAATCATCAGGCTTACTATAATTAGGAATCATCATCCCATTAGTTACAATAACACGGGGAGCTAAAGGACTACTTGGGAATAAACCCATTGGATGACCACTGTACATATGTAAAGTTTGCTCATCAGTCATTTCACTCAAGTATTGCATGGTCAAAAGATACTGAGCCCAATTTTGAAAAACTGCTCCGTTGCCTCCGTAGGTTATCAACTCGTCAGGATGTTGAGCAACAGCAGGATCCAGATTATTTTGAATCATGAGCATAATCCCAGCAGCCTGAATGCTTTTTACAGGGTATTCCGAAATCGGCCTTGCATACATTTCATAGGATGGCTTAAATCGATACATATAGATTCGACCGAAATCTCTAAGTTCTTGAGCAAATTCTGAAGCAAGTTCGTGATGCCATTCCTCAGGGAAATACCTCAAAGCGTTACGAATCGCTAATTTTTTCTCCTCTAAACTCAGTATATCCTTTCTTTTTGGAGCTCTATTACTTGAAAGAGACCATTCCTTTTTTGGCGGTAGCTCTCGAGGTATACCGTTGATAATTGATTCTTTGAAACTTACTTTATTCATCTTATCCATGGCAAAGGTCTAATTTGTTTTAGATTAACAAAAAGGGTTTCAGAAAGATTGTTTCAAAATGAATAACTTAATGCACATTAATAAATCAATAATTTTAGTTATTCCCAAAAAAATAAGTAATTTAGCTACCATATGAAATCGATCTATTTTTTTTTAATAGTTAACATTTGTTTGTCACTATTCTCGAAAGCACAAACAAATCAATTAGACTTTCAAGCCCACCACAAAGACGATATTACCGTCTTAGAATATAGCCCGGATGGGAAATACATCGTCTCAGGGAGTTGGGATGAATCCATTATTATTCAACGGAATGATAGCTCTCAAGAGGTCGTTCAACGGATTCATGATAATAAAGGTGCAATTACATCGATTTCGTTTAGAAGGGATGGCTTTCACATGATTACAGGCGGTCAAGATGGTAAATTGAATATTTATCAGTTCAACGATTCATTTTTTTCTGTGGCCACACTAGATACAACTTTACTTGTCAATCAATGTCAGATTAACAAATTAATTTATGGTCCGGGTATGCGAACCATATTTAGTGCAGGAGACGATGGGCGATTTATTGCCTTCGATCTTACTAGAAACCAAATTATCCCAATTAAAACATCAAGACCAATCTCTGCAGCTGGTGTCTCGATTGACCGAATGAGCTACTTTATTGCCCACGAGAATAAGACCGAAATTATTCAATATGATATCATGGGACGAAAACTAAAAAGCTATTTAGGACACACGGATCAAATTACTGATATATTGGTAACTATTGATCGAAAACACATTATATCTAGCTCAGAAGATAAAACGGTCAGAATTTGGGATATCCGATCAGGGAAAGAACTATTTAGTTTTAAAGATCATCGATGGACTGTGACAGACATTGCGACCGACCCCCATGGAAAATATTTGGTCAGTGGCAGTTTGGATGGCACTGTAAATCTTTATAACCTCAAGGATAAGGAACTCATTAAATCATATAATCTTGAAGGATACAAAATCAATGCATTGGCTTTCTCTCCCAACTATACTACGATTGCTGTGGCAGCTCAAAAAAACGAAACATCAGAATTTGCAGGTTATTTTCTACTCGAAACGGATTTAAAATATAGAGCCGTTAAATTGCCTAAACGCTATAAACTTAAAAAACAACCAAAGCAAATGAAATCAAATTCCGCAACTAAAAATCAAACTCCACCTTCAATTAAACGGATTAATAATGCTTCAAAAGTTGGTATAAACTCGAATAAAACAAAACCAAAAAGCAACGAAAAGGTTATTAAAAAGACCGATCAAATAGAGATTAGAATAGATTAACTATCCATGAAAAAAGAAATATTAAATAGTAGCAAAGCACCTGAACCCGTGGGAGCATACCCTCACGCTAGAAAATTTGGCAATCTCCTCTTTTTAAGTGGGGTTGGCCCAAGAGAAAGAGGAACAAAAAAAATACCTGGAGTAGAACTTGCTGCTGACGGATCAATAGAAAGTTATGACATCGGAACACAATGTCGATCAGTATTTAACAACATCAAACAAATACTAGAAGATTCGGGAAGTAGTTGGGACAATATCATTGACGTTACCGTATTTCTAACCAATATGAAAGACGATTTCAAGACTTATAATAAGATTTACGCAGAATATTTTAAAGACAATCAACCTTGTCGTACCACACTAGAAATAAACTGTCTGCCTACTCCGATTGCTATAGAATTAAAGGTAATTGCAACTATCTGATTAGAACTTCTCCATGGCCAGATCAAGGGCTTTCATGGTGGCTTTATCAATTGGAACAACAGGTAATCTGAACTGATTTTCGCATATCCCTAGTTTACTGAGGACATACTTTACTCCTCCTGGGTTACCATCCATAAATATGGCTTTCATCAATGGAAGTAGCTTATAATGAAGATGCCTTGCGTTCTTGTAATCTCCAGCTAAAGCATAATTCACCATTTGACTAAACTCTTTGGGATACGCATTGCCGATAACAGATATCACGCCTTGCATCCCTGCAGCGATATATGATAGTGTATAATTGTCATCTCCACTAATCACGCCAAAATCATCTGGTGCTTGACGAATAATATCCATACAAATATCTAAACTACCACTTGCCTCTTTAGTACAAATAACATTGGGTAATTCTGCTATCCGAAGAGTTGTTTCTGCAGATACAAGCGACCCTGTTCTACCAGGTACATTATACATAATAATTGGCCACTTAGAAGCATAGCTAATGGCTTTGTAGTGCTGAAATATCCCTTCTTGACTGGGCTTATTGTAATACGGACTTACACTTAAAATACCGTCAATATCTGCTATATCCTCAGAATTTAATCGATTGATAATACTTGATGTATCGTTACCCCCAACACCAAACACAATAGGAAGACGCTTAGCATTGACCTCCACCACCTTTTTTAGGATATCATTTTGCTCTTCTGTTGTAATAGTAGGGTTTTCACCTGTAGTTCCCATTACTACAAGATATTTTACACCACCGTCAATCAGGTGATTGGTTAAATTTTCAAGGCCCTCAAAGTCAATACTTTTATCTGTTTTGAATGGCGTAACCATAGCCACTCCTAGTCCCTTAAATTTATTCATTTAATATGCCTTATTATATCTAAAAATAACCCATATACTTCATGACTACTACTTTTAACCATCAAGTCGTGAGCAAATAAAAATTCATCAAAATACTTACCTATACGCGTTTTGGCCTTTGAAAAAGTTGAAACACCCTGCAATTCGATTAATCCAACTGAATCCAAATTTATAAGAAAATCAAAATCTTCTTGAATAAATTTAG
>JADHMR010000096.1 GCA_016779945.1 Bacteroidia bacterium | reverse complement strand
TGTGTTTTAGCTACAACCTGTGGTCGTACCACAATTTGTACATAAGTGACAAGTTCCATTTCTAACTAGTGCTAAGCTACCGCAATTTGTACAAGGTAACGCGTCACCAGAAGTACTCTTTGGTTGCTGCAAAGTCATCCCGGCAGTTCCGGCAGAAACAGTAGTTTCAACAGGCTGAACAACTGGTGCAGCTACTGGTATCGTTTTTTCTTCTACGGCCTTTGCTTTCGCTTCTACCTCACCAGCTGTTGGCTTAATGTGTACCAGGTCGCTTCTATCTAAATACTCAAAACCAAGTAATCTAAATATATAATCGATTATTGAAGTCGAGTTTTTTATGTTTGGGTGACCTTCTACCATTCCACTTGGTTCGAATCGTGTGAACGTAAACTTACTTACATATTCATCCAATGGAACGCCGTATTGTAGTCCTATCGAAACTGCTATGGAGAAGCAATTCATTAGAGATCTGAATGTTGCTCCTTCTCTGTGCATATCAATAAAGATTTCACCTAAAGTACCATCGTTATATTCTCCTGTTCGTACAAATAAGGTTTGTCCGCCAACTTTAGCTTTTTGAGTAAATCCTCTTCTTTTCCAAGGTAATCGCTTCCGCTCAACTATACTAGACAACTGACGCATAAATTCTGTACTCTTCGAGTTGTCAAGTATTTTTTGTGCAGCTTCTAACACTTGATCTTGTGTAAGTTGATCAATGCTCATACCTGCAGCTGCACCTACAGCAGAATCAACTGCGTCAATAGCTTCATCTTCTGTCTCTTCAACATCAGATTTGTTACTCAAAGGTTGAGATAACTTACAACCATCTCTATAAAGAGCATTTGCTTTGGTACCTAATTCCCAACTCAATTGGTAGCAAGATTTAATATCCTCTACTGTTGCCTCATTTGGCAAATTAATTGTCTTAGAAATTGCTCCCGATAAAAACGGCTGAGCTGCTGCCATCATTTTAATGTGCCCGTGTGCATGAATGTATCGCTCACCTTTTTCACCACATTTATTAGCACAATCAAAAACTGCTAAATGTTCGTCTTTTAAGAAAGGTGCACCCTCTACTGTCATTGTCCCGCAAACGAAATCATTTGCTGCAGCTATTTCTTTCTTGCTGAAACCTAAAGCTCTAAGCAGGCTAAATCCTTCTGCATTGTATTGATCGGCAGTAAACCCAAGTCTTTCCATTGCTTCTTCGCCAAGCACCCACTGATTGAAGGCAAAACTAATTTCGAAAGCTGAAGCTAGTCCACTCTCTACCTTTTCTAGGTCTTCAGTGCTAAACCCTTTTGATCGCAATGTATCGTGGTTAATACTTGGTGCATTCTCTAGTGTTGCATATCCTTTTGCATAGTTAACTATTGCATTAATCTCATCTTCCGAATAGCCTAAGTTTCTTAGTGCAAGTGGCACAGACTGGTTAACAATCTTGAAATAGCCTCCGCCTGATAGTTTCTTAAATTTAACGAGTGCAAAGTCTGGTTCAATACCTGTTGTATCGCAATCCATAACTAGACCTATTGTTCCAGTCGGAGCAATTACTGTGGTTTGTGCATTTCTATAACCGTGCTTTTCTCCCCACTGAACTGCCTTGTCCCATATGCTAGTAGCTGAACCCAAAAGATATTCTGGACAATATGCAGGATCAATACCAACAGGTTTTACGCTCAAACCGTCATACTCGTCAAGGTTATATGCTGCATATCGGTGATTTCTCATCACTCGTAGCATATGCTCCTTATTTGATTCATATTGATCAAAAGCACCTAAGAAACTTGCCATTTCTGCTGACGTAGCATATGCTGTACCAGTTAAAATTGCTGTTACTGCACCACCAATTGCTGTTGCTTCTGGACTATCATATGGTATTCCGCTAACCATTAATACAGAACCAAGGTTTGCATAACCAAGCCCCAAAGTTCGATATTGATAGGATAGCTCTGCAACCTCTTTGCTCGGGAATTGAGCCATTAAAACTGATATTTCTAAAACAACAGTCCAAAGTCTTGATGCATACTCAATGGCTTTAACATCTAGCGTTTGATCTTTTTCGTTATAATATTTTCTGAGGTTTAATGATGCTAAGTTACATGCTGTATTATCTAAGAACATGTATTCTGAACAAGGATTTGATGCATTGATCGAACCTCCCTCAGGACATGTATGCCACTCATTAATTGTTGTGTCATACTGAACACCCGGATCTGCACAAGCCCATGCAGCAAAAGATATGTCATCCCATACTTGCTTTGCAGGCACACTGCTAATTGGTTTTCCTGTTGTTCTTGATATCAAATCCCATTCACCGTCATTTTTTAAAGCCTCAAAGAACTTATTCGGTATTCTTACTGAATTATTTGAGTTCTGACCCGAAACAGTTGCGTATGCCTCACCCTCGTATGACGAGCTATATCCTGCATCAATTAGGGCCTTAACTTTTTTCTCTTCTTCTTTTTTCCAGTTGATAAATTCTAATATCTCTGGGTGATCCAAATCAAGACAAACCATTTTGGCTGCTCGTCGGGTAGTTCCTCCAGATTTTATGGCTCCAGCTGCTCTATCACCAATTTTAAGGAAACTCATTAATCCGCTAGAATTTCCACCACCACTTAGTTTTTCATTTGCTCCTCTAATCGAAGAGAAGTTTGTTCCCACTCCAGAACCATATTTAAAAATACGAGCTTCTCTAACCCACAAATCCATAATACCACCCTCGTTAACTAAATCATCATCCACTGATAAAATAAAACAAGCATGAGGTTGAGGTCTCTCATATGCAGATGTACTTTTTTTAGTTTTTCCTGTTGTTGGATCAACGTAACTATGACCTTGTGGCTTACCAGTTATTCCATAAGTGTTATGAAGACCTGTATTAAACCACTGAGGACTATTAGGTGCAGCCATCTGACCAAGAATGCTATACACTAATTCGTCATAAAATATTTTAGCATCTTTTTTAGATGCAAAATATCCATACTTTTCGCCCCAAGTTCTCCAACAATCTGCTAATCTGTGGGCAACTTGCTTTACTGATGTTTCAGAGTCTAGCGAACCATCCGGCTGCGGAACACCAGCTTTTCTAAAGTATTTTTGAGCTAAAATATCGGTTGCTACTTGCGACCAATCTTTTGGAACTTCAACGTTTTCCATTTTAAATACTTCATCTCCTGCAGGATTTTTAATTACTGAAGTTCGATACTCGTATTCGTATAAATCTGTTGGAGCTACTCCTTCTTTTGTGTTGAAACGCTTGAATTTTAGTGCATTCTTGTTGTACGCTTTTTTAGTGGTCATTTTTTAGTTTTTGAATCGTTACGTTAAATTTAAAATCAACTCATTTTTTTATAGTGAGTTTTGACTCAAAAGTATGTTCTAAAAGTGAGTCTTATAATGAGGTGTTTTCCACACTCCAACATTAAACTTTTTCAGTTGACTTATTTTTAAGAGATTTGCACTGTTGATAAGATAAAATCACAAAAAAAATTAACTGTAATTGAAAACTGTTGTTGTTAGCGACACCTCTTTTCGCAACCTTAAGATTATTAGTATTTTAGAACAAATATCGTCCTGTCAGAAACAGAAAAAGAAAATGATTTCTATTTTGATTGACCCTGACAAAGCAACCGAAAATCAAATTGACAAATTAATTGGTCACCCTGATTTTGTTAATGTAGATTTCATATTCGTTGGAGGAAGTCTTGTTACTGATGGCAACATGGAGCATTGTATTCGTCTTGTCAAACAGAGGACTCAAAAGCCCGTAGTTATTTTCCCTGGAAGTCCAAATCAAATAGATAATCAAGCTGATGGGATATTATTATTGAGTTTAATTAGTGGACGAAATTCTGATCTATTAATTGGACGGCATGTTGAATCTTCCCATAAGCTGAAAAATTCCAACTTAGAATTACTTTCCACAGGCTATATCCTATTAGACGGTGGAAGAACAACGACTGTCTCCTACATTAGCAATACGACACCTATACCTCAAGACAAACCAGATATTGCTGCTGCAACTGCACTTGCTGGTTGTCAAATAGGACACAAACTCATCTATTTAGACTGTGGAAGTGGTGCAAATAAACACGCCTCTGAAAAACTAATCCAATGTGTTAAAAATGAAATTAATGTGCCGCTTATTGTGGGAGGAGGAATCAAAACTCAATATGATGCTGAAAAAGTTTTTAGAGCTGGTGCAGACATCGTTGTTGTCGGAAATCATTTAGAAAAAAACCCTTACTTCCTGTCTGAATTAGTTGCAGCAAAACACAACTGCTAACTAGGCTTAAACCGACTGCAATTCAAAAAGTGTGATTTCGGGTAAAAAACCAAACCTTCCTGGGTAACCAAGATATCCAAAACCCCTATTGACATATAAATATTGGTTGTTTTCCTCATATATATCTACCCATTCTGAATATTGATATTTAACAGGACTCCATTTGTAATATTTGCTATCTATCCCAAACTGCATTCCGTGCGTATGTCCCGAAAAAGTAGCTTTAATCGTAGGGTTTTTGTCGAGTATTTCTGCTCGCCAATGGCTTGGATCGTGAGATAACAATAACTTGTTTTCTATATTTTCAACTCCATTAATAGCTTTGTTCAAATCCCCATATTTAGGAAACCTTCGATGAGCACTCCAATTCTCAACTCCTAGTATCGCCAGTTCTTCGCCTTCTATTGTTAAAACGTGATTTTCATTAACCAAAAGATTCCAACCAATATCATAGTGATGTTTTTTTAACCTCATCAAATTTTCGCTTTTGGTAACCCCCTCTTTATTTGGCCATCTCACATAATCCCCGTAATCATGATTTCCCAATACTGAATATGATCCGTATTTAGTTTCTATATCACTAAACATTTCTTTAAATCCATCAAACTCGTCAGCTGAATTATTAACCAAATCACCTGTGAAAAAAAATAAGTCGGGCTTTAAATCGTTTATCATTTTTATTCCTTCTTGAACACTGCTTTTGCTCCAAAAACTTCCAGAATGAATGTCTGAAATCTGAACCACTCGAAGACCGTCAAAAGGTTTTGGTAAGCCTTTGATTGGCAATTTCCTTTTCTTGATTGTGTAGTTGTGTGCTCCCTTAGCTATACCATATACTAAACTCCCAAATAATGTGCTTGCCGTAAAAAATCCAGCCGTGATAATAAAGTCAGATCTTGAGATGTGTTTTGCTGGAGGTGGTTTTACTAATTGGTTAGATGTATAGCGAACAAGTCTTATTAAGTCGTCAGTTAGCATAAAAAACACCCAAATAAACTTGGCTAAAAAAAGGCCAATTAAAGCACTGTTTACAAAAATGAAATAACTGTTTTTTGATGAATCAGAAAACCAAACAGCTCTTACAACTATGACAGCTAAAAGCAGCACAGGAATAGCCCAATAAAGAAAACGTGCCAAACCTCTATACGAGGAAGGTAGCCACTTTTTTACGATAACTTTAAATCCCTGAAAAACATAGAGGTCTATTGCAAAAACTACAACAATAAATATAATTGTTCCTATTACTCTTTGCATAGATTTTTACTAATTCGTTCTAGTGCAATTATATTCATTTTAAGTGCACGAATTTTCATAAATATGACAATTCATTGATTTGATTGACTGATATTTGTATTGAAAATCTGAATTTATTACTGAATGACTATTGAAAAACAAATTAAGTTAAAACAATTTAAGAGTGAAACCGAAAAGGCTATCGTAAATATAGCATTTACACACAGCTACTTTTCAACTAAAATTAATGGTGTTCTGAAAGAATACACTATTTCTAGTCAACAATTTAATGTATTAAGAATTATCAAAGGGCAACACCCAAGACCTGTTTCTATAGGAGATATCACCTCTCGGATGATCGATAAAATGTCCAATACTTCTCGAATAATTAATAAGCTGGAAGAAAAGAATTTAGTTCAGCGAGTTAGCTGTCCATTTGATCGACGTCAAATTGATGTTTTTTTAACTTATCACGGAACTCAAATTCTTGAGAAATTAAATGATTTAGTAAATTCAGTAATTGATGAACATAGGCACATCAATGATGAGCATTTATCACAACTGAACACAATATTAGATTCGTTCCGATTGGATTAATTATTCATCAACTATTATTTTGGCTTCCTCTTTGTGAACTACAGAAAAATAGCCCAACCCTCCGTTACTAATATTATTATTAGGATTTGCTGGAGGTGGGTCAAATGGAGTTCCACTTCTTCCCAGTTGTGCCTCTATATCAAAAATATAGTAGAAATATTGCTCGGTAATTGCATATTGCTCAATCCTCACAGTATCTCCAGGTTCAACCGTAAAAGGAAACGGACGAGGTGTTTTACCTTTACTTAGCTCTGAAACTATATTGTTGATGTCGAAATTTTCATTTAGAAATGAAACACTACCAAACTCATCGTTATCTAAATTCGACCCAAAATCGTCCTTTAGTGTATCGTTTCTGTATGCATTAAATAAATAAAAATCTCCCTCTTCTTCTCTTTCTTTACCTTGTATAAAAACATAATAACCCTTTTCTATGAAGCCATTATTATCGGGTAAATAATACGAAGCAATGGTGTCGATCGGAAAAGCTAAAGGAGCTTGCTCAGACGCAGAATAATCCTCTCCGTCATATTTGACTGACAGAGTATATGTTTCTCCTGGTATACACTGTTGGGGGAGTTCAGACTTATAATATCCGCTATCGGTGTGGACTAATTGAACATCTGCACCATCCGTCCCTGTAATCCGAACCTCGGCAGAAGACACGTAGTTTAAATCACTTTGATCAAAATAAGGTTGAGACATGGTCAAACGTATTTCCCAAGGCTCTGATTGAGATGTAATCTGACCTTCAACTACAATTTTTGGATCACCCGAGGGTATTTCTAAATCCACAATTCGCTCGCAAGCTGATAGTGCAATTACAAAACCTAATACTAATTTAATTTTCTTCATAATAATCAATACTTAAAATTCAAAATTCCAGGTTATTGCAGGTATCATTCTAAATAAGGTAGTTTGAAATGCTGCTGTGTTTCCTTCTATTGCTCCTGGGTTTTTTTCGAGATCGTCTGCTATAATTTCTCTAAAGTAGATAGCATACGGATTGTCTCTATTATACAAGTTATATATGGAAAAATTCCAATTGCTTTTATACCTTTTATTTGGGTTTTCTCTGGATTTGAGAGTAACCCCAATATCTGCTCGGTGATATGCCGGGGTACGGTAATTATTTCTAACTTGATCATATTCAGCATTCCAATCCCCGCCATAATAATACTTACTTACTGGTGTGGTAAAGGGCTGACCCGATGAATATACAAACGATGCGGTAGCTAATAATCTTTTAGAAAATTTTTGAGTGAAAACTAATGATAAATTATGCCGTCTATCAAAATTTGCAACATAAGGATTGCCCTCACTAATTCCATCAATTTGTCTCATTGTTTTAGCCCACGTATAGGAAACAAAACCGGTAGACTTTCCCTCTGTTTTGGCTACATAAAATTCTGCACCATATGCCCAACCTTTTCCTAACAATAGCTCTCCATCTAGATTTTCATTAAAAGCTATTTGTGCGTTATCTCTGTAGTCAATTTGTTGATCCATCAACTTATAATAAATCTCCATTGAGGTCTCTAAGCCAATATCAAAGTTTTTGAAAATACCCAATGCCACCTGATCTGCTCTTTGGGGTTTGATGTTTTTATTAACACTGAACCATTGGTCGGTTGGAAAAGCCGATGCTGTATTAGAAGCCTGCTGGATGTACTGGAATGTTCTGTTATACGACCCTTTCAATGCAAGTGTTGTTGCCAAATTATAACTGATAGATGCTCTGGGTTCAAAGCCGATATACGTGTTGTAAAAATCGCCACTTGAAAAAGAATCTCTGACCGTTAATGAAGATATGGGCTCATTGGTTTCTGGATTCTTGGTATAAGTATATTCTGACCCACCAATGTTA
This sequence comes from Bacteroidia bacterium, assembly GCA_016779945.1. Taxonomy (GTDB): domain Bacteria; phylum Bacteroidota; class Bacteroidia; order NS11-12g; family UBA9320; genus UBA9320. The sequence continues at coordinate 799 of JADHMR010000096.1, read as the reverse complement.
GAGAATGAACTAACCCTTAATCCATATCTTACATTTAGTCTTTTGCTGTGCGTATATTCATGATCAATATAGAGCCCGTTTTCGAGTGCTTTCTTTTTCTCTAATTGGATGTCTTGAAATATCAATCTCGAATCTTCATTATTTGCTGAAAATAAACCTGGATTAAACCTGTGATAGGTAACCTGACCACCAAAATTAAGTTTGCTATTTGGATTTAAGTAGTTCGTCCAGTCTGATTTTATGTAAATATCATTGATGGCTTGGTCTAGCCCAAAACTTGCATTTTCAGCAAATTTTATATCAAAACCATAGTTAAAATCGCTATACACTAACGAGGTGTTAACAAACATCTTTTCATTCACAAGGTGGTTCCACCTTAGTGTTGCTGTAGCATTTCCCCAATTTATTTTAAATAATTCGCTAAGGCCCAAAACGTCTCTACCGAAGTATCCACTAACATATAATCGATCTTTATCGCTTAATTCATAATTGGCTTTCATGTTTAGGTCATAAAAGTACAACTTGCTTTCCCTTACACTTTCGTCTGATGAAAGTGGTAAGAAAATGTCTGCATAGCTTCGTCTTCCAGCAATCATGAAACTTGATTTATCCTTAACAATTGGACCTTCTAATGTTAATCTACTTGATATTGTCCCAATGCCACCAATAGCAGAAAACCGTTTAGCATTTCCGTCCCTCATTTTAATATCAACAATGGAAGATAGTCTACCTCCATACTTTGCGGGTATGCCCCCTTTATACACCTCTAAGTCTTTTACTGCATCTCCATTAAAAACAC
>JADHMR010000095.1 GCA_016779945.1 Bacteroidia bacterium | reverse complement strand
AGGAAATTACTTCGTTGAGATACTTGGTAACAATACAAAAATTACATCTAAAATCATTGTTCAACACTAGATTTTGACACAAATAAAAAAGCCACTCTTCAATCAGAGTGGCTTTTTTTATGCCCTAAAATTAGATAGCTGTGTCATTTTGTCTTAAATTATTTGTTTTAATTAAAAAATAATGCCATTTTGTCTTTTAAAAGGGATTGGAATGTGATTTGATAATGATTAATTAAAAAACATTATGAACATTATTAAACAACCCAAAATGATTGCGGATATTTTTCAAAGTAATTTCAATAACATGTTGCAAGACATCTTAATTGATCAAAATATTATTGAGCGTGACACTTTAACACCAAAAGTAAATATTAGTGGTAATGAAGATAATTACCAGATCAACGTGATAATGCCTGGAATTGATAAGGAAAATATAACGCTGTCAATTGACAATGACATTTTAACTATTCAAAGTAATTATGATAAACAAAAAGATAAGGGTCAAAATGCATTAAGAACAGAATTTATGATTAAGGAATATTATAGAAAGATATCTCTTCCAAAAGACGCAGACCATCAAACGATATCAGCAAACCTGAAGAATGGAATCTTAGAAATAACCATCAAAAAAATCAAAGTAAAACCTAAAAATATAATTGTTAAATAAATCAAATTAGGTGATAAGGTCGGTTTAAGTAACCGGCCTTATTTTTTTAATAACTGTCCAGAACCCGTTTGTTCTGCTAATATTTTATAATCAGTAGGCTCATTGATGTAAAAAATATTACCTGAATTCAAGATTTTTAAATACATCCCTTTTGTCGCATTTATATAACAATCAAGAGGAGAGTGGGTATCTATATAAACCTCTTCACAAACCAAATATTGAGCATCTAAATTCGAAATCTCCTCTACACTTCCTTTGAGGACTCTTAAATTACCTCTTAAAATAGTGGAGGCAGAGTTTCTAGAACGAATAAAAACTTCGTCACCCGATAAAATTAGATTAATGTCTGATAGGGCTGGGTGAAAAATATTTAAAAAATTAATGTTAATGGTGTCATTAGAAACTACCTCAGCAATTGATTCCAAATGTATTTCAGTTAATTCTTTAACATAGACATATACATTAATGTCATAATTGAATGAACGAATAAAATTACAGGTATTTGTATTGATTAGTCTCAATTGATTATCAGTTACAGTACTTTCAATCTGATTCAAGAGATTTGATGGTCCATTCAACTCGATACGTCCATAATTAATACTATCCTGTACCAAAAAAACCTTTATTCTATCTTCTACATACAACTTATCAAAAGGTATAACATCTCTTTGTTCTGAAACTACCTTACCTAATTTAGTAATACAATCGTCTTTATGCTCACCACCACATGATGAAAGCATCAATAAAACGATTATTATATTAAAATATCTCATAGCTGATAACCTAAACCTATCTCAAAAAAATCAGCAACACCTCTATGGAATCTTAACATCCCTTGTGTGTATAATTGACTATTAATTTTGTATGCAAGTCCAAAACGCTGGCTAAAAGCATTTTTTAATATTGTGGGTTTGTATACATATGCCCCCATTTCAGCAATCAAATTCACATCACCAAAACCCCATTGATATCCCCCGGCTAATGCTAATTCTGATTGATCAATCATAGCGATTTGGTCTGCTGGTAAATCTGGATTGATTGAATGCATATATGATTTATCAATAGTATAATCTAGACCAAAACGCCAGGATTTTACACTATTTTTATTTAAAAGCCCTCTTATTTGAATTCCCCAAAGGTTAAAATCTTTTGGATTAGCAAAATTTCGTTGCTTTCTACCATAAATAAGAATTGTAGTCCAAGTAAGTTTATTAATATTTTGAATCGGCTCGGCGATTGGAGAAATCTGTTTTTTGTTATGAAATCCATACCTTAACGTTAATGAAGGAATATTATAACCTAAATTAGGTACTTTAAAAGCGGCATTTGAATAGTGAGAAACCGATATTCCTGTTTCTATATAATCCGAATTAGCCAATTCTTTTCTTGCCACAATACCAAATTGCATACTCCCATTTAAGTGGCTTCCAATAGCTTGATTTCGTCGATTTTCGTATATGTCAAACTTTTTTGTGAGATAAGCCAAACCTGCACCCATTCTAAATCGTACATCAATATCACGTATCGATATAAGATTCAATTTGATGTGAGATAACAGTCCAAATGCGTGACCAGTTTGTTCTCTTCCCAAATTATAATATAACAAACTATAGCCAATTGAGGGTTTATTATAATATGAACCCCAATGTGAGTTTTCTTTTTCTTTTTCTAGTGAAACATCAATCCCATAATTGTGGGCTGCTAAGTTCTTCAAATCTGCTCGATGAGCTAGCAAAAAACCTGGGGTAGTGCTTACGCTAACAAAATTATTATCCTGAGCAAAGTTGAAGTCATAACTAAATATGAATAATAAGAAAAAACTTATAAACCTATATCTTGACACTATCGAGCCCATCTTCTTTTTCGATAAAATGAATTTACAAATCCAAAAATCAAAATTATTAAAATAGGTAAAATCATATTGAATGATTGCCAAAAAAGTTTTTCATTTTTTAGCTTACTTTTATCCAATAAACGAAGTATAACTTCCTTGCTTCTAACCTCTATGAGGTTGTTTTCGTCACATAAATAATCAACACAGTTTAAGAAAAACTTTTTATTAGCAAACTCAACTGGTGTTGAAAATTGTTTAGAAGCAAATTTATCGTAGCCTAATGGGTACACTCTACCATCTGAGGAAACTTGGTTTCTGATTAAATCACCATCACTAATGACAATCATCGAATTTTGTTCAATTGACTCTGAAAAAGGTAAATCAAATGACCGTTTTACTCCGTCTCTGTATCTAAACGGACTAATAAATTCGCCTTCCACTAAAACTGCAGAAATCTGATTACCATTTCTAAAGTTTGACGGATCTTGTCTGTTTTTTAAAATATCTAAAGAGATTAAAACTGGATTAGCAGCTACCCTTGATTGAGGTGACGAACGAAGTAATACTGTTTTTTTTAAGGTTTTGCGAGAAGTAGTGTCAATCGTACTACAATATCTCCCCCAAACATTTTCTAGATTTCTAGAAACAGGATTATCGTCAACAGCACTAAATAAAGGATAAAAGATCCATGGCCAAAAACCTGGTCTGTTGGTTTGTTGATTTATAGCAGGTATCCCATGACATTGAATGTCTTGAACTAAATTTGGTTTTACTTTTACCCCATATTGAAATAAAATATCATCCAAGTTATGGCTATGATTTACAGTCATCACCTGACCGTATTTTGCTACAGAGTCCATTTCTGCCAGTAGATTTTCTACCAAGAAAATTATCTTGCCTCCATTCATTACATACTGATCTAATATGTACTTTTCTGGTTCAGTAAACTCAAGGGTTGGCTTAGCAATTATTAAGCCCTTGTAAGACTTTAATTGATTGATTAAACCCTCCACTAAAATGCTAAAAACAGGTTTTTGAGAATTATTAACTACATCAGATGCAAAGTTTTTATAACAATTACTATCGGTTAAATTGAGATTTATGCGATCTAGGGAATAAAACTCACTTAGTGAGTTTGCAATGTCAGCTGTTTGGGTCGAGGATAATTCGCCATGACCAGAAGAAAAGGCCACTTTTATGCTTTTCCCTGACAACCCTTTGCGAATCGCTGTACCAATTTCATACTCTAATAACTCAATTGAATTATTAATTTCTACCTCTAAAGATTTACCAAACTGGCGTTTCAATAAATTAATTGGGTATTCTTTCCCTTTATAAAAAACAATACCCGAGGGTAAAATATATTTCTGTGTTGGTGCCTCGTCGGGTCTAACATCAGGTTGCTCTATTTGTAAACCTTTTTGAAAAATATCTTTAAGAATGGCCTCTTTTTCTTTGATATCTTTATCCGCTAAAATGTCTTCAAAATCAAACTTTATTTTACCATCAGAAGCTAGCCTATACTCATTCAGAATATCACGTGTAGCAGACTGTAGTTGCTTGTACTCAATTGGAAGATCACCATCTAAAAATATGGTTACGTATAAATCATCGTCGAGTTTATTCAATAAACCTAAGGACGACGGAGATAGCGTGTACCTTTTTTCCTTTGTTAGATCTAATCGAAAATAAAACTCATTGGCCATAAAATTAAATACCACAAGCACTAGTGCATATAAGAGTATTCTTAATGCAATATTTCTAGAGACATTTACTTTTTTACCTATCATATTCTTCTTCGTAGAGTTAAAAATGTTAAACTAATAAAAGTAAATATAAGCGATACGAAATAGGCTAAATCACGTGAATCCACAACACCACGACTTATGGAGTCGTAATGTAATTGGATACCTAAATTCTGAACAAAACTGTCATATGAACCAAACAAAGAAAGGTTGCTCAATTGCTGAAATCCTACATAAAAAAAGAAACATAGAAAGAGCCCTAATATGAATGCTACAATTTGATTTGGAGTAATCACAGATGCGAATAACCCTATGCTAACATAAGACGCCCCTAATAATAATAATCCAATATATGATCCCATAGTAGCCCCCATATCAAGGTTGCCCTGAGGTTGCCCAAGCTTATAGATAGAATAAACATATACCACTGTTGGTAATAAGGCAAAAATAACGAGGGCAACTGATGCAAAAAACTTCCCTAGAATTATTTGAATATCCGTAATTGGTTTAGTGCTCAAAATTTCAAAAGTTCCTTGCTTTAACTCCTCAGAAAATGATCGCATTGTAATTGCTGATATTAGAAATGTAAAAACCCAAGGTGCCATAAAAAATAGAATATCCAAATTTGCGTGACCAAGAATAAGCACATTGCCATCGGCAAAAACCCATGTAAATAATCCAATAATTAATAGAAAAACAACAATAACAACATAAGCAATTAGGGAACTTAAAAAGCTTCTTATTTCTTTCTTAAAGATACTAAGCATGATTTGTTAATTTTTGAAAAATAGACTCCAAGGACTTTTCTTGCTCTTTTTGCTCTACTATTATTGTGTTTGAAGCAATAGCAAAATTGAATAACTCCTCTGCAATATCTACATTACCTTTTGACACAATAACAAATGTTTTTTCATCAACAGATTTAATTGATTCTACACCGTCAATCAAAGATAATTCTGCCCCATTAACTGAATCTCTAAACTTAACGTGGATTTGAATCGTGTTCATATCCCAATTCTTTTTAATAGCCTCTATAGTGTCATCAGCGATTATTTTACCCTTATTTAAAATGATGACCCTACTACACATAGCCTCCACCTCTTGCATTATATGTGATGACAATAAAATCGTTTTGTTTTTACCCAGTGACAAAATCAAACTTCTTATTTCCTTCATTTGATTGGGATCTAAACCAGAAGTTGGCTCGTCTAAAATTAGAACATCTGGATCATTGATTAACGCCTGTGCTAGACCAACTCTTTGCTTATATCCTTTGGACAGTTGACTAATTTTCTTTCGTGATTCTCGTTCTAAACCTGTGGACTTAATAACTCGATTAATTGCTTTTTGAGTATCCTTGATTTTATGTATGTCTGCAATAAAAGATAAGTATTCTTTAACATACATATCGCCATAAAGTGGATTTAATTCCGGTAAATAACCTATTCTCTTTTTTATTTCTATCGCTTCTTTTGAGACGTCCATGCCTAGAATGTTTGCAGTACCTGAGGTCTCGACAATATGACCACTCAGAATTTTCATAGTAGTGCTTTTTCCTGCACCATTAGGTCCTAAAAATCCAACAATTTCTGCCCCCCCAATTGAAAACGAAACTTCATCTAAAGCTTTTTGGCCATCATAAATTTTGGTTAAATTTTGAACTTCAATGGACATTATCGGTTAATCACTATCGTTCTGTGAAAGACTTGATTTAAGTAACTAAATGTTAATTTATAAGTTCCTGCAGGAAGTATAGAGACATCTACAGAGGTTCTAGCTTTATTGATATCTGTACGTATTAATTCTTGTCCATATATATTAGTAATTGAAATTTGCCCTTGAGTCAAAGTGCTACCTAAATCAATATATATAATGTCATCTGCAGGAATTGGAGAAACCCCAATCTGACTTCTTTCTAATTTATAATTACCCGCTGAACTTGTAACACTCATCTCTGCAAATCCAGTGCAACCGTTAGCGTCAGTTACTGAAACGCTGTACGTATTTTTATCTACAACTTTAATGCTTTCGGATGTTTCACCAGTACTCCACATATATGATGCGAAACCTGGACCAGGTGTTAATGTAAGCGGCTCACTCGTTCTCAATGCTGTATCCCCTCCAATAGAAATAACAGGACTGTCATATTCATAAATATTTACACTGTCACTAAACGAGCATCCTTTATCATTGGATACTTCCAGGTAATATAATCCTGGTCCCTTAACATTAATCCTATCTGATGAAGTACCATTATACCATAAGTAGTCTTCCACATTAGGTGGTCCCATAAGTTGATAATCAACATTATCGCAAAATCCCGTATCCGATCCTAAACTAAATTCAGGAACATCAAAATAATTAATCTGAACAGTATCATAAGCTGGACACCCAAAACTATTGTAAGTTTCAACAAAAACAACAGTATCTGAATTGGTAGAATACGAATTTTTTGATGTGCTTATCCCGTTCCATTTATAATCTTTAAAAAAGGATGGACCAAAAAATTCTATTGTTAAACCTTGACAAAAAGAAGTATCTCGCCCAATATCTATTTTTGATGATGGATTTGTAAGCACCTGAATATCGTCTGAATATATACATCCAAAGCTATCGACTACACTTAAAGTGTGAACCTTGGATTGATTGGTACTAAAAGTTTGGTTGGATGATATGACATTATTCCAAGTATATGAGAACATATTTGGTGGCCCTGTTAATGTTATGTCCAAATTCTCACAAATCGTTGTGTCATTTCCAAGAGAGAATATTGGAGTAGCTTTTTGCTCTACTATTATCGTGTCGAGGTAACGACATGTATTATTGTCCAACATTAATAAATTTAATGTATCGGGTGTAGACAAGGATATTGAATTATTATTTGATTTTTTACCTGTACTCTTTCTCTCCCACTCATAAAATAACATTCCTTTGAGACCATCGATAGTTACCGAAGATCCTTCACAGAAGAAAGTGTCCGATAAAAATTCTTGTAACATTCTTGGATTGACCCTTACCAAAATAGTTGCTGAATCAGATTTACACAAACCATCTGGTGATGAAACAACCAGCTTATACTCAGTATCTACCTTTGGAGAAACTGTTGGATTGGCTGAACTACTACTAAAGGATGCTCCACTTATCGACGTCCAAGAATATTTATACCCACTAATTGTAGACCTACCTATGTTAATCGAAGTACCTGAGCAAATACGCAAAGAATCTCCATTAACTTTTGCTTCCAACTTGCAACAAACAACCGAATCTTTTGAACTAAATTTCTTTTTTGTAAACGAAACACTTGCGTTGGAGTTTATTGGTGTAATCAACGAAAAAGTATCTGAACTAAAACTTAATCCTCCAATCTTTTGAATTGGTTCGATAAACGAATTGCACTCAATAGTAAATGAGCTTGGTATTTTAGTTATATATAAATCCTCAGTTGAGGTATTACCTAATGAAGTTCCTGAGGTAAACATTGAATAACCTTTAGTTTCAGATCCCATTAATGAAATTCCTGACTTACCGTCAAAATCTATATCTCCAAGATTTTGACCATCTAGAATGTTACCGTTAGAATACATTTTAATTATTAAAGGGTTACTGGAAAACTCAGAGATTGACGATACAGCTAGCAATACAGAATTATTATCACTTAATTTCATATCCCTTAAATTATCATCTAACATTGATTTAATTGAGTAATTATTGAGTATACTAAAGTTTGTATCTAACTTCAAGACAACAGTACCTATGTCCACACCACCAATAAAGTTAATATTTCCACCAACATAAAACTTGTTATCCTGGGATTTGATAATTTTAGTTGCATGTTCTGAATTGTTTGTACCAATATTTCTAGAAAGTAACAAATCACCAGCAGTCGAAACGGCTAAAAGTTGAAAGTCTCTGTCACCATCCGAACCAATATTTACAGAATCATTTTCGGTATAACCTGCAATGATTATTCTTCCACGATTGTCTTGAAGCAATGAATGTCCTCTATCGTTTCCTTCGCCTCCAAATGAACGAGTCCATGAAACAGTACCATTGGTATTTAATCTAGAAATAAGAATATTCTCGTCCAAAGAATCTACTTTTGAATAGCCACACGCATAATAATCGCCTGCAAATGACTGAATTACATCAAAAATCTGCTCCGAGCTATCTGTTTTAAATGATCTTGACCACTGAAGTGTTCCATCAGAAGCAACCTTAGACACAAATCCATCTTTGTCATTTAAACTCCCTTCAGAGTATCCACAAACGATAGCTCCACCATCACTGGTTGGTTTCATTTGTATTGCACTATCGTTATTTGATTTGCCATATGTGAATGACCATTTGACATTACCTAGTCCATCCGTTCTAGTAATACCAAAGTCTTTTTTACCTTGTCCTGAGCTATTGGTATTAAATAATAAAAAGTAATCTCCAGAGGATAGCTGAAATGCTGACTGAGCGTGATCAGAAGAATCATTGACCATTAGCCTGACAAAACTTGTGTTTTGTGAAAACGCCTGAATTGAAAAAAGGAATCCTAG
>JADHMR010000008.1:5000-39181 GCA_016779945.1 Bacteroidia bacterium | reverse complement strand
ACCTCTTCTATCTCGTCAATACCCGATAAAATTTCGATATACCGGCTGTCTTGAATACCTGTTTGGATGACATGTTTAACAGCTTTACCATCATTCACACTAAATACTACTTCTTCTATGCGTTCTTCAAACGAAGTGGTATCATCCTCAGAACGTGTTCCGATTGCCTCAATGGGTAGGCTAGGTATTTTTGTTTTAACTTGAGTTTGAATTTCTACATTGGCACTCATCCCGGGCAAAAACGGTGCACTAGACTGATCAAGTAAATCCATGTAACTGGATTTTAAGAGTCGAATTTTTACTTCAAAATTGGTCACTTGGTCGTTCGACATCATATTACTTGAGTTGTTAGCACTCTTGGCTATTTCAGTTACAATAGCTTTGAATGGTCGCTCGTTATATGCATCAACCTCCACAAGAGCAGTGTCCCCTTTTTTTACGTAGAGGATGTCATTCTCATTCACATCAACGATTACTTCCATATTATTAAAATTAGAGATAATCATGATTTCTGTACCCGCCATTTGAGCAGTACCAACCACACGTTCCCCTTTTTCGTTATTCAATGCACTAACCACTCCGTCTGATGGAGCATAGATGCTTGTTCTTCCAAGGGCTTTATTCGCCTCATTGAGGCTTGCTCTTGAATTGTCAATTCCAAATTTGGAAGCCGAGAGTCTTTGTTCAGCAGCAGTTACTTCACTTTTAGCTACTTGATATACTGTTTTAGCCGCATCCCACTCTGCGGTGCTTAATACTCCCTGATCAAAAAGATTCTTGTTTCGAGTATACACAACTTCTTGTTCCTTGAGTCGAGCTTTGCTTTGGGTAAGTTGGGCTTCGCTAGTTTTGTAATTACTCTTAGAACTGCTCAATCCTGCTTGGGCTCTATCTCTAGCAGTGATATATAAGTCGGGATTTATTTTTAGTAAAAGTTGACCTTCTTTAACCGTATCCCCTTCTTGGACATATAGTTCTTTTATTTCACCAGACACGTCAGCACTGATTTTTACTTCTGCCTCTGGGCGAATTTTACCATTAGCACTAACGGTGCTGATAATCGTTCGGTTTTGGATTTCTCCAACATTTACTTCGAGCTCGCCACGTTTTCGATTTTTACCAATGATGATTAACGTTGTTATTAATACAACAAGGCCTATGCCGATAAATATATTTTTTCTGGTCATTATAATGTTAGTTCTTTTCCTTTATAAAAGTCGATGATTAGTGTTCTGAATAGTAATTCATATTTTGAGTTGAGGAGTTGCATCTGTGCTTGACTCCATTGATTTTTGGCAGCGAGTAAATCTACACTGTTCATGCTTCCTGCGTTAAATCGTTTTTGACTGAATTCAAAATTGAGTTTTTGAGCGTTTGTATTTTGAACATTGGCCTCATATCGAGATTGAGCTATTTTGAGGTTGGTATAGGCGTTCGTTACATCATTTCTCAACTGGTTTTTAGTTGTTTGTAAATTTAACTCACTAATTTTTGTGTTCATTTTAGCATTTTCTAATGCAGTACGATTTCGGTATCCATTAAATAAAGGAACAGAAATGGATAGACCTACCTGTTGACCTAAATTATCGGATAGTTGGTTGCTGAATGCTTTATCTGCATAGTTTGTTTCTACATTTGGGATAAGTACGGTTTCGCCAGAATTTTCAGTAAATCCAATAGGGACAAGCGAGGTGTCTCCAAAACTAACGCTTTTCCCACTTTGAGAGTAAACCGTATTTACGTTTCCGTATGCAGATATGGATGGTTGGAGTCTTCCTCCAGCTACTTTTTCGCCGTATTTATTTTGTTCGATTAATGCTTGTGCTTGCTTGATTTCAGGTAGATTTTGAAGTGCCAAATCATATATTTCTCGTACACTATTCGTTAGTTCTTCTGGTTGATCGAAGCTAATATCTGCATTGATTATTAGCGGTTGATCAAGTGGATATTGCATTAAATTCATTAATGTGTTGTACCCGATTTGAATGGCATTCTCTGCATTGATGATATTCACTTTGTCATTTGCAGATTGTGCCTGTAAGTTGAGAACAGTACTTTGATTAGTAGCACCACTTTTGAAAAGAATTTGAGCTCGTTCAAGCTGATTTTTTGTGATTTCATTTTGTGATTTTGCTAATTTGAGATTTTCTTCAGCTTGAATAATTTGAAGAAAAGTACTGGACACAGATAATGCAATTTGGTTTCGAATAACAGCTGTACCTGCCTCATTAGCCTCTATGGCAGAACGGCTTTGTTTTATGGTGTTATTCACTTGGCTACCTGCATAGAGTAACACACTTGAACTAATCGAAAAAGAGTTACTCTGAATAGTGGTGTTATTAAATGTGTTTGTAAATGGATCAATGGTTCTACCAATATTATAGTTATGATTTCCGTTGCCACTGAGTGTCGGTATTCTACTCAGTTTACTTTGTTTTAAATTGTTTTTTGCAATCTCACCTTGCAATGTATTTTGTTGAATGCTCGTATTATTCTCCAAGGCATATGAGATGCATTTTTGAAGTGTCCAAGGAGATGATTCTTGAGCGTTGAGACTCAAAACACCCAAAAGCGAAACTGAAAGGATTAGTTTAGTCATTTTTTAAATTACTTTACAAATCTAATAGCATCAGCAATACTTTAGTGTATGACTCGACTAATGGAGCAATATCTTCGTTTTATTTCTAATGGATTCATGTAGATTTGTGTGATTGAAATTCTGGAAATCAATAGGTTCGTTTTTTCTTCCTCAGCTAACTTGGCAAAGGGAAGTCGCATCCAAAGAGGTATTTCTGACCTTCGATGACGGTCCACATCCTGAAATTACGCCATGGGTTATTAAAGAATTAGAAAAAGTAAATGCAAAAGCTACTTTTTTCGTGGTTGGCGAAAATGCTAAACAGTATTTTAGTTTAATCGATGAATTACAGAAATCAGGGCATCGGGTTGGCAACCACACCTTTCGACATACCAAGGGTTGGCGAGTTTCTTCTCAAATGTATTTAGATGATATTGCAGATTGTGAAGATTATTTGACAAACAATACACTTTTCAGACCACCTTATGGCCGAATAAACTTTGGTGCAATTCCTACCATAAAGAAGAATTATGAAATTGTGATGTGGGATGTATTAACAAAAGATTATTTGCCCAGGTTGAACGTTAAACGTGCATTAAGACGTATAAAAAAGGAGACAAAACCGGGGAGTATCATTGTTTTTCATGACAGCGGAAAAGCCAAGAAAAATCTCGAGGCAATGTTGCCTGAATACTTACTTTTTTTGAAGGAAGAAGGATATAAAATGGCTGCATTATGATAATTATTAGCCTGATCATAGGTCTTTTTTTATTGATACAAGTATTCTCATGGGTATCCATCTTGACCTATTCTCCAAAAGAAATTGGCCGCCGATCGGAGTATCCCAAAGTTTCCGTGCTATTGGCAGCTAGAAACGAGGAGGAATTAATATTACGGTGCCTTGAGTCCATGGCTCAATTCAATTATCCAAACGATAAACTTGAGATTCTCATTGGAGACGACGCAAGCACCGATGACACTTTAAAATTGGTTGAGGCATTCATAAAAGACAAGCCAAACTTTAGCGTATTTTCAATTTCTGAAATTCGTGGTAAAGGACGAGGTAAGGCGAATGTTCTTGGCCAATTGGCTCATAAGGCAACTGGATCATTTTATTTTATTACAGATGTTGATGTTAAATTACCAAAAGATTGGATTTTAGGTTTATTACAGGAGTTTGATAGTGATGTAGGGATTGTTAGCGGAACTACAATGTGTGATACTGGGGGCTTTTTTGCAACTATGCAGAGTTTAGATTGGTTGCACTTTATGGGATACATAAAGGCATTTGCTCATGTGGGTGTTGGATGTACAAGTGTAGGTAACAATATGGCTGTTCGGGCAGAGGCCTACTGGCAAACAGGAGGATATGAAGAAATTGATTTCTCAATCACAGAGGATTATAAGTTATTTCAGGAGGTTACATCACGAAAATGGAAATGGAGAACAATTATGAGTGATTACTCACTTGGCAGGGCATGGTATATTTCAAATGTTAAAGAAATGCTCCATCAACGTAAGCGTTGGTTGATTGGTGCTCAAGATTTACCTTTCAATTGGAAGGCAATGATTTCATTGTATGGCCTTTTTCTTCCAGCATTATTTATACTTTTTTTCTTATCTCCTCAATTAGCTGTGATGGTTTGGTTGCTTAAATTTATTATTCAATCTATGTTCATTACGGTTTTGTGCCTGAAAACTAGTGTTAAGCCATTTAAGTTTTGGGAGTTGATTTTCTATGAATGCTATGTGATGATTAACACATTTGCTACAGCCATTTTTTATTTTTTGCCAGTACAATCAGTTTGGAAAGGTAGAAAGTATGCGGCTGCATATATCCGTGATGGTGTTGAGTAATTTTTTTGATTAGGTTTATTCCAATTACTTTTGACTCATGTTTCCAAAATTACTGTCTGTTCCCGTCCCAGATTTTTTGCAAGGCATATTCCCATCAACGTTTACCATTCACAGTTATGGTTTAATGATTGCACTTGGAGTTATTGTTTCATTTTATGTAATTTTAAATTTATCTAAGCATCTTGGTATAAACTCCGAACAGCTTTCTGAATTATTTGTATGGTCAATTGTTTCTGCTTTTGTTGGGGGTAAGTTGTTTTTCTTTTTAGAAGACATTCAAAAGTACATAGCAAATCCAGACTTGATTGGCGGAGCTATGAGGGGAGGGTTTGTATTCTACGGATCACTTCTCTTCACCATTCCAACCATTATATTTTGGTTGAGAAAAAAGAATATTATGGTGAGGCCTTTTTTGGATATTCTTGCCATTGCCGGACCTATTTTACACTCATTTGGAAGAGTAGGTTGTTTTTTAGCGGGTTGTTGTCACGGGAAGGTGTGTGATTCTTGGATTGGAGTTACGTTTAGTCATCCAGATACGCTTGCCGATTTTAAAAATGTTCCGTTATATCCAACTCAACTTTTCGATATTGGAGTAAATATGGTTATACTGTTAACCATCATTTTTCTTCGCAACAAAAAACAATTTGAAGGACAGCTTTTTCTAATTTACTTAATGATTTATGCAGTGGGTAGAAGTATCGTTGAGAATTATCGCGGTGACGATGCTCGGGGGTTCCTTTTTGATGGTCTACTATCACATTCTCAGTTTATTGCAATAGTTATTATTCTAGCGTGTGGATTTGTCTGGAGGAAGTGGAGAAAAAACACGATGATGCAGGATTTATCTTAAAAATTTAGCCTGACCTTCATGCTTTATATGATAGTTTTTTTCGCACAATGGTTCTCCGTCTAAATGAGCAGGGAGGGGTTTGTTAGACGAAATATGCAGTTCATTAATTTGTTTGTATGTGATTGCTTTTTTGGATAAATGCTTGCCAGCTTGCACTAATGGTAAATAAAATAATCGAAGTAGAATATTTATTTCTTCACATTGGATAAATTCGAGTTTTTTATCATCGAGTATAGCTCGAGGAGCTATTTTGAAACCTCCACCATAATCACGTCCATTTGCAGCTGCGATCATAAAAATAGCAGTTTTTTCTCCATTAATTTCAACTTTTGGTGATCTGAAAAACAAGATTTGCTTTACAATTTCTATCCAATATTTTGTTTTACTTGAGAATAGAAATGTTTTGGATCGAGTTTTTTTTGCTATTGCCCCGTCAAATCCTGCACCAAAACCATTGATAAATCGTATTTGATTACAAGACCATAAATCGATATTAACTTTTTGAGAAAATCGTGATGGCAATTTGATAATTTCGTTAATTTTTAAGTTTCCATACAGCATTCGGGCTAAATCATTACCTGTTCCAGCTGGAACTATATGAAGAGGAGTATCAAAATTTTCGAGTCCATTAACAGTGAGATTAATTGTACCATCTCCTCCCACTATACTGATGAGATCAAACGAGTTTGAGGATATTATTCTTTGAATGTTTTCAATATCTTTAAGCCCAGTGGTTTTAATCACTGTAAAAGGTGAACCTTCCTTTTTAATGTTTGTTATGTACTCATTATATATACTTACAGATTTACCTCCGTTTGATGAAGGGTTGTAAACAATGAGTATATGTTTAAATTTCAAATTCTAATTTAGATTGAAACAAATATCGTAAAAATACAAAGGTTGAGTAATTTTGATACATAACATGAAAAGGATAACGTTAGTAGGAGGTGGATTAGCAGGCTCTTTAGTGGCTGTATACTTAGCAAAAAGAGGATTTGAGGTTAACATATACGAACGTCGACCTGATATGCGTAATGTAGAAATACCTGCGGGTCGATCAATTAATTTAGCACTTTCTACACGAGGCATTGATGCTCTAAAGCGAGTGGGTTTGGACCAACTAGTTCTGGACCAAGCAATACCAATGGCTGGTAGAATGATGCATGACGAAAAAGGAAATTTGGCTTATCAACCTTATGGTAAGGATGGTCAAGTAATCAATTCTGTAAGCAGAGCTCATCTGAATATCCAGTTATTAAAATTGGCAGACGAACACGAAAATGTGAATCAATTTTTTAATATGAGGTGTCAGGAAGTGGATATCGAAAATAGCATATGTAAATTTCTTGATACAGAAACTGGAGAGACCAAAGAAGTCCATTCTGATTACATTTTGGGAAGTGATGGGGCATATTCACCTGTTAGACTAAAAATGATGAAGAATGATCGATTTGATTATTCTCAAAGCTACACTAAGAGTGGTTACAAGGAGTTAAATATTACGCCAACTCCTGAGGGTGATTTTGCTATGGATCCCGATTCCTTACATATTTGGCCTCGGGGTAATTTCATGATGATTGCTCTTCCCAATCCAGATAAATCATTTACGTGCACTTTATTTATGCCGTATGAGGGAGATGTAGGCTTTAATCATATTAACTCTGATCAAGAAATTCTTGATTTTATGAATACTTATTTTGCAGATGCTGTTCCTTTAATGCCTGAACTATTGGAGGATTTTAAACAAAATCCAGTAGGTAGTTTAGTGACAGTTAGATGTTATCCGTGGCATATGAAGAAAGCTACGTTGATAGGTGATGCATGTCATGCTATTGTACCATTTTATGGCCAGGGGATGAATTGTGCTTTTGAAGATTGTGTTGAATTAGATAATTGCTTAGAAGAGTTTGAAGAATGGGACAGGGCAATGAACGAATATCAAAAAAGACGTAAACCAAATGCAGACGCTATTGCAGATTTAGCTTTACAAAATTTTATTGAAATGAGAGACTTAGTTGGCGATAAAGATTTTCTACATTACAAAAAGATAGAACATCAACTTTGTGAATTACATCCAGATTTATTTAAATCTCAATATGAGATGGTGACATTCAGTAAGATTCCTTATGATGACGCTAAAACCAAAGGTGCTCAAAACACGCAACGTGTTTATGACTTAATAGCCTCCAATTTTGAGAATAAAATTAATGACAGAGCATTCGTTGAAGAATGGTTTGCTTAATTGGATTTTACTGAACAATAAGTTTTTTAGCACCCGAACCTTTTGAGGATATTACCTGAACGATGTACGTTCCTCTTGGAATTTCCTCGTTTATAATAAATGTGTCTGAATATCCTTTTTGTTGATGTATAATTTTCCCAGAAACATCAATGACATTTATTTGAATATTATCTTTTTCTCCAACACTAACTTCAAATAATCCTTTCGTAGGATTTGGCGTAATTGCTATAATTGGAGCAATATTTACAGGTATATTATTTACTTCTGGTTTCTTTACAGTTATCGTATAATCTTCAACTTCTCCAGGAGTATTTCTGCAGGCATCCATTGGATTGGTGTAATATTGACTTCGGACCCGAAGTCTTAAATTCTTATTAACTAATGCATCATCAGGTACAGTGAACAAGCCGGTTGCTGATTTACTTGCACTATTGAGTTCTGTGAATATAATTTGTTCTTCATTAGAAAATTCGGAGTCACGATTGTAGTCAATCCAAGCGGTAACTGAATCTTGTTCAAAAACATAAGCCATTGCCACTTCGATTGTATATTCTTTTCCAATTTCAAGTTCGGTAGATTGATCAGTAAAATCACCATAAGATTCCTTACCTGAGGTGTTCTCAATCGTTTCTAATTTTACATAATTAATGTAGTCTGAACTTGAACCACTCGTATTTGGAATACAATATGTAAATTCTTTGATGAAGTAATCAAAAACATAAGTCTCAGATTGATCACCATTCTCTGTTTTGGCAATCACTTTAAAATAAATTCGATCACCTTGGAAGTTCGAGCTAATCGGCTTAGTTGATCTCCATGTATTAGCTCCTATATTTTTCATGGATATACTGCTATCTAATGAAAAGTCATTTACATTCCACAATACCTTTACCTCGGACAAAGGTTGGTCTGATTCGATAATGGATGTAATGTACTGATCGACACCATCTTTTGGAGTCTCATCAGTAGGAGTGTTAGTAATCGAAGTATGAGTAATCGATGGGAAGTTATTTCTACCAACAAGGGTATATTCCCATAAGCCTCGACCCCAAGTAGCGGCTCTTAATGTGTTGCTTCCATAATGAATTTCAAGATCTTTAACCGTAACATTAGGGAGGTTATTATTGTACAATGTCCATTGATTAGCGGATTTACTTTTATAGTAGACTCCAATTTCTCCACCTACGTAGATGTATGATGAATCACTATGATCAATCACCACTGTGCGAAGAGGCATATTCCCGAGGTTGTGGGTTATGTTTTCCCAAGTCGCACCTTGATCGTTGGATAAATATACTTTTTGGTTGTCATTTTGATAGCGATTAAAAACAACTACAATCTTGTTTTTATCTTTAGGATCAAATGCAATATCTCGAACATAGTGACCAGGTAGACCATTGCCAATGTCAATCCAAGATATACCTCCGTTATTAGTGAGTCGAATTTGGTTATTTCTGGCTACTGCTATTACATTGGAATCTGTTTCCGCAATTGCAGCTTCTGAGATTATTCCAATATTAGGACTAGACTTAAATTGCCATTGTCTTCCAAAATTATTTCCTGAATAAACGGTATCACTAAAGTGGTACACCTGCATACTATTTTGTGGGTTTTGAAGTAAGGGGGCCTCCCAAGCGGCATATTGACTTCCGCCATCGGGGTTACCGCATCCATTTCTGTTTAAACCACCATTTCTGGTAAAGTTTCGAGTTCCAAACTGCCAACTACCAATCATCCAGTCTTTATTCAATGGGTGTACTAAACCTTCCATTCCGTCTCCACCGTTCCATTCAACCCAACCCTCTTCATTTAGTATACTGCTGCCATTATCTTGAGATCCAGCCATATTCAAATCGTAATTTCCTTGACCAAGTCCAACAGCATAAAATTCTCGAATAGCAGTTCCATCATTAAGACGTGTCCAAGTATTTCCATTATCATTACTCTTTGCAAAATAACCATCAGTCCCAACATAAAATGTTCCATTTACGCATTCAGCAATTCTTAAATCTGCATGGATATAAGCATCATTTTGGTTAGCCCATTCAGTTTTTTGGGTAAAGTTGATTCCCCCATCTGTAGAAGCAAAAAGATCAACATAACCATAAATCATGTTGTTGGTATTAACATCGGATACTGCAAAAGCAAGACCACTACTATTGGGGTTGCTAAGTGCGGTAAACAAAATTCCCTCAGTAGTTGATTTGTATACATTATCTGTAGAAGCTGCATATACGTGTGAGGGCTCTGCTGGCGAACATGATAGATAAACCCTTTTATTGCCATTATTGGGTAGACTACCTCCGTTAGAAAAAGAAGTTCCACCATCAGTAGAAATTTTTATTCTGTTTATATCAGAGGTAACATATCGATAGGCATAAATAGTTGTATTTTTTGTTGGATGAAAATTTACATCTGTTGTTCTTCCATTAAAGGGGCTACTCCATGTACTTAAATTATCATTAGATACAAATAAGCCTTTGGTAGAGCATATAAAAATCTGATTTGCCACATTAGGGTGATACGCTATCTTATAGATATGTTCATTATCGCCCAAACCACCCCATCCAAGATTAGTAGGGTTGAAATCTGATTCGATCCATGTAGAGCCACCATCAGTACTCCTGTATATTCCGTGTGTGTAACCTGCACCACCATGTTCTACAGAAATTAAAATTTCATTAATGTTAGAAGGATTTACAGCCAAAGCGGGAACTCCAGAAGCAACTAAAAAATCGGTGGTATTTTCCCAGTTGGCACCGCCGTCAGTTGTTCTCCAAAAACCACCACTTCTACTCCCGATGAACATGTGTTTATCATTATTTGGATTTACCCAAAAAGTTTCTACACGTCCTATGCCGGGGGAGTAATGACTGGTTACATTGTTTGCATCCCACGGACCAAGTTCTACCCATCCATTTGGAAATGAAGTTTTGTGTTTTAAATGAGCATTGCTTTTTATGAATTCTGTATAGGCCTCTTGTGGGAGATAGTGATTTACGTTAAATCGATCACCTGATGGAAAATATTTACTTTCATTTTCTGATTTCCAACGTTCAAATATTTTAAATCCAGAACCTTTACCTCTACCGTGTTCATCAAAGTATCGATCCGCAGCTTCTACCACTTCGTAGAAATTATAGGAATTATCAATCATCATATCCTTATAGTTTAATGATTGAGGAAAAGCTAGATTATAGGAGGTGACAAGACCAAATAATATAAATAATTTGATTTTTGAGAATGGTAACAAACAATGCATGAGTAACAAATATATCTACTCCAAAGGATATTAGTTTGTTATAATTTAATCTGAAGTATATTTTACCTTCTTGTGACGAATGTCAAAAAGTGCTAACTTTCTTCAGCAAAATATTCATAGAAGTATGGGATAGTTTCAATGCCTTTATAGAAATTGAATAAACCATATTTTTCGTTGGGGGAATGAATGGCATCACTATCTAAACCGAAGCCTAATAATACTGTCTTTAAACCTAATACTTCTTCAAAAAGGGCAACTATCGGGATACTTCCGCCACCACGAGTAGGAACAGGTTCTTTTCCAAATGTTTTTTCCATTGCTCTACTAGCTGCTTTATATGCAGGGCTGTCGGTAGGAGTAACCGCAGCTTCACCTCCGTGATGAGGAGTAACTTTTACTTTGACAGATTTAGGTGCAATTTTTTCGAAATGGTCTTGGAATAATTGAGTGATTTCTTGCGAGGTTTGACTTGGCACAAGTCGCATACTAATTTTTGCATACGCTTTGCTTGGTAATACAGTTTTGGCACCTTCACCTGTATACCCACCCCAGATTCCGTTTACATCAAGTGTTGGTCTGATTCCTGTTCTTTCAATAGTTGAGTAACCAGATTCACCCATCACATCATCTACTGCTAATTCATTTTTGAATTCATCGAGACTAAACGGCGTTTTACTCATGGCCTCTCGATCAGCGTCACTCACTACATCTACTTTGTCATAAAAACCTGGAATCGTAATATGACGATTTTCGTCATGCAAACTGCTAATCATACTACACAGTACATTAATAGGGTTGGCCACTGCACCTCCAAAGGTTCCGCTATGAAGGTCAATTTTTGGTCCGGTTACTTCTACCTCAACATAACTTAATCCTCGAAGACCAGTATCAATACTTGGAACATCATTAGCAATCATGCCTGTATCTGAAATAAGAACCACATCAGCTGCGAGTTTCTCTTTATATTCTTTTACATAAATACCTAAATTGGTGCTTCCAATTTCTTCTTCTCCCTCAATCATAAACTTCACGTTGCAATGAAGTGTATCTGTTTGCATCATAGTTTCAAAAGCTTTGAGATGCATATAAAACTGACCTTTATCATCACAAGCACCTCGAGCATATATATTTCCATCTTTTATCGTAGGTTCAAATGGAGGGGTGTTCCATAGCTCATCAGGGACTGACGGTTGAACATCATAATGGCCATAAACTAAAATGGTTGGTTTATTGGGGTCTATAATTTTATCACCGTAAACAATAGGGTTACCCGCTGTTTGTTCAAGAGTTACATTATCTGCACCGGCTTCTTTGAGTCTCATAGCAGTATATTCTGCACAACGTTGAACATCCGCAGCATAGGCAGAATCAGCACTGATGCTAGGTATTCTTAAAAGGTCAAAGAGTTCGTTCAAAAATTTATCCTGATTGTTTTCTATATATTGCTCGCTTGTCATATTGTCGGCGAATTTAGAGATTTACATTTGCAATCAAAATAGCAACTATATCGTTTGTTATTAAATGACTAATCCTATTTATAGATCCACTGTTTTCCTTTTCCTATTTTTTATTTATGGATTCACCCTGGCAGATCAGCCCAATGCTCTTCAGGTCCTAAAAAAGGTAGAACAAAAATTAGTTTCTTCATCGATGTATGCAGAGTTAGAGGTTACTATTGAGCGGCCCAGATGGACAAAAAAAATGGAATTACACACTTGGTCAAAGGGAAAAGAATTAGCAGCTGCGTATGTTTCTGGTCCAGAGAAAGATAAAGGGACTGTTTACATGAAAAATGGTAATAACGTCTATAATTACCTACCCAAAATCCGAAAAACTATTAAATTACCTGCTACAATGCTCAATCAAAGTTGGATGGGTACTGATTTGAGTGCAGATGATTTGGTTAAATTAACCAAATTAGTTAATGATTATACTGCCAAAATAATAGGTAGTCAGACGGTTTCTGGAAGGGGATGCCATGTCATTGAATTATTACCCAAAACTGAGGCTGATGTTTTGTGGGGGAAGCTAGTTTTATACATCGATAAAGAGGAGTATATTCAACTAAAAACAGTATTCTATGACGAAGATTTATCGGAGGTTAACACATTAATTGGAAGTGAATTAAAAGTATTTAGTGGGAGAAAATTAGCGTCTAAGTTAGTCATGATTCCAACCAATAAATCGGGGCATAAAACAACTATTAAATATTCTAAAATTATTTTTAATGAAAACATTCAAGACTCGTTCTTTTCTAAGGAAAATATTGCCAAAATAAAACCTTAGTTGATCATTTGTTATATTTGAACTATACATGAGAAATTCCTTATTACTAGTATGTTATATTGTGTCTTTGACTGTTTTTGGTCAAATCGAAACCAAGCGTTTATCAAATGTTCCGGTAGATAAACATTGGAAGATTAATTTCAGCGAAAAAAGTACTCAATTGGAGTTGAGTAGACTTAAAAATTTAGAAGCTGCTCCTATGCCAATTATGAGGAGTAAAAAAGTGAAAGCAATTATTGATTCACAACGAAAACGAACGCTAGTAAAGAGTAAGTCCTCATATTTAAATTCACCAGAGGAATTGACACCAAATATTGAATCAAGTTTTAATGGCAAACCAATTGGAATGGCTGGTATTCCAAATGATAATACCATGGCGATTAGTAATGATGGGTTTATAGTAAGTGCTATCAATACAACTGTGACTATACTCAATGAAAAAGGAGAACGACTAGGTTTTAAGAGTTTGTATGGCATGACAGCTGGTCAATTAGGATTACTTGATCGATACTATGATCCCAAAGTAATCTATGATCCTTTGTCTGACCGATTTATCCTCGTTTTCTTAGAAGGAAGTACAAGTGCAGATACGCGTATCGTAGTCGGTTTTACTGAAACAAACGATCCCACGCAATCATGGAATTTTTATGCCTTAAATGGAAAACCACTTGGAGGGAAAACCTGGAGTGACTACCCAATTATTGCTCATAACAAGACCGATTTATATATTACTGTTAATCTTCTTAGAGATAACGAAAGTTGGCAAGAGGGTTTTGTTGAGAGCTTTATATGGCAGGTCAACAAACAAGACGGTTATGATGGAAATGAAGATTTAAGACAAAATCTTTTTTCTGGCATAAACTACAATAATAAACCGGTTTGGAGTATTTGTCCTGTTCAGCCGGGTATAGATTTTGATCAGGAAAATATGTATTTCTTGTCTGTAAGACCTGATGCGTTGTCAAATGACACTCTGTTCCTGCATGAGATAACAAATTCAACAATCGCTGGAAATGCTCAGCACAAATTAAGTGTGTTAACGACAGATTTACCTTATGGAGTGCCACCCACGGCATACCAGCCTGTTGTTGGATATAGATTGCAAACAAATGATACCCGAGTGCTAAGTGCAGTATATCATGATAATACAATTCATTATGTTCAGTCGAGTATTTTAACTGACGAAATTCGGTCAGGGATTTATCACGGAATTATTTCTTCAATGAATGAAATGCCACAAGTAAATGGAACTATTATTTCATCTAATGAATTGGATTTTGCATATCCGTCTATTGCGTTTGCTGGGAATACCAAACTAGACAATCAATCTATGGTAATTACGTTTTCTCATGTTGGCGAAAATGAATATGCAGGAACGAGTGCCATATATCACAACAAGAGTGAGGGGTTAGAATCAATTTATTCAAATGTAGTAAGCATAAAATCTGGTGATAGTTTAATCAACACATTTGTGGCAGACACTGCCGAGCGATGGGGAGATTATACAGATATTCAACGAAAGTATAACGAACCAGGTGTTATATGGCTATGCGGAAGCTACGGTGACAGCCTTGGAAGAAATAACGTATGGCTATCTAAACTAAGCGTAAAGAATGATTTAATTGTAGAAGATAAATTTCTAGTTTATCCGAATCCTGTAGAATCGTCCGTTGAGATTTCAATTAATTTTATGGTAGATGACCAAGTAACGATTCAATTAGTTAATAACTTGGGCAGTGTTGTAAAAGAAATTACGAATGAGCCTGTGAGAAAAGGCAATGCTCGTTTTTTATTAAATACTGAAGATCTGTCTTCAGGAGTTTATATTCTTGCATTATACGATAGATCAGGTCAGAAAATTAATTCACAAAAAATCATAGTGAATTAATCTGTTAATATTGCACATGTGAATATGGACAGAATTCTAGTTGTAGGAAGTGGAAGTTGGGGTACAGCTTTAGTAAAAATATTGCTAGAGAATAGTCGAATATCAGTAGACTGGTGGGTGAGGAGCGATAAAATAGCCCAAAAAATTAATGCTGAAGGTAAAAACCCAAAATATCTTCGGTCAGTACGTTTAGACACCAACCGATTGAAAGCAAGTACTGATATTGAACAACTTATATCAGCCAATGATTATATTCTTTTAGTTACACCGTCAGCATTCATTGCTGACTTACTCAATGATATTTCGTCAGACCAACTAAAAGGTAAGAAAATAATTTCTGCTATTAAAGGTGTGGAACCCAATTCCCTGAAAATTGTTGGAGAATATTTATTTGAAAATAAAGGCGTAAAAGAGTCTGATTTTGGGGTAATAACAGGTCCGTGCCATGCTGAGGAAGTTGCTCAAGAAAAATTGAGTTATCTAACATTTGCAAGTACAAACCAAGATTTTGTTGATGAAATTTGTAAGGTTCTAAGATGCCAATATATCTCAGTATTACCAAGTGCAGATATTTATGGAACCGAGATTGCCGCAGTATTGAAAAATGTCTATTCAATTGCATGTGGAATTTGTCACAGTTTGGGATACGGAGATAATTTTCAAGCAGTTTTAGTTAGTAATGCAATTCGAGAAATCAAACGATTTATTGAGGCAGTTCATCCAATAGACAGGGATGCCGATGATAGTGCATATCTAGGGGATTTACTTGTTACAGCGTATTCTCAATATAGTAGGAACAGGACATTTGGTATGATGCTCGGAAAAGGGTACGCTATTTCCTCTGCACTTATGGAAATGGAAATGATAGCCGAGGGCTACTATGCCACCGAAAGTATTTACAAATTGAACAAGGAACATAAAATTTATATGCCCATTCTAGATTTTGTTTATCAGGTTGTTTACGCTAATTCAAATGTTAAAGAAGAAGCAAAAAGACTGACTCAATTACTGAACTAAAATGAAAAAAACCTTAAATACTTTAATTTATACTTCATTAAGTTTAATGCTAATGGCGTATTTATTTAAGCTTCTAAACTGGCCGTTGACTTCAGATTTTTCTAAGGGTATTTTTTGGCTACACATTGCATCTTATATAGCATATTCATCGTTTGTAAATCCAAAAGATGATCGAATCATTTATCCTTTAGTAGTGTTGGTACTTGCCGTTTTATTTAATGTTTTTGATATTGGTGGTGGTTATGAATACATGCCTTTGATTATATTTTTTGTGATGTATTTATATGTGTCTTTTCACCTTTTAGTAAAGAATTACTTGGTCCAGAAAGATGTTCGATTATTAAAACCAATAAATTATATTTCGGTTACGATATTGGGTCTATCTGTATTGTTTAAATTATTTCATTTAGCAGGTGCAGAGACTATGTTAATTGTAGGCATAACAATTACAAGTATTGCAACATTTTTGAAAGGAATTTTTAAGGGTTTAGATCGATGAATCTAAGCTAGGCACATTGGCTTACAAGTAAATCTACATCCATCCAGCCCCCGCCATTATAACATTCAATACCCCTTCCATTAAGGAATGATTTTGCTTGTTCACTTCTGCCACCCACCAAACAACATAACACAATGGGGGCATTCAGTGATTTAATTTCTTCAACCCGTTTGAAAATTTCTTTCAATGGGATATTTATGGAGGATTTTACGTGGCCTCTTTCAAATTCTTCTGGAGTCCTTACATCAATAATTACTGATTTTGATTTTTGAATAATATCTATAACGCTCATGATCTTTAATTGTAGACCACAAAGTGAGCTCAAAAAGAGAGTTTAAATTATGATTGATATCATAATTGCGTATGATATTTGACAACTTACAGAGGTGTATATCTTTATATTAATTTGGTAGTTAATATTTTAGGTAGAAATTTGTTCTATGCAAATAGTAGGGAATTTACGGATGATGGATAAAGAGTTGATCGATCGCCAACCGCATTATAAATTACCATTATTTGACAAATTAAGTCCAATAGATCTGATAGATATGAATGATTTGATTGGGAAAACGATTTGCATTGAGTATGAGGGATATTTGAACTCTATTTTATCTGGAGAAAAGATGAATAAGGCTTTCGGAGAGGGGCTTACATACAAAGAATTCATGGAAAGTCCGATCGCAAGTCCAAGTATAATGAAACCTGAGTTGAGTGAGATTCATAATGGGATAGCTTTAAGGGATTACGAATGGGAGGTGAAACATCATTTGAAACCACATTATGTGTATATTGCTCTAACTAGTAACTATAAGGTAGGTGTTACACGTACCACAAATACGCCCTATCGTTGGATTGATCAAGGTGCAACTCAAGCAATAATCTTGGCTGAAGTACCATACCGGCAGTTAGCAGGACTGATAGAAGTTAGCCTCAAAGATCACATTAGCGACAAAACTGCTTGGCAGCGAATGTTGAAAGGGGAGGCCGATACTAACAAAAATATTATTGAAATACGAGACGAAATGGCTGAACTAGTTCCCAAAGAATATCACTCTTTTTTATCAAATACACACGAAGTACAGTACATAAATTATCCAGTAATTCAATATCCAGAAAAGGTGAAAAGTTTAAAATTGGAACGGGAAAAAATTATTGAACAAAAATTGGTTGGAATAAAAGGACAGTATTTAATTTTTGAAGATGGAGTGATGAATGTAAGAAGTCATTCAGGTTCACGAATAAAATTTAGTTTCTAAATTAATTTTAAACCATCATATTGTATGAGTTGTTATAATCTTAAAATCAAACACTTATCTTCGTAGCATTGGGACATCAAGAAACATCCGATAGAAAAAAAGACCACATTGAGTTGGCTTTTAAATCTGCTATAGCAAATCAAGATTCACGTTTTTACTATGAACCACTATTCGCTGGACATCCAGAGGGAAATCTTCCAGAAATATCTTTTGTGGGTAAAAAAATGCTTGCTCCGATATGGATAAGCAGTATGACTGGTGGCACCAAAGAAGCAGCTACAATCAATAAAAATTTAGCAAAAGTATGTGGCCAATATGGTCTAGGTATGGGGCTTGGGTCGTGTAGAATCATTCTTGAGAGTGATGAATATCTGAAAGACTTTCAATTGAGGAAATATGCCAATGATGCCCCATTGTATGCCAATCTTGGGATAGCTCAATTAGAGGAAATATTTGATGCTGATAAGAGTTATTCGATAACTGATTTAATTAATAAAACAGAGACAGATGGTCTGATTATTCATGTAAATCCTCTTCAAGAGTGGCTTCAACCTGAGGGAGATATTTTTAAAAAATCACCATTATCAACGATCAAGCAAGCAACTGATTTAGGCGTAAAGATAATTGTCAAAGAAGTTGGGCAAGGATTTGGACCTGCGAGCCTAAAAGAGTTAATGAAGCTTCCAGTTTCAGCAATTGACTTTGGAGCTCACGGAGGTACTAATTTTAGTAAGTTAGAAATGCATAGGGCTCATGAAATTAGGCAAGAAGCTTTCTCGAAAGTAGCTAATTGGGGACATTCAGCTGAGGAAATGGTTGGTTTTCACAATTGCCTTTTGGAGGAACTGGAGGGTCAACACACTGAAGCTGATATTATCATTAGCGGAGGAGTTCGAGATTTTATGGAAGGCTATTATTTAACAGAAAAATCACACGCAAATGCCATTTATGGTCAAGCATCAGCGTTTCTAAAATATGCAAGAGATGATTATGAAACTTTGGAAGAATATGCCCACCTTCAGATAGAGGGGTTAAAATTAGCAAAGACTTATTTGAGATTAAAATCGTAGAAGTGAAAGTATCCGGATTTTCTAAACTAAGTAAGTCAGCCAAGATTGAATGGTTAATTGATAATCATTTTGGAGGGAGTGAAAAAGCTCGAGAGACGCTTGTGAGTTATTGGCATAGTGATGAGAAATTACAACAAATCCATGATGAGTTTATAGAAAATACGCTAACAAATTTCTACGTACCATTTGGGATAGCTCCGAATTTTTTGATTAATGGCAAGAACTACACGGTACCTATGGTTATTGAGGAGAGTTCAGTGGTTGCAGCAGCTGCAAAATCAGCAAATTTTTGGTTTGATAAAGGGGGGTTTAAGGCCACTGTTAAGAGTACTGTCAAAATTGGTCATGTACATTTTACATGGGATGGAGGTCAATTTGACTTACTGAAAAACTTTATTACATCTATCAATCAAAAGTTTTATTCAGAAACTCAATCCATTACAGCTAATATGCAGAAGCGAGGTGGTGGTATATTGGCTATAGATTTAAAAGATAAAACACAAGACATACCTAACTATTACCAGTTGGAAGTAAAATTTGAGACGTGCGATAGTATGGGTGCAAATTTTATAAATTCCTGCTTAGAAAAACTGGCTGATTTACTTAAGTCTGAGGTTAACTCATCTTTATTATCACCCAATGAAGTTGAGATAATAATGTGCATTTTGAGTAATTATACTCCGGAATGTATTGTTAGAGTGGAGGTAAACTGTCCTATTGAGGAAATGGTAGAGGGTACAGATATTTTGGCACAGAAATTTGCGGAGCGGTTTGCACTTGCTGTTCAGATTGCCGAAACACAACCCTATCGAGCGGTCACTCATAATAAAGGAATTATGAATGGGATTGATTCTGTAATTTTAGCAACTGGCAATGATTTCAGAGCTGTTGAGGCTTCTGCTCACGCATATGCCTCAAGAAATGGGAAGTACTCCAGTTTGACTCACGCCCATATTGAAGACGGGGTGTTTAATTTTAGTATTGAAGTACCTTTAGCTCTCGGAACAGTTGGGGGTATTACTGGCCTACACCCAATGGTTAAGTTTTCTCACCAACTAATGGGCAATCCAAGTGCAGAGGAGTTAATGATGATAACCGCAACTGTTGGTTTGGCTCAAAATTTTTCTGCTCTACGAAGTTTGACAACTACTGGCATACAACAAGGTCATATGAAAATGCACCTACTGAATATTTTGAATCAGCTTGAAGCAACTGAAGCGGAAAAGAAGAATATCGTCAATTATTTTATAAATAATACTCCGCATCATGCTGAAGTGGTTGATGTTTTTAGACGAGTTAGAGGTGGTGAAGTTTTGAATCAAAAACGTAACTAAATTGACTAAATTTTTCTCACATGGTAAATTACTTATAACAGGCGAGTACGTTGTACTCGATCAAGCTTTATCACTAGCAATCCCAACAAAAAAAGGGCAACATATGCTGATAAAAGAATTTGCAGAGGAGCCAAGAACGCTCTTTTGGAAAAGTTTAGGAGATGACGGTAATGTTTGGTTTGAGCAAAAGTTTTTAATACAGAAAAAAACAAAATCTAATAACAATTCAGTGATTTGTGATCCAAACGCTCAAAATAAAAATGAGGTTGCCGAAATGTTAGTACGCATTTTAAATAAGGCAATTTCACTGAATGTGGATTTTTTGGCAGGTAAAAGCTATCAAGTCGAAACGAGGTTAGAATTTGACAGATCTTGGGGTTTGGGCAGTAGTAGCACATTGATTTGTAACATTGCCAAGTGGGCAGAAGTAGATGCTTTTGAACTCTCCAAAGCGAGTTTTGGGGGGAGTGGTTTTGATATAGCTGTCGGAATGATGGGGGGTGATATTCTCTATAGAAGTCCACTATTGTGGGAAGGATATGTTTATAATCCACCTTTCAAGGAACGCTTATTTTTTGTTCATCTCAACAAAAAACAAAATAGTAGAGAAGGGATCAGTACCTATAAAACAAAAAATGTATCAAGTAAAATTTTGGGTGCTATTTCATCGATAACAGAAAAAATTATTACATGTTCTGATTTTAATGAGTTTCAAAAACTTCTTACTGAGCACGAACAAATAATCGCAGATTTAATTGAAAAAGAAACTATAAAACAAGTTCTTTTCAGCGATTATCCATTTGCCATCAAATCATTGGGAGCATGGGGTGGTGATTTTATATTGGCTTGTGGTGATGCTCAGACACCTAAATATTTTAAGAGTAAAGGTTTCTCAACTGTAATTAGTTATCAGGATTTAATCAAATAAGACGGTTTTATCCAATTTTGAAATGACCAATCTGCGTTTAACTTTGCTATCCTGTTTAAATGGAATACAAAACATCTTGGGCAAGTCCCAGTAACATAGCATTGATAAAATATTGGGGAAAAAAGAAAGGCGGAGTTCAGCTGCCTGCAAACCCATCGATCAGTTTTACGCTTAGTAACTGCAAAACGACTACTTTCTTGAAATTCATAGAGGGGACAAAATTTGATGTTAGCGTATCACTCGAACAAGTTGATACACCCAGTTTTATTCCAAAAATCGAGCAATTTCTTGAACGAATTAAATCTATTTTCCCATTCGTAATGAATGGTTCATATGAGATTAATACATCCAATAGTTTTCCTCATAGTAGTGGTATCGCAAGTAGTGCAAGTGGTATGAGTGCTTTAGCTTTATGTATTTGTGACATTGCTTCTAAAAAAGGGCTTCTCGATTCAGAAAAATTCTTTCAAACAGCATCTATACTATCTAGATTAGGTTCTGGAAGTGCTTCTAGATCTGTATTTGGTCCATTAGGTGTTTGGGGAGAGCATCCAGATTTTGAGGGGAGTTCAGATGACTTTGCCATTTCATATGATAATGTTTCTCCAATATTCAAAAACTATTGTGATACCATACTTTTAGTGCACAAAGGCCAAAAGATAGTAAGCAGTACAGTTGGTCATGATTTAGTTGACAATCACCCATTTGCAATTGCCAGATTTCGTCAAGCAAATCAGAATATGTCAGCAATAAAAAGTGCTTTAGAATCTGCAGACATTGATCGATTTATCGATATTGTAGAAAGTGAGGCACTCACTCTACATAGTTTGATGATGAGTAGTAAGCCCTATTTTATTTTAATGAAACCAGATACACTAAACATTATCAATGCAATATGGCAAAAACGAAAAAAATCAAATGTAAAGTGGTGTTTTACCCTGGATGCAGGGGCTAACGTTCATTTTTTATACCCATCAGAAGATAAAGAAATGGCTCATCAATTTATCGAAGACGAACTCAAGCAATATTGTGAAAATGGAGCTTTTATTCACGACTTTGTTGGTTCTGGTCCAGAAAAAACAACATAATAAACTAATAATAGGATTGATGAAAACAAGTTTTAATACATTTGTGTTAATTAACTAACGATGATAAAAGATTCCCTATTCTATAGTAAAATTCTTCTCTTTGGGGAGTATGGTATTATTCAGGATGCTATGGGACTATCTATACCTTATAATTTTTATAAAGGGAAATTTCATCTACCAGAGGATAAGTATTCTGAATCAAACGAACATCTGAGGACTTACTTCACCTATTTGTCATACTTGGATGTATCGGGTAAAGCTGTTGCAAAATTAGATTTAGTTAGATTCAAAAGAGATCTCAAAAATGGTTTAGCATTTGACTCAACAATACCTCAAGGTTTTGGAGTTGGAAGTAGCGGAGCACTTGTTGCCGCTATATACAATGAGTATGCTATCGATAAGATAGATGCAGAAAATATTAACAAAACTGAACTTACTGAGCTAAAGCAAATTTTTGGACAGATGGAGTCACATTTCCATGGTAAAAGTTCAGGTTTAGATCCGTTAATATGTTACCTTAACCTACCTGTAATTATAAAATCAAAGGAAGATCTAGATACAGTAGGCTTACCATATCAGAAAGTTGATAGTCAAGGGGCTATATTTTTATTAAATACAAATGAACCAGGAGAAACTCAACCTATGGTTCAACTCTTCATGGAAAAGATGAAGGAGCAAGGGTTCCGTAAGATGGTTAAAACTGAATTGAAAAAGTATAATGATGAGTGTATCGCTACTTTTCTCAAAGGGGATTTTGTACCACTTTTTAAAAATTTAAAGAAACTATCAGCAATTCTGTTGCAAAATTTTAGTCCAATGATTCCAGACCAATTTCAGTCTATATGGAAAAAAGGTATAGAGTCAGGCGATTATTATTTAAAGCTTTGTGGTAGTGGAGGAGGAGGATACATCCTCGGTTTTACTCGAGATTATGAGCAAGCTAAGGTGCAACTCAAAGACTACAAATTAGAATTAGTTCAACGAATCTAAATTTGGAAATTGGTGGGTACTAATTTTCAAAAACGAAACTCTTTTAACCTAAAATTCATAGCACTTCTATCGACAGTTCGTTGGAAGAACATATTAGTTACTGTTTTAGCTCAGTATGTCTCTTTTTTATTCGCATTCAATACCAAAGATGCTCTATGGAATTCACTAAATGAAATCAATGTTCATTTGATTATTGCCGCAACAGCTTTTATTCTAGCTGGGGGATATATCATCAATAATTTTTATGATCTTGAAAAAGATTTAATAAATAGACCTCATCGAACTAGGTTTCAGAACTTAATAAGCGATGCATTTAAACTTAAATTCTATTTTCTATTGAATATAATAGGTCTCTTAATTGCTTTTATTGCCTCATGGAGAATCTTTATTTTTTTCCTGATTTACGGATTTCTACTATGGTTTTATTCTCATAAACTTAGTAAAATAGTCTTTGTTAGAGAGCTAACAGCCTGCTTTCTGACAGTTCTCGCATTTTTTAGTTTAGCACTTTATTATAAAATGATTACGATGTCTTTCATCATGTATGGTGCTAGTCTATTCTTTATATTATTCGCAAGAGAGTTATATAAAGATATCATATGGCTAAAGGGTGATGTGATAAATGGTTATGAGAGTCTAGCAAGTACTAGAGGTGTTCATTTTTCGAAATTACTTTTTCAGATTATTCTAATTTCAAGTATTATAATTGATATGTTTTTCAATTTGTATATGCCAAAAACTGAACTTCTTATAATAATGGCAATTATTGGAATTTTAAAAATAGGTCTTATTTTTTTAATAAGAATGAATATCAAACCAATACATAGAATAACACAGTTGTTAATTCTATTTTATATTATTGGAATTATTTGGTTGTAAGCTGTTCCATCAACAATTCAATTCCTTCTTCAAAACTATGTGGATTATAGCCTAACACTTTATAGCTTTTTTCTAGGTTAAAACCTGTTAATGGAGGTCTTTTTGCAGGTTGGTTTAATGTTGCAGAACTAACTTTTTCAATATAAGACTTGTCCAATTTGAAGTAATCGGCAACTCGTTCTACAAGTGATACAATACTCATTTGATCTTTACCACTGATATTAAATATCCCCTCAGCTTCTTTTTGTTCTACAAGTTGGCAACCAATAGCAAGATCCTCGGCCAAAGTTGGACTTCTGAATTGATCATCTACAATTTTTAATGGTTGTCTTTTTTCTAATGCATTTTTTGCCCAAAGGACGATATTGCTTCTGCTCATATCATGAACGATACCATATACGAGAACAGTTCGTATGATACTCCATTTGGCTGATTTTCCTTGAATAATTTTTTCAGCTTCTAATTTGGTTTTCCCGTAATGACTTAAAGGATTAGGCTGATCATCCTCTTTGTATGGTCCATTTTTACCATCAAAGATAAAGTCAGTACTCAACTGAATAAAGTGAGAACCAACTTGGTTTGCAGTATCAATAAGGTGTTCGACTGCGTTTACATTTAAATTTTCAGCACCAAATTTATACTCTTCACACTGATCAACATTGGTCATAGCAGCCGTATTAATTATACAATTTGGCTTGTACTTTTTGATAACTTTTTGAACTTGTTCTAATGAAGTGATATCCATCGTTACATACTCATAGCCATTTTCGTGGGGATATCTGTTGTTGCCACGGCCTGTAGCTATCAAATTAACCTCATTGCTTTTAAGATATAAGTCAATTAATTTTTGACCTAATAAGCCGTTGCTTCCAGTAATCAAAATTTTTTTCATAGATGAAGGAATGGATAGGTTTTTATTAGTTGTTTTTTCATTTCATCAAGTTTTTCTTGATAGGGTTCTAATTTTATAGGTCGATGATTTTTGTAGTTTGTGTACTTTTCAACGGACGAAATAATGGTTTTTGTATTTTCAGAAAAATAAGTTTCACAAAATCTTTCCCAAATATAATCTTGTGCTTGCTTATTTGGATGCGAGAGGTCTTCTTCACAAAATCTATAGTCTCTCAATTCATCAATAAAAATTTCATATGCTGGGAAATATGATAAGTTTGGGTCTTTTTGATTTTCAATTAAATCGTGAATTGTTGATATAAGTATAGCTTTGCTTCTGTTACTCTCTACAATACCGCTTCTTAAATGTCGGATTGGACTTACTGTAAATATCAAATGAAGGTTAGGGTTAATTTTTTTGCAATATTTTATAATTGAGTTAAGACTATCAAAAGTTTGATGATAGTTCAATTGAACGTGTTTGAAATCTTGTTTAGGAAGTCGATGACAGTTGGCTACGGTTTTACCATCATATTGATATACCAATGAAGTCCCAAGCGTAAAAATACAGACATCTGTTTGTTTTAATTCTTCCCTAGTTTTTGTGAGTATTAGATTACTTTCCTTTATTGCAGCATTCAAATAGTCATATTCAAAGGATCCATGATGTTCTAAAGAAAAATAACAATCTGAGGATATGAAATCTTGGGATTTGTACTTTTTATCTTGTTTGATACGCCAAAGAGTTTGTTCAATACTTACAGGGTTATATAGAATACCAAATGGATTAGACTTAACATTGAATCCCAATCTGCTTAATCGCATAGATTGATTTTCAGCAAAGCATGAACCCATATTAAAAAAAGAAGGCCATTTGAATGGAAGTTTTTTTTGGGTGATATCAAAATCAATTTTTAGTTTAATGGGATTCATTATATCAAACTAGAATTATTAAAAAAAGCTGCCTAAGCAGCTTTTTTATATGAAAATAATTTTCGCTATTTACAATCGTAAGTAATCGTCGTGTTTTGAGTAATAAGTCCTGGAACTGTTAAGCTCACACTTGTAGGATATTGGTCATTATTATATTCATACGATGCTGCCAAAGGGAGATCCCCTAAACCATTGATGTTCAATTGACCACTTACGAGATTCTCTTTTCCAACCTTGGAGGGATTCCCAGGATCCATGAAGAAGAATACAAAGCTAGAATTATATGGGTTTATTTTACCATCATAGACAGATCCTTCAAAAGTTAGAAAAGGAACTAATTCTTCCGTATCCTCATCTAATTCACTAGCGATAACTTTGGACATATTTCCTCTGCTGTCATATTCAAATGTTGTAGTCGATTCAATAATATCATCTCCAGATGTCAAATCGTGTTCTTCAAATTCACTTACATTAGAACCAGATGATTGAATGACATAATATCCAGTAATTTCGGTTCCTTCTTTGATATCAATTCTTGAAGGAATTGAATTATTTCCACTGTATTTAAATTCATAAATATTCAGAATATCAGTAGCTGTAACAATTCGATTCCCGTCATATTCAAATGTTGTAGTACTCGGAGTACCAGTACCTACTACTGAGCTCGCTGTAATTATGTTGTTGTTATCGTTGTATACATAGGTAATTGTCTCTATCTCCTCACCATCATCTATTACCTCTTGGGTAACATAACATCCACTTGGGTCGATTGTATTTGTACTTGGTGTGTTTTCATCTTCATCAGAACATGATTGCAAAAAGAATCCCCCTAATAATAGAGCAGTTAACAATAAGATTTTATTTTTAAGTTGCATAAATAAGTTATTTTAATTGCAATATAATAAAGAATTGGTATTATGGATAGACAATACTAATCAAATTGATAATTTTGCATTGGATTGCATTGAACAAAGAGTTGATTTTAACCAAGCGTAAATTATTCATTGAGAGTTATGGGTGTGCAATGAACTTTGCTGATAGCGAAGTAGTGGCATCAATTATGAGTGAGGTTGGGGTTGAGACTACTAACAATGAAATGGATGCGGATATTATTTTTATCAATACGTGTTCAATTCGAGAGAATGCGGAGCAAAAAATAAGAAATCGTTTAAAGCATCTAAGGCACAACAAAAAACAAAATAAACAACTAACTATTGGGATTTTAGGGTGCATGGCTGAGCGTCTGAAAAAACAACTTTTAGAGGAAGAGAAATTAGTTGATATTGTTGCAGGTCCTGACGCATATCGTGAACTCCCGATATTATTACAAGAAGTAGAAAGTGGTCATAAAGCCATGAATGTAATCTTGAGTTTGGAAGAGACCTATGCTGAGATTCAGCCTACGCGTTTAAATTCAAATGGTGTTACAGCATTTATTAGTATTACCCGCGGGTGTGATAATATGTGTAGTTTTTGTGTTGTTCCATTTACTAGAGGTAGAGAGAGAAGTAGGAGCCCAGAGAGTATAGTGTCAGAAGCAAAAGATCTTGTTTCTAAGGGTTACAAGGAAGTAACATTGCTTGGCCAAAATGTAGATTCATATCTATGGTATGGTGGCGGTGCAAGAAAAGATTTTAATAAACTAACAGATGAAGAAAAGTCCAATAGCGTGAATTTTGCAAAACTTTTAGAAATGGTTGCACATGTAAATCCAGATTTAAGAGTAAGATTTTCAACATCTCACCCAAAGGATATTCATGACGAAGTATTATTTGTCATGAAAAGAAATGATAATGTGGCAAAACATATTCATTTACCTGCCCAAAGTGGTAACTCACGTATTTTAAAAAAAATGAATCGTACCTATACTCGGGAATGGTATGAAATGAAATACAATAGAATTAAAGAAATACTTCCAAATTGTAGTGTAAGTTGTGATATTATCACGGGCTTTTGTTCAGAAACTGAAGATGATCATAAAGATACTTTGGAGCTTTTAGTTAACTGCCCGTTCGAATTCAGCTATATGTACTATTATTCTGAAAGACCCGGAACTTTAGCTGCTAGGAAATATGAAGATGATATTGCTGAAGATATTAAGAAAAGAAGACTTTCTGAGGTGATAAATGTTCAGCACGATATAGCTAAAAAATTAAATCGAGCTCAAGAAGGTAAAGTTCATCGAGTACTGATTGAAATGCAAAGTAAGAAGAACGAGAATGAATGGATGGGTAGAAATGAACAAAATATCAAAGTAATCTTCCCAAAAGATCACTATAATTTGGGAGATTTTGTAGATGTTATCATCGAAAGAAGTACTACTACCAGTTTAATTGGGAAAGGGATAACCAAATAAAATCTATTGGTAAGACAAAATTGTCTGCTCTATAATATCACAAGCATCATTTAACTCGTTTTCGTTAATTACAAGAGGTGGGGCAAATCGGATAATGTGATTATGTGTTGGTTTAGCCAGCAGACCATTTTCCTTCAAATCAAGACAAACATCCATTGCCGTTTTATTCTTACCCTCATGCTCAAATGGAGTGATAACTACCGCATTAAGAAGCCCTTTTCCTCTATATGTTTCTAATATTGGTGAGTCTATCTTGCTCATTCGCTCACGAAAAATTATACCCAGTTGGTAAGCATTGTCAGCAAGTCGTTCTTCTTTTACTACCTCTAAGGCTGCAATTGCTACTTTGTTTGCCAATGGATTTCCGCCAAATGTGCTGCCGTGCTCACCTGGTTGTATACAAAGCATAATCTCATCATCTGCTAATACGGCACTCACAGGGAAGACTCCACCACTTACCGCTTTTCCTAGAATTAGTATGTCAGGTTTCACTTCTGGTGTACCCGAGCAGTCTTTGTTTTCGCAATTACAGTTGCCGCAGGTGGCCAGCAGTCTACCTGTTCGGGCTATACCTGTTTGAACCTCATCCGCTATAAAAAGTGCATTGTGCTTTTTACAAAGCTCGCTTGCTTTTTTGAGGTATCCTTCATCTGGGACCATTACACCCGCTTCTCCTTGAATGGGCTCTAATATAAAACCAGCAATGTTTGGATTTGCCTCCAATGCTTGCTCTAGTGCGTCAGCGTCATTGTATTGGATCACCTGTATTCCAGGAAGGTATGGTCCAAAACCTCCTTTGCTGTCTGGGTCAGTACTTGCAGATACTATGGCGAGGGTTCTTCCATGGAAATTTTCTGTTGCAAATAATATTACTGCATCATTTTCTGCGATTCCTTTTTTCTTATAGGCCCATTTCCTACAAAGTTTTAACGCTGTTTCTACCGCTTCTGCTCCAGTATTCATTGGCAGTACCTTGTCAAAATTGAAATAATCAGTTATGTATTTCTCGTATTCCCCAAGCGAGTCATTGTAAAACGCCCTAGAGGTTAGCGTTAGTTTTTGAGCCTGATCTGTGAGTGCTTTCACTATTTTGGGATGGCAATGACCTTGATTAACAGCACTGTATGCACTTAGAAAATCAAAATATTTTTTACCGTCAGTATCCCACACATGAATTCCTTCACCTTTTTCTAATACAACAGGAAGTGGGTGATAATTATGTGCTCCATATTTATCTTCTAAATTGATGTAATATTCGGGGGAATTTGCCATGTAGCAAATCAAGTCAATTTAACATAAATGTAAAAGAAATTATTACTATTAATAATGATTACACCTTTTGATAATTTTGGTGTGTTACCATATAATTGAGCTATCTAAATATTTTGAAATTACTTATTAGTATATTGCCCAAATTGTGGTTTTAAACAGAGTTATACTATTCTTTTTTAGCTTGACATATATGGTCAATACTCAAGCAAATGAGTGGAACACAATATCGTTTAATCAAAACTTAAATTTTTACTATAAAAACACAACTATCAATAATCTAAAGGTATTAGATTCAGTTTTAAGTATTGAATTTCATGCAATTGAGCAAAAAATAAATTACAACACCAATCAATCAATTGATATTTATTTACATGAAGATAGCGTGTTTTTATCCAAGCTCAAAGAGGATCAAATGAATCCTGGAGAAATTCCTATCTCAAAACCGAAGGTCATTCTGAAATTATTTTCCAGTCCTAAAAATATACGAACAGATTTTAAGTTTCAGGTCTCTAAAATCTTAGTTGAAGAAATGATTTTTGGTTATTCAATTGAGGAAAAGATTAAGTATTCAAATATTCTAAGACAGCCTAGGTGGTTGATGCCGGGATTGTATTTTTATTTGTCCGATCAATGGTCAGAAGATACTGATAACGAAATGCGGTCTCTTCATATGAAGAAAGGTTTTAGTTCAATAGACTTAGCTCCTAAAAAGTATCATCAATTATTATCTGCATCATTCTGGAAGTATATAGAGCACAATTATGGCTCTTCTTCGATATACAGTCTGCTATACATGATTCGATTGACTCAGAATTTTAGTAGTGCAGTTTCTTATACATTTAAAAATAGTTTAAAAATTGTATTTGAGGAATGGAAACTATTTTACAAACAAGCTTACCAACTAGATAACAGAATACCTGCTCCAATCAATGGTATACCATTGTCCAAAGACGATGTCATTGAAATATTAGTAGAGAGTGATTCAAGTTATTACTCATTAGAGAAAACATTATTTGGTTCGGTTGTTTTTAGAAATGATATACTTAATGGGTCAAGAAGAAAAGTGATTAAGTTGAGTTCAGATGAAACGCCACTTCCAGCATTTAGTGGGGCACTTTTCTATCATGCAAACAAGATTCATCTAGCCGTACAAAAAAAATCAGGCATATTAATTTATGATGATGTTTTAAATAATAAACATCATTTCGCATTACCCATAAAAAATCCGAATCATATTGTCTCAAATTCCAATCATATTTTCATGTCAGTATCGAATGTTTTCGAAAGTAAAGTATATCGATTTACGTTAGATAAATTGGATGTTCTTATTTCTTCAGATGCTTTTATTTCAAGTTTTGATATTAATAATGACAAAATTTGTGTTTCACTATCGTCACTACATGGAAATAGTTTATATGTAGGCGATACAACTAGTATAAGTGTTGTCTATTCAAGTAAAAAGTCTATCGATGGAGTTTTATTTGCGGATGAATCCACCATAATTTTTAATCACAGTCGGAATGGTATTTTAAACAGTAAGATGATATCTACTGACAATAGTTCAATAAAATCATTGACCAATTTTAGATTTAATATTTTGTATCATAAGTTCGATAAGTCAAAATTTATTGAGATTGTAGATAAAGGAAATAAACTTGAAATGTTCACTGTGAGTAAGCAGCCTGTAAAACAATATTACATATACGATACAATACCTAATACTTTTTTTGAGAATTTTCGAAAAGTAAAACTAGATCGGAGAAACAATGCAACCTCATACATCTTCGACAATGATTCTTTGACCAATGTTAGCTATCAAATACCGGTTTCCCCTTTGATGAATTATGCCCCATCCATAACTCAAGATATAGGAGCCAATTCAATGAACAATCAAATATCATTGAGTAAAGCAGATTTGAATTATTATGAATTTTCAAAAATTAAATTAAATCTCACCAACAATGTTTTCAAGAATGACAGGTCTATGTGGTTTAATAGTTTTGAAACATTAATGCCTTCAAACTTGCATTTGTCGCTTGGTGCAAGTGCTAAAAATAAAAAGACTGATAATGAAATCAGTGCAAATTATGTTGGCCTAATTCAACCGAATTCAATGGATTTGATCTTAAAAACAGCGGTAGGTTCGAAGAAAAAAGTAGCTGTTAACCTGATGCATCGTCAGAGGGTTATTGAGGGTCCGAATTCAAACAATGCTTACACCACAGATTTACTTGAAGTAATTTTTCAATCAAAGACTTTTAGTTCATCCGTTGAATTAAATAGCGGAGTACAATTCAGATATGATAAAAATTCCCCTTATTACATCAACGAAGAGAGTATAACCAAACCCATTGAGAACAAATTTCAGCTAACCTCATTTTCGGAGTTAGCACATTCAAAACAATATCGTAAAAATCATTTTAAAAATAGCCTTTCTATTGAACCTAATATAGATTTGGCAGAACAATCTTGGAATATTTCTCTCATATTAAATTTAAATTATGAACGAAAAATCAACTCAATATTGAGTCTAAAAACTCATTTTAAAGCGGCTAACTCACAAGGAAATTCGCCTAATTATTACATGATTGGTGGTAAGTCAAATGATCTGCTAAGCAAAATAACGAGTCAATCATTTTCAGATTTCAGAACACCACTTTCATATGAAAGTTTGTATGGGGTAAGAGGATTCTCCGTAAATCACAGAAATGGCAACTCTGCAGCTATTCTAAAATCACAGCTTGACTTTAAAATACTACAGTTATTATTCAATAGACCAATCAGTAATCAGTTCTTCTCAGATATTAAATTTCATTTATTTGCTGATTTTGGAACTGCATTCTATGGGAGAGGAATTTATGCAAGGGAAAATATTTTAGGGAGGTCCACCCTATCTACGTCAACTAAAACAGTGGACATTCAAGTTAATGCGTTTAGAGATCCATCTATAATGAGTTTTGGTTCGGGATTTAGCAGTAGTTTATTTAGGTATAAAATTCAGTTTGATTATGCAATTGGTATAGATGATCGCAAAATCCAGGAGGGTATTTTTCACATTGGATTAGGAAAATCTTTTTAATGTTTACAATTTGTATGAATTTATAAAAAGCATATTTCTTATGCTAAGACCTCATTCAATATAATTGCGAACAAATAAAAAATAATGAAAATAAAATCCGCCTTAATTTCAGTTTTTGATAAAACGGGAATTGATAAATTAGCTAAAGAACTTGTTAAAAATGGTGTTTTACTGTATTCCACTGGTGGTACAAAAAAGTATTTAGAAGGACTAGGTTTATCCGTACTTGCTGTTGAAGACCAAACAAATTATCCTGAGGTCTTTGGAGGAAGAGTTAAAACGCTTCATCCTGCCATTTTTGGAGGAATTCTATACAGAAGAGATAATGAATCAGATAATAAAGAATTAAAAGAACACCAAATTCCAGAGATAGATTTAGTCGTTGTTGATATATATCCGTTTGAAGAAACTGTAGCCTCCGGTGCAGACCATTCGTCAATTATTGAGAAAATAGATATAGGTGGTATTTCCTTAATAAGGGCAGCAGCAAAAAAT
Source organism: Bacteroidia bacterium (assembly GCA_016779945.1). Lineage (GTDB taxonomy): Bacteria > Bacteroidota > Bacteroidia > NS11-12g > UBA9320 > UBA9320. The sequence goes on along the minus strand of JADHMR010000008.1, from coordinate 6,128 downwards.
TATAAATTCACATCTATAATTAGCACTAAAAAGCAATATGAGGATTTTACAAACCATTATTTAAATACTAACGGCTCACCAACAATTGAATACCGAAAAAAATTAGCTGCAGAAGCATTTGGCATTACAATGAACTATGATAAAGCCATCTCTGGTTATTTCCAAAATAAACAAAGAATTACATTGCGATATGGAGAAAATCCACATCAAGAAGCATATTTTGATGGAGACATAGAAGGGTTATTCAAAAAACTAAATGGGAAAGAATTATCGTATAACAACCTCTTAGATATCGATGCAGCGGTGTCTTTAATTACAGATGTAAGTGATAATGAGTCATCGACTTTCGCAATTCTTAAACATAACAACGCATGTGGTTGTGCAACACGAAAAACCGTTTTTGATGCATTTAAAGATGCTCTAGCATCTGATCCAGTTTCGGCATTTGGCGGAATTTTAATAACAGATCGTCAAATTGATTTAGAAACTGCCGAAAAAATAGATGAACTATTCTATGAAGTATGTATAGCTCCGTCATTCACAAAAGAAGCTTTAGAAGTATTAACTCAAAAATCTAAACGAATTATACTGGAATGGAGTAAGATGGAATATAAACAAGATGTAGTTAGGTCATGTTTAAATGGTGAATTAGTCCAAGAAAGAGATATTTTGAATGTAAATGAATCGAAATTAACTTATCCAACAATCAGAAAACCAAGTAAACAAGAAGTCAAAGATCTATTACTTGCGGATAAGATTGTTAAAAACACCAAATCAAATGCTATTATATTAGTAAAAGATGGTAGGTTATTATCAAGTGGAACAGGACAGACTTCTAGAGTAGATGCTTTAAAACAAGCAATAGCAAAAGCAAATGCATTTAACATAGATTTAAAAGGATCAATTATGGCGTCAGATGCATTCTTTCCATTTCCTGATTGTGTAGAGATTGCAGCAGAAGCCGGTATTCAGCATGTAATTCAGCCAGGCGGAAGTATTAAAGATAGCTTATCAATAGAAAAAGCTAACGAATTGGGATTATCTATGGCAATGACAGGTGTAAGGCATTTCAAACATTAAAAATATATATGCTAGTAATCAGAAGGTTACAAAAAATATGTCCATATA
>JADHMR010000094.1 GCA_016779945.1 Bacteroidia bacterium | reverse complement strand
TAACGGTAACGTTCTGAGTAAGTACCGTTGGCTTAATTACATCTTGTACCGTAACTACTGCACTAGCAGAATCTACATTACCGTTTACATCGGTTACTCGTAACCAAATCGTATTAGCTCCAACCTCTGAGCAATCAAAGCTTGTTTTACTCACCGTTCTACTTGCTATCGAGCAGTTGTCGGTTGATCCGTTGTCGATATCCGCTACGGTGACTGAACCTGCTCCACTGGCATCTAAGCTAACGGTAACATTCTGGGTGAGTACCGTTGGCTTGATCGTGTCTTGAACCGTAACTACTGCACTGGCTGAGTCGATATTACCATTTACATCGGTTATGATTAGGTATATCGTGTTAGATCCGACCTCTGAGCAATCAAAGCTTGATTTACTCAAGGTTCTAGTTGCTATTGTACAATTATCTGTTGATCCATTATCGATGTCTGCTACGGTAATACTTCCTGCTCCACTGGCATCTAAACTAACGGTAACGTTCTGGGTGAGTACTGTTGGCTTAATCGTGTCTTGAACCGTAACTACGGCACTGGTAGAGTCGATGTTGCCGTTGTCATCGGTGACGATAAGGTAAATCGTGTTGGCTCCGACATGACTACAATCAAAGCTTGATTTACTCACCGTTCTAGTTGCTATTGTACAATTATCCGTTGAGCCATTATCGATATCCGATACGGTTACTGAACCTGCTCCACTGGCATCTAAACTAACGGTAACGTTCTGAGTGAGTACTGTTGGCTTAATCGTGTCTTGCACGGTAACCACTGCACTGGCAGAGTCGATGTTGCCATATCTGTCGGTGATGATTAGGTAAATTGTATTGGCACCTACATCTGTACAATCGAAAATGGAATCTGAAAGTCTATAGGATGTTATTCCACAGTTATCCGATGAGCCATTGTTTACATCTGACGAGGAAGTAGACACTTGACCCAATTGATTCAGGTACAAGGTTAAGTTTTGGGTGAGTACCGTTGGGGATATCGTATCTCCAATGGTTACAAGTGAAGTAATCACACTGTCACATCCATAGCTATTTACAAGGGTATCATTGTAGCTTCCAGTACTGGTGTATACTTTCCCGGTTGGGGAAATGACGCTGTCGCACTCTAAGAATGTTAGGGTATCATAAGAGCTCGGTAAGACGGTGATATAAATACTATCTCGGCAGGTAACAGAACCAGTAGAGGTTTCAACCCAGAAGGATTGACTGCTATCAATATTGACGCTGATGGTGGAAGTTGTATCTCCAGTAGACCATAAAAATGAATTATTTGGTACTTCTAGAATGTGATAGGTATTACCATTCCAATCTGACCACTTACCATTTACACCAATTGTATTTGGCCAGATTAGTGCATAATCTTCGTTATTATTTGAATTATTAGGTTCGCCATTTCTCCAATTTGTATAAGTACTATTTGATCCTGAACTCCAAACAAATTTACCTTCAGTAACAATGTCATTATATCCTATCCAAGAGTATGTTTTAATTCTTGAAGCAATGAAAGAATTTTCAAGAGAGTCATTAATATCTGCTAAATGACCACCATTATTTGTGGCAGATATATTGGCATCAGACCAGTTAGATTGATTATTTGAAATATAATAATCGCTTGATTGATATGAACCAATAAAACTATAATTAGCAAGTGTTTGCGTTATCTCAAACAACTGAAATCTTAATTTGCCTATATTATCACTTGTTGGTCTGTCATAAAACTCAATCGAAATAGAATCACCTCTGGGTTTTGTGATGTAATCATATTCGTGTTTTAAATTATATAAATCTGGAATTGGCCGTGGAAAGGTATCACCGTTTAATTTCATATATGGGTTTGTTTTCCATGTTATAGGTTGGATACTATTCCAAGTAATCCCACCAAAGGCCATATCATAATTATAGTGACCACAACAGTTAGCCCAAAGTCCATCAACCTTAAGTAGATATTGTTTAGACGAGTCTAGATTTTTAAAAGAATATTGCCAAATAGAATCCATTTTTAATGTCAATGAATCGATAAACTTGTAACTTTTTGAAAGGTTGACAGCTTTTAGTTCAAATGGCTCATTTTTACAAATAGAAGTATCTGAATAGCTTGTACCTTGAAATATTTTAACTTTTTCCTCAATAGTCAAATTAAGCGTTACTATGCTATCACATCCCGCAGCATTTACAAAAGTATCTTTAGCTGTATTGTTGCTGGTCGTGTATGTTTTTCCGTCTGTCCACGTGTATGGGCCGCAAGAGGTGATGGTGTCTGTAGAATACGTTGTTTGATTTATAAAAACATATTTGTATATAGATTTTGTTCCGGATGAATCAACTATCAAAGTAAAAGTTGTATCAGAATTTCCTTTGTAATAAATATAACTCGACGTATCTCCAGTTGACCATGAATATTTTACGTTGTTGTTAGTTAGTCCAACAATGCTGTCTTTATTAACGTAAGGGAAGTTGAGCATCCAATTAGGAAATTTGGAATAATCTGCACCAACATTTTTACCGTTTTCATCTGATCCTATGCAAGGTGAGTTCGTTGTTAAAGTAAAATCATAAGATGATACATCTTTAAACTTAGGGTCACCACTAAAGTTTCCGCTTCCAGTAACACCAGTACCGTTGTTGTATTTAAATGATATTTTAGACTGGTTGCCACTTACATGGTCAAGCATATTATCACTGTATCCATCAAATATGGAATTTTTGGTTGTTCCAATGTGATCATACCAGCTTGATGAGTACTTATTAGAACAATTGTTATAAAATGTACAATGATCAATATGAGGACTTCCTGACCATGACGTTCCATGATATACTACCCCATTTTTTGATTTGTTATCATAGAATAAAGAATTATTCACTTGAAAACCGTGTCCAGTAGAAATGATTGAACCAGTATTTGAATGATTGTTTCTAAATATGTTAAATGAGGCAGTGCCTGGAGGGTTCTGTACATGACCTTTACCAATGGCCAGATCAGTGTAATTATTCTGGAATATGCAACTATCTACGTAAAAGCTTACTTTGTCCGCAATTATAATTGTCTCAGAATTAGCTTCAAAAACACAAGATTTTATATGGGTTGCTTGAGAGGTCGCCTGCTCTTTGTGTCCCATATCAATAGTAAACTTATTATTAAAGAAATAACACTTTTCTATGGTTAGTCCCGAAGATTCACCTATGTATATTGCCCCTCCATGACCATTTGTATTGCTTCTACTTCTTGATGTACTTGGTGGAACACAGTTCATTATAGTTAATCCTCTTAGTTTAGTTGCATTGGTCTCACCATTATCAGCAAATACAAACCGATTTTTAGATTCTCCGTCAATTCTTACTGAACCCGGACCGTTGTAACTTTCAAGAGTTATTTTTTTCTTTTGTAAAGACAAGTTTACATTACCTGTTCCTTTGTAAAGTCCATCAAGTATGTATATAACATCACCATCTTTAGAAACGCTAATAGCCTTTGTAATTGTCTTAAATGGTTTTGACTTATTGCTTCTTGTGCCCGTATTGTCATCACCAGATGTTGATACAAATAGCGAATCATTGCCAGTTGATCTTTTATATGATATAAATTTCCCGTTGTTTTCGAAGCCAATTGTTCCTAAACTACCTTTGTCACAAACCAATGATTTAGTGGATTTAACATACTTCCCAATATAGGAATTAAATTCACACGATCTTGTTGTATCGTTGTAAACTACCGTAGATTTTTTAGAATTATATATGTTTTTAATTTCTGTATTTGATAATGCTCTATTCCAAATTCCAATATCGTCTATAGAACCATCAAATGGAAACCACTTTCCATTTGCTTGTATTGATAGCCCAATTGAGATGCCTGAATTTCCAACTGTGTTTATCGTCAAATTAGGATCTTTTTTGGTTCCAACTAATATGTTATCTATATATAGATTTATAGTTTTATTTGAATAAGTCATTACTACATTACACCATTTATTCAACGGAACTATCTGACTACTCAGAGAATAGAAATTTTTGGCAGGACTGGGTGATTGTTCTATCACTTGGCCCATCAATTTATTGCCACCTAATGAATTTGAACCATTTAAAACTTGTAATACCCATGATTCACCGTTTATTTTATTGTAACCATACTGATATCTTCTAATGATTGAAAGATCTTGACCACTAGTACCTGATGATGCTCTTTTCACCCATGTTGAAATGGTGAATTCAGAAAAATTGAATGAACTATTATATGGTATATAAATACTATTTCCATTTCCAGAACTCCAATTACTAGCGTTAAAATTGTATGCACAATTAGATTTATTATATCTGTCATTAGTTAAAGTTGCACCTGATACCGTTCCATTATTTCCATTTCCTGAACTGTCAATAGCATTTCCCGAAAATGGCCACCAAGCTACAAGTCCATTGTTAGGGACATAAGAAGGAATATTTTGTGCATTACAAATTATGCTTGCGTGTGTTATACATAATAAAAATAATTTATTGATGAAATTTTTCATGTGGTTATTTTTTTAATTTAAATTGAACAATAAACCGATTGAAGTTTGCATCATGATGTCACTTCCTTTATTGGAATAACCATCAATAGCATCTGAATGATTTATAATAAAATTGGGTGAAAAATCAAAGCTTACCTTTCTACTTAAAGTAAATAAGCACCCCGTTGTTACTGTATTTGAAAAAGCAATCCCATTAGTTTCACTAAACAATCCTTCATCTTTAATGAAATAACGTTCGGCATCAAATTGGGTAATTCCAAGACCTATTTCAAAAAATGGATAGGCCTGTATTTTTCGTCTAAAAACCCGAGGTTTTAGATACCTTCTAAAACCTACATTAACCAAATTTAAATTTGTTTTGGCATATTGATTGTCAAATTGTGAAGTCAGTGATCCATTGGTTAAGCTCAATCTCATAGACATTAAATTGTTAAGTTCAACTTCTGACAGTACGGATAGTCCTACATCAAACTGTGTGTAGGTCCCATTCATACCTTTGAGATCAATGTCTACAATATCATAAGATACATTTCCCGTTGTGCCTGATAATTCTAATGGACCTTCATAAAGGTCATACAAATGACTTATCCCAAAACCCAGCTTGATATTAGGAGTCTGAGCTAAAGCAAGTTGAAATCCAAAAACCCAAACTATTATAAAGATATTTAAACGCTTAAGATTCAATATACAATATTAAGAATTAAGTGTCAATTAAACATTATCTTAAGCGTCAAAGACATAAAAGGCAACTACTTACAAACAAAAAAGCGGAATAGTGAACTAAAATTCAACTATTCCGCTTGGGTAGGGTCTTTGAGACTCTTATCGAATCTTTAGACTAAAATAAATCAGAAGTCTATGAGGATTATTCGCTTTTAACCAATGAGCAACCAGAAATATTTGGTCCCATCAACTTACCATCACAAATACCTCTAATTGTTATAATTTGACCTTTGTTCAAACTAGCAGCTTCACTGCTATGAGACTTGCTAAAAGTACATCCAACACCTACTATTTCGTATTCATTATTTATTAGTCCGTTAAGTTTAATTACAATATCGTCACTAAAATTCTTACTGATTCCGATGATTTTTCCTTTGACTTCAACAACTTTATCTTTATATTTATTGTCAGCTGCAACTTCATTATCATCATAATCTTTGTATATCTGAGTTGAGCTAATTTGAATAGCTTCTTCTGTTTCTAGTTTCTCAACTACTTCTTTTTCTGTTTCTTCTTCACCACTAGCTACAGCTAAGACAAAAAAAACTCCGAGTATCAGTAATGAGTAAAATAAATTGTTTTTAATATAATATTTCATAAATTTTATAATATTTGATTACACAATGTTAAAAAAAATTTATTACATAAAAATGTTTTTTTCGGTATTCCCCATTTTTTTTGGTTTGTTGATATACCTTAATCCATTGATTGATAATTCATATATTAGAAATTATGGACCTGATTTTTTATGGTCATTTAGTCTCTTTTTTACACAATACACTTTTAATTCATTTAATGGTAACATATTATGTATATCAGCAAGCTCATTATTAATTAGTTTTTTATATGAATTTGGTCAAAAATTCAGTTATTTGGACGGAACGTTCGATTTTTTTGATTTAATTACTTATATAATAGGATTTTTAGTGGCTTACCTGACTATGTATATTTTAAAAAGAGGGGCTTTCTCGTCAAAGACATAAAAGGCAACTACTTACAAACAAAAAAGCGGAATAGTGAACTAAAATTCAACTATTCCGCTCTGGTAGCGTCTTTGAGACTGTTATCGAATCTTTAGTCTGAGGATCTAGTTAAAATTTACTTATTCCTTCATCACTTTGACATACTTGCTTCCTTTATCAGTAGCCACTTGAAGAATGTACATTCCACTGTTCCACTCAGAGGTATTCAACTTATGAATACCATTGGTGAATGTGTGATTTTCGTGATGCACTTTTGACCCTTGTAAATCAGTTACATCTATTTGATAAGCTTCTCCGTTTAATAAACTCACTATCAAAGATAATTCGTCATTCATTGGGTTTGGATACGCAGAAAAATCGATACCATGACCCACTTCATCAAAACGCACTACACGAATATCAGAATACTCGTAAGCACCGTCAAAATCAACTTGCTTGAGTCGGTAGAAAACGGTGTTTTCTAATGGTGCTATGGTTTCGTCTGAATAGCTATATTCAATCAGGTGTTGGCTATTGCCATTACCTGCAACTTCTCCAATTACCTCAAATGTTCTACCATCGTAGCTACGCTCTACATTGAAGTGGCTATTGTTGATTTCACTAGCAGTAGCCCAGTGAAGACTTGCTTCATGGTTATTCATTGCGTGGACATCAAAATGCATTAAATCTACAGGTAAAGGATTTCCTGAGGCACCACCGCCACCTCCTCCACCGGAGAAAGAAGATACCTTGTAGGTAGCCAAGTGATCGGTTCCATTGCTGTGTGAACTGTATACCCAGTTAGCTGTAGATGCAGTGGCAGCGTGCGTAAGAATAACACCAGTTGCACCATTGGCATGTGGATCTGCAAATGTGCCAGAAGAGGTAAGTTTATACATCTGAAGCTGATTAGCATTGGTTATCGTAGTACTTCTACTGGCTAATGCTGATACAATGGCTGTATATTCAGTATTGGTAAACGGATAAAGAACTGTTACATCACTGGTAGGTTGAGTAGTTGGAGCTACATTCCATTTTCGATTGAAGACTACTCCGCCATTGGAGTTGGTGATAATACCACCTGCGTTGGTGTAAGTAGTTGTAGTGGTAGCACCAATTTGCAGAGAAACTCCTGAGGTAGGTACTACAGCACCAGTGCTAATAAGATTGAGCCCTAAGATAAGCTTTTGATTATTATCACAATAGCAAGTAAAGTTGCCATCAGTTCCAGTAAAGGATGAAGTATAGGTTCCTGAAGCAGTTGGTAGGTTGTTACTCTTTTTGCATGTTCTACCCTCATAAGCACCAATTGAAGGTGATGTTGCTCTAGCTTTTCCTGTAATATCATTTGAAGGTGCTAAAGTACTTGTCCCAGCTCCAACTCCAGACGAAGTGCTGTTTAGCACTAAACCATCATCGAGAGTCATCCAAGTATTGTCTGCACCATCAGGATCGCTAGAATTAATAAACGAAGGGTTTGTTCCTGCAGTTAACATACCTGTACCACTTGACCAAGAGCTGTTTGTTTGTGTCATGCAATATGATCTTGTTACAGTGCCGTAGGATAAAATATCTGCACCGCTAACATTATCATTTCCTGCTTTAGTGTTACCCCAGAACAAAACATTTTTTAACGTATAATTTGCACTATTAGCGTATATACCACCTCCGCCATGGGTAGCATCTGAGGCACTATTGTAGCATATAGTTACATTGGTAAGCTTGGGGTTACATGTTTGTTGGAATGCATAAATGCCTCCACCATAAACTGCAGAGTTGTTGTAAATGACAGAATTATCCATAGTGAGTTCTGATCTCATAAAAAAACATCCCCCGCCATATTCGATAGAGTTATTGTCAGTAATTACTACATTGTCAATATCTAAATCCGAATCAAGTGTTGTAATACCTCCACCAGCTCTTTTTGGAAAATTTTGACCAGAAAATGATTGTGTAGTTCCCCAAAAGGATCCAGATGCGTTTGCATTACCACCAGTAATTACAAATCCGTTTAAAACAGCAGATGTTGAAAGACCATCCATCATAAAAACATGATAACAATTATCTGAGCTAGATCCAATTGTGCCAATATCTCCACTAAGGGTAACTTGGTTTGCTGAAATATTTCGTTGACTTAGTAGGGTTTCGGTCCCAGCAAAACCGCCATAGATTTTGATGTTTTTATCTAAATAAAAAGATAAGTCTCTACTGCTAGAACTTGTTGCCCCTGTAGATGGTATTCTTGTGGGCTTGTATGTTCCTGCAGCAACCCACAACTCATCACCACTTGATGCTGCATTGATTGCATCTTGAAGTGCAACATAGGCATTGGTCCAAGAATTACCGTTATTAGATCCTGATGCATTGTGTTTTACATAAATAGTTGCAGCGTGTGATTTTGTGTAACTAGCTGAGACAATTACAATTATTAAAAAAAAGAAAAATAAGCTGATTGAAAGAGAAGATTGTTTTTGTGCTTTATACATTGTATTAGTTTTTTGGCCTATTACATATGAAGGCTGATTTACGTTCATGAATATCGAGATTCAAATTAACAAAAAAAAAGCGGAATAGTGAACTAAAATTTAACTATTCCGCTCTGGTAGCGGGGAGCAGAATCGAACTGCCGACCTCCGGGTTATGAATCCGACGCTCTAACCATCTGAGCTACCCCGCCAAAGGCCTGCAAATTTAACTTTTTATTTATTTTGTGTAAACTATGTGTT
>JADHMR010000093.1 GCA_016779945.1 Bacteroidia bacterium | reverse complement strand
AATTATGAAAATAATAATGACGGTTAAAATTATCCCCCCAATGGTTCCCTCTATTGTTTTTTTGGGAGACACCTTTGGGAAAACAGGTCGCTTACCGATCTTTTTTCCTACGACATAAGCCATCGAATCATAAATCCATATCGTAATAAAGTAAAGCAATAGATATTCAAAGCTATTTGTCTGCGATTGGTTAAACCATATCGCTAAAGCCATCAATGGAAGAAATAAATAAATGCTTGTTGATACATAATTAATCTTACTGTGTTTTTTTAAACTTGTATAGCCTAAAAATAAACTTGTCAGCTGAACAATCCATATGACGATAAGCTTACTTAAATCTAATTTTTGAGCTCCAAAAACAGTGAATAAAATTATTGAAAAACACAACAATAAAGGTATGGCCCAAACGTATTGAATCGTTTTATTTTGGGATAGTTGAGCCATCTCTTTTACAGAAAAAAACACACACAAAGCCATCAATAATTCGAAGTAAGGTGTCCCAAAAAACGTACTAGCTACAATTATGGTAACATACAATAATCCAAATATGATGCGTAATGATAAGTTAGCCATAAAATCGGGATGTTTTGATAGAAGATTTTCTTTGGATATAAATAAACAAAACGATAGCTCCAGCAATGAAAGCAAGATTGACCGGTAAGCTTAGCGATTGACTTTGTTCAAGAGATTTGCTGTAGTCTCCATCCGAAAAATAAAACAATTGGATTACCGCTAGAGAATTATTAATAAAATGAGCTACAATAGATGTCAATATACTTCCAGTCCAATAGGCTGCATATCCAAACACTGCCGCTAAAAAAAACATGGGTATAAATTTCATAAACTGAAGATGCATTGCACTAAAAATAAACGCAGTAGTTAAAATAGAAACGTGCATATTATTAAAGATTCCATTGAAAATATTCATTAAAAAACCTCTGAAAAATACTTCTTCTGCTAAAGCTGGAAGAAAAGCCATAAACAACAGGCACGTTACAAATGAGGTTGTCGACCGATTACCAATCAATGATTCATAAATCTGATTGCTCTCTATTTCCTTTTGTTGAAGCCATGCATATAAATCGGGCCATCTGCCAAAATCTATCAGGTCATTTAAATTTAACATAAAACCCATCAAAGGCATACAGACCAAAACAAATAATATGGAAAACAAGAACCATTTGATGTTTAGCGGTAAGTTTAGCAACAAATAATCTTGGGTGCGAGCTTTAATAAATCGGGTAGTTAAAATTGCAGATAATAACAGCGGTAAAGTAGAACTTATAAATACAAATAAATTGAGTACAAATGGCTGCTTTTTCATGTCATTTATAAGAATTGCAGCTTGACTCAGGCCTCTGGAATCCCCATAAACAATATAAGAACAAATTAAAATTGAAAGGGAGCTACAAAGTATTAAAGCACCTAGAAAAAAAATCACCCCTAAAAACAAATGTAAAAATGACTGAATACGATCAGGTCTTAACGGTGTTCTTTCTATATCTTCGTGGTTTTTAATGTCGTCCATGAATATCTCGGGCAAATATGGTAAAAATAGGTAACATAGAACTGGGTAATTTTCCGCTTTTACTTGCACCCATGGAAGATGTAAGTGATCCTCCCTTTCGTGCAGTATGCAAAGAGCACGGTGCAGATGTTATGTATACTGAGTTTATTTCGAGTGAGGGACTCATTCGAGATGCAGCAAAAAGCACACAAAAACTTGATATTTTTGAATACGAAAGACCCATAGGTATCCAAATTTTTGGTAGCAATATAGACTCCATGAAACAGGCTACAGAAATTGCTTCTTCTGCAAATCCAGACATTATTGACATTAATTATGGATGTCCCGTCAAAAAAGTTGCTTGCAAAGGTGCGGGTGCAGGAATTCTACAAGATATCCCAAAGATGGTTGAAATGACTGCGGAAATTGTCAAGAGTACTCACCTACCTGTTACTGTTAAAACAAGGCTGGGTTGGGATGATAATACTAAATACATTGAAGAAGTTGCTGAGAGACTTCAAGATGTTGGAATAAAAGCTTTAAGTATTCATGGTAGAACACGGAAGCAAATGTATAAGGGCGATGCTGATTGGACACTTATTGGTAATATCAAAAACAATCCAAGAGTAACCATTCCAATCTTTGGCAATGGTGATATCGACAGTCCAGAAAAAGCAAAACGCTACAAAGAAACCTATGGCGTAGACGGTATTATGATAGGTAGAGCAACCATTGGAAATCCCTGGATTTTTAATGAAATAAAGCAATACATTGAAACCGGGCTAAAACTTGAACCACCTACCATTTCTGAGCGTGTAGATGTATGCAAACGACACTTTGAATTTGGAATTAAATGGAAAGGTGATGTACTAGGTATTGTTGAAATGAGAAGGCATTACAGTAATTATTTTAAAGGAATTTCTCACTTTAAAGACTACAGAACTCGTCTTGTTTCTACAATGGACCAAAATGAAATTATTGCAATACTTGACGAAGTTGCTGAAAAATTTTCAGCATATGAATTCTCGAATTAATTGGCATTAGCCAAATGAGATCTCCAACTTTCAAGCATATCTTTTTTCAGAACTCGCGGAAATTTAACTTGAGCACCTAACTTTCCATTCAGCTTCAGCCACTCATAAAATTTTCTTGATGGGACCAAATTGACCATCACATTCTTAAGTGCTGCAGACCGCTCAACCCTGTAATCGTCATTTAATATTTTGAGGGTTAAATCTAGTTTCTCCCTAATTTCTTCAATTTGATTGTATAGTCTATCATCATCACAAGATATAAACCATTCATGTGCAAAAAACCCCTGATATGGAACACCACATACCGTAAACTCCTCAAAAGCTACGTCATATTCATCAGATAGAATTTCAATAGCTTTATTTATGTTATCAAGCGATAGGTGCTCGCCACATAGAGATATAAAATGCTTCGTTCTGCCCGTTATTTTAATTTCACATCGCTCCAAATTTGTGAACTTTATTGTGTCTCCAATCATATATCTCCAAGCCCCACTACATGTAGATATAATTAGTGCATATTCTTCTTTATCGTTAACTTGAGATAATGTTAGGGCTTGAGCGCCAGCTATTAAATCTCCATTTTCTGAAAAATTGCTCGAATTAAATGGAACAAATTCGTAATAAATTCCATTTCTCAATAGCAACCTCATGCCTTCATTATTTTCTAATCGAGTTTGGTAGGCAATAAAACCCTCTGATGCCAAATAGGTCTCAAAGTATTTTATCGGCCTCCCCATAAGACCGTCTAGTGATTTTCGATATGGATTTAATGCCACTCCACCGTGAATATAAGCCTCAAAATTTGGCCAAATCTCATGTATATTTTCAACTTGGTATTTTTCTATTATGCTCTCCATTAGCATTTTAACCCAAGCTGGCACACCTGCTATAAGACCAACATCCCAACTTGAAGCCTCATTGGTCATTTTAGCAATTTTCTCAACCCAGTCTTTCTCTTTACGAATCTGGACACCCGGCTTGGACAATCGTTGAAAAATAATCGGTACAGAGCCCGTGGTGATACCGCTTAAATCTCCTGAGTAATAAACTCCATTATATTCTAATTCTGTACTACCGCCAATCATCAACCATTTTTTAGCAATGTGATCTTTAGGTACATCTGTTTGAACAATACTTAATACTTGCCGAATACTGGCTCTACGAATATTTTTTAACATCTGTGTACTGACAGGAATATACTTACTACTCCCATCAGAAGTTCCTGAGCTTACCGCATAGTTTTTAATAATACCGGGCCAGGTTACATTCTCCTCACCCATTCTCCCTCTAGACCACCAGGGCAACATATTTAAATAATCTCCCATTTGAGCTGTCTCTTGATAATCCTTCAATAAATTATCAGAACCCATAATTTCGTTAAAGTTGTGAGCCTTGCCAAAAACCGTTGATTCTGCTTTCTTTAATAACTTGGAAAGGGTGCTTTTTTGAAGGATTTCACCTTGTTCAATATCAACTTTTAAGAAAACACGCCGTTTTTTAGTTTCTCTAAGTAATCTTTGTAGCAAAGTTGACATATAACAAAATTAGTGCAACTCACATAATGAACGAAATAAAAGAAGAAACCATTAAAGAAAAATGGTTTAAAATACGATCACTTTTTGAAAAACGTTTCAATAAGTCTCCCGATTTAAGTGCCATTTTATATGTAATTGGAATGCGAGAACTTGGCAAACATCAAACTGAATTTAAAAAAGAGGAAAAGGTAAGACTGATGCATATTGCTACGTGCAGAGTTTTAAGCACGTCTGGTCATTATGTGCTCAAAGGACTAGATAGTAAAGACTGGCCCGTATGGGAGCTCGTTGAAAAATTGCCAAATCAAGATATGCTTCAACAAGAACTTTACCTCAGGCATCACATTATTCATTACTTTGAAGAAGAGGAGCTAATTTAATGGTCAGAATACCTGTTTTAAGAAAAACCATTTTCCCACCTTTTCCACAACACTTGTAGACTTATTTTTAAGCTATAACTTTGCCCAATTTTAAACATCAATGCCAAAAGATAGTAGTATAAAACACGTCCTAATCATTGGAAGTGGACCAATCATCATCGGACAAGCCTGTGAGTTCGATTATTCTGGAAGTCAAGCAGCTCAAAGCCTCAAAGAAGAGGGAATTGAAGTATCCTTGATTAACTCAAATCCAGCCACAATCATGACAGACCCTTCCATGGCGGAACACGTCTATCTTCTTCCCCTCAATGTTGAGAGTCTGGAGAAAATTTTAAAAGAACAAAACATTACGCACGTCCTTCCGACTATGGGTGGACAAACGGCCCTCAACCTAGCTATTGAAGCTGAAGAGGTCGGTCTTTGGGAAAAGTATAATTGTAAGATTATTGGTGTTGATACTGCAGCAATCGAAAAAACTGAAAATCGCGATCTTTTTCGGTCGTTTATGATTGAACTAGGTATTCCCATTGCTAAATCTAAAATTGCTAATTCTTACTTAGAAGCAAAAGAAGTAGCTCAAGAAATTGGCTTTCCTTTGGTTATCAGGCCAAGTTATACCCTCGGCGGGTTTGGTGGTGGATTTGTTCACAAAAAAGAAGATTTTGACGAGTACATCAAACGAGGATTAGAAGCCTCGCCTACGCATGAAGTACTTGTAGAACAGGCTGTTTTGGGATGGAAAGAGTACGAACTAGAACTACTTCGAGATTCTAATGACAATATTGCTGTAATCTGTACCATAGAAAACTTCGATCCAATGGGTATTCATACTGGAGACTCAATTACTGTTGCTCCTGCTATGACCTTAAGCGACACATGCTTTCAGCAAATGAGAGATATGGCTTTCGATATGATGCGAAATTTAGGAACTTTTGCGGGTGGGTGTAATGTGCAATTTTCTGTAAATCCAGAAAACGAAGAAATCATTGCTATAGAAATTAATCCGCGTGTATCCAGAAGTTCAGCACTTGCATCTAAAGCCACGGGTTATCCAATTGCTAAAATTGCTGCAAAACTAGCTTTAGGATACTTCCTAGATGAGCTTAAAAACCCAGTGACAAAGACAACTTCAGCATTTTTTGAACCAAGTATTGATTACACCATTATCAAAATACCTCGTTGGGACTTCAATAAATTCAGAGGTGCTAAAAAAATACTTGGATTACAAATGAAATCTGTTGGTGAAGTTATGGCTATTGGTAGGAGTTTTCAAGAAGCTCTCCAAAAAGCATGTCAATCACTCGAGATTAAACGATTAGGAATTGGGGCAGATGGCTACGAACTTAAAAATCTAGAAAAAATTGTCGATAGTCTCAAAAATCCAAGTTGGGATAGAATATTTCATATCAGGGATGCCATGGCAATCGGTGTTCCTATAACCTCGATTCAAAAAACAACAAAAATTGATCGATGGTTCCTTGAACAAATCTATGAACTTGTAAAAACTGAACGAGAAATCAAGAAATACTCCCTAGAAAATATAGACCCCGATGTATTAAGGGTTGCAAAAGAAAAAGGTTTTTCGGACGCACAAATTGCTCATTTAGTAGGAAGAGATACCACAGACATGGATGTTCATGCGAAAAGAAAATCGCTAGGAATTAATCGTATTTATAAAATGGTAGACACATGTTCTGCCGAATTTAGCTCTCCTACTAATTATCTTTACTCCAGTTTTGACGGCGAGAACGAAAGCGTTGTTTCGGATAAGAAAAAAATAATTGTCATTGGTTCAGGTCCTAACAGGATTGGTCAAGGAATTGAATTTGATTACAGTTGTGTTCATGGCATCAAAGCTGCTCAAGAATTAGGTTATGAAGCCATCATGATCAATTGCAACCCCGAAACTGTCAGTACAGACTTTAATACTGCAGATAAATTATATTTTGAGCCTATATTCTGGGAACACTTGTGGGATATCATCGAGTTGGAAAAACCTGAGGGTGTTATCGTTCAGCTTGGCGGACAAACCGCTTTAAAGCTAAGTGAAAGAATGAGGGACCATGGTGTCAAAATCATTGGTACAACTTTTGAAAATATGGACCTGGCAGAAGACCGGGGTTCATTTTCTAATTTACTCAAAGACTTAGAAATTCCTTATCCTCGATTTGGTGTTGCAGAGAACGCTTACGAAGCAATTCAAGTGGCTAATAAAGTTGGTTACCCAGTTCTTGTTAGACCCAGTTATGTTTTGGGTGGGCAAGGAATGAAAATCGTTATCAACGATGAAGATTTAGAAAAAGCTGTTATTGATTTACTTGGAGATTTACCAGGAAATCGTGTACTTATTGATCACTTCTTAGATAGAGCAGAAGAGGCAGAAAGCGATAGTATTTGTGATGGAACAGATGTAGAAATTATTGGAATCATGGAACACATTGAACCCGCAGGAATTCACTCTGGTGATTCTTCTGCAGTACTACCGCCATTCAGTTTGTCTGAAAATGTTATCCATAAAATTGAAGAGTACACAAAAAAAATAGCAAGAGCAATGGATGTGCGAGGGCTACTTAATATACAATTTGCTGTAAAGGACGAGGACGTCTATGTTATTGAAGCAAATCCTAGAGCTAGTCGTACAGTTCCATTTATATGCAAAGCATATCAAGTTCCATATGTAAATATTGCCACTAAGGTGATGATTGGAGACAAAAAACTCAAAGACTTTGACATCAACCCTGTTAAAAAAGGTTTTGCTATTAAACAACCGGTATTCTCCTTTAATAAGTTTCCGAATGTAAATAAAGAATTAGGCCCCGAAATGAAATCTACTGGCGAGGCTATCCTTTTTGTTGAAAGCACGAAGGATCCATTATTTAGAGATTTATACAATCAAAAATCTAGGTTTTTAAGTCGATAGTTATGAAATGGGTTATTGTTAGTTTATTTACGTATTGGGCTATTAAACGCGTGTTTAGAATAATAAATGTTGTTAAAAATCAGGATCAAAACCAAAATCAAAACAACCCCAACCAATCGACAGGAAATGATGATGGTTTCACCGACTTTGAAGAAGTGGAATAACTAACAGAACCAGAAATAATTTATTTGATTTGCTAACCCTAAACTATCCAAATTGGATTGAACTTCAATCTGATCTTTAGGAGACGAGATTGCAATAATCTGCTGATAGTTTTCTAATTCTACATCTTCTCTTGGCACAAGGATTTGGTTATAAATATTTACCCCAAATTTCGCAGAATTGTCCGTGACCCATATAAACTTTTCACCCGTCTCAATTAAAGCTCTCGCTATTTTTTTTCCTTTATTTCCTGCACCCCATAATAGCAAAGGGGTAGACCTGTCTCTGTCTATTTTTAAAAAATAATGTACTTTTAAATCAACGTAATTTTTTGGAAAATATTGACTTTGAGTCCTTGATGTTCTACCCAAACTATCCCTCCAATAATGTATGACTTGAGGTACAATTTTTATCGTAATATCCGATTGATATAGACGAAAAGATAAATCATAATCCTCCGCCGGTATAAGAGCAGAATTAAATGCACCAATAGATTCAAACTCTTTACGATGAATAAGCCACCCAGAAGAGGGAACTGGACATTCTTTATAAATACCCCTCCATAAATCTCCTGAGGACATTGCATTATTTATCCATTCGGTATAATTCTTATAGCCATCTCCTAAATCAAAATCATCTGAAAAATAATCTACCATACCTGTTACTAGTGATTTTGGACGCATTACTTCCATCATTTTTTCTAATTTATCGATTGGCATTATATCGTCTGAATCCATTCGATGAATATAATCTCCCTGAGATAGTTCGTATCCATGACGAAGTGCTTGAACGATACCCGCTCCTTTTGAATTTACGACGGTTATTTTAGTGTGCCTACTTGCGTATGATAAAACTACTTCGTTCGAACCATCATCGCTATGATCATTCACCGCTATCAGCTCCCAATTTTTGTAGGTTTGGTTTAGGATAGACTCGATACAGGGGGTGATGTATTTCCCTGGATTTTTAAAAGGCATTATTATGCTAATCATTCAAAGAATATGAACCGCAATTGTATTAAATTTGTAGGAAGGACTGGTAATAATTGAAAAATTTACGCTGATTATTTTTACGACCCTAGCCAAAGTATATAAGAGCAGGCCTCAAATCCAGACTTGTCGGTAATGACTTCAAGATAATTGAAGAAACGTTGGAAGTTCGTGATACTGTGGTGGTCAAATCCTGTTTTTTTGAAATTTTTCAAAAACCCAGTCCTTTTTATGAAATTACTCCACTGCCTATCAAAACATCTTTTTCGTACCAAGCAGCAAACTGACCTTTAGCAATTGCTTTCTGAGGTTGATTAAAAAAGATTTCTAAGCCTTCATTCGTTTTTACTAATCTCGCTTGAAATAATTTTTGACGATAACGAATTCTTATTTGATATTCTTTTT
>JADHMR010000092.1 GCA_016779945.1 Bacteroidia bacterium | reverse complement strand
TTCATTTATTTTTAAAACAATTTTTTAGAACCCACAAAAAATTTGGCTCAAAAGATAGAAAGGCCATCACGGATATTTGTTATAATTACCTCAGAATGGGCGTCACTTTACGCTCATATTCATTGAAAGAGGGGTTATTGCTTAGTTTATTGACTCTAGATATAGATAGTCATCAAGATTGGTTGATGCTTCGTGACGAATTGGAGTTGGATATTGAATTAAATGAACATGAAAACGGGGGCGATGTCTCTTCAATAATTGGTGATTTAAAATACTATGAGGATGGTTTTTTGATGGATGCATTTAATCATTATAACCACCCAGAAAATCAAGATTTTAGACCTAACAATTGGGCTAAAGACCATGCTGACCAAGAAAAAGGAATATTAGGTCTGCCAGGTGCAAAGGAAATTAGTTTTAATCAAAATCTTACAAATGCTATTCAAGTACAAGACTTATCATCGCAGTTTCTATGCAGTAAAATTATCATTGAAGAAAATCACAACGTCTGGGATGTATGCAGCGGAGCAGGGGGGAAGAGTATAAATTTGAGTTCGCGAAAAAAAGGTACGTTTTATTTAAGTGATATTAGATCAACCATTCTTAAAAATGCAAAATCACGAATGCAAAAGATGCATTATGATGCTAATTATGCAGAAATTGATATGGGGGGTTATGTCGATAAATTGATGTTTGATAATGAGGAAGTTAGCCATGGATTCTTTGATGCTATCATAGCGGATGTTCCATGTAGTGGAAGCGGAACTTGGTTTCGAACACCAGAACATTTTATGAATTTTGATTATGGTTCATTGGTTCAATACACTAATCGGCAAAAAACCATTTTAGAGAACACATTACCATTTTTAAAAGATGGTGGAACGCTCTATTATTTGACTTGTTCAGTATTTGATCAGGAAAATTCAGGTATCAAACAGTGGGTACTGGACAACTTCTCTGTAAGTTTACAAAATGAAATCATGTTTGATGGAATTCGTCACCGCTCTGATGGAATGTATATGGCCTGCTTTAAGAAGTTAGCCTAAATCACCAAAAAACTCGTTTTGAATCTTTTTAGGTAATGATTTTACAATGAGTGCATAGCTGTCGTCAATCATTTTGAGTATAAGTTCGTCTGGGACATCTTTATTTATATCCACTGTGTTCCAATGTTTTTTATTCATGTGATAACCTGAGTTTATTCCGTCGAATTCTTCTCTTAGTTGAATTGCTTGCTCAGGGTCGCATTTTAGATTAATACTTTTGAATAATTCGATATCACACAAGCAAAAAATTTTATTATTTACTTTAAATACCAATGTGTTAAAGTCGAATGGTGTACTTTCTGTAGTTAATTTTTTTTGAAGGCAATAATCTCTTAAAAACTCAATATCCATAATAGTATAGAGTTAAATCGTCATCTTGGAATTTGATCGTTGATTTATCAATGAAGTCAGACTGATCAGCTCTCAATCGGTCAATATTATTGGTTTTACACATGATATATTTTGCACCAATGGTCTCAAGGTAATAATTGAATGGACTATTTTCTCTGCTCATTTCTTCAGCGTTAAATGTGGCACCATTTCTTCTCAAATACACCAATGAGTGGTTGGGTTCTGGAACATAAACAACAAAAATTAAATCGTCTTTTTTTAAGAATGGGGTTAATTTTTCTTTTGCATCTATGAGCCATTTGTGGGGATACAACTCAGGATATCCATTAATATTTACTATTTCGGACATCCGCTGGAAATATCTGGAATTACCTTGCGAGAAGGATACCGTTGCGAAAAATAATGCAAGAAATAGACTGGTTCGGGGTTGAATAAATTCAGCGAAATATGCAACGGACTTAAGTACTAAAAATAAAATAATTGGCATGAAATTACCAATGAAGTAATAGTCATGATTCATGTATTGAATACCAAAAAGTAAGACAATAGACAAAAGACCAAAAAACATAAGTAATGAGAATATTTTATCACTAACACTAAAAATTTTCTTGAATTTTATAACGGACAGTAGGGCTAACACTATCAATAGAATCTGTTGACTTCCATTGAAATATTCATTCTTGAAACGTGAAGCAACATCAAAAATAGTAACCAATTCATTCCATGAAGTTACAGGCCTTGGGCTGCTCAAAAATACGACCGAGTACAACTCTTTATTCCGTTGATTAACAAGGAAGTAATCATAATAGGCAATGGATGAAATAACAATTAAAAACAGGGATGTAATCAGCACTAATTTTAAATTGATTTTCCGAATATTTTTTAAAAAGAAAACACTGAAGAAACTTATAAAATAAATGCCGGATGAAGTTTTAATGAACATAGACAATCCCGCCAGAAAAAGAATCAGAAAAATAAAACGATTTATATCTTTAAAATAAAAATAGAAGGCCCATAAAACTAGTGACAAGGCAAGTATATCCGGTAGAAAATTATAACCATAGTAAATCAGAATAGGGGAACTCAATAGTCCAATGAAAATTGCTGATTTAAACAGTATTTTTTCTTTTTTCAATACTTCAAACGATAGGAAAAACAGAGCAGTGAAAAATGTTAAAAAAGTGGTTATTTTATATAAAAAAGGAAGCCATTTTTCGGGATATCCAATTCTTACAATTTGAGCTAAAACATATTGAAATCCTGAGAACTCAACACCCACATTGCCTTCTGGAGTTTTAAAACTGAGCGTTGCTGGGTCATTTAATGTTTTCCCATCGATGTATCTCAAACATACAGCCAGCCTGTCTGCCTGACCCCATTGGTGAATTCCACGCGGTCCGTCATTAGCAGTAGGATAGTAAGTCAAGAAAAAAGTGACAAAGAATAAAGCGATAAAACTGATGAGTATGCACTGCTTTTTATTAAGATTCACGGGTTTATGATTAAAATCTTCCCCAAAAATAAGTAGCATTAACTTCTGCACAACAATTTGATTGTAAACCTAGAAATATATTCTGCCACCATGTCAGTAATTTTGTTTGGTCTGTTTATTGATATTTCTCTTAAAAAAATAAATCAAATGCAAAAAGGAAAAGTTTCAGTAAATACGGAGAATATATTCCCCATTATTAAGAAGTTTCTTTATACAGATAATGAGATTTTCTTAAGAGAGTTAATTTCAAATGCAACAGACGCGACTAACAAACTAAAAGTTCTTAGTCAACGCGGAGAAGTAAAAGGTGATTTAGGTGAGCTAAAAATCACAGTCAAAATAGACGAGAAAAAGAACACCCTCACAATCAGCGATTCAGGCATAGGAATGACAGCTGACGAAATAGATAAATACATTAATCAAATTGCTTTTAGTGGAGCTGAGGAGTTTGTAGAAAAATTTAAGGACACAAAAGAGGATGCCAATATTATTGGTCATTTTGGGTTGGGTTTCTACTCAAGTTTTATGGTTGCCGATAAGGTAGAAATTAATTCATTGAGTCATGCTGAAGGAGCAGAACCAGCCAAATGGACTTGTGAGGGGAGCACCGATTTTAAAATCACTAAGGGCAAGCGAAAAAAACGAGGAACAGACATTATTCTCCATATCAATGAGGAGAGTAAAGATTTTCTTACACAGTGGAAAATCAATGAACTATTAAATAAGTATTGTAAATTTTTACCGATACCAATTGAATTTGACGACAAAACCATAAATGAGATAGCTCCATTGTGGAAGAAAAATCCAAGTGAGCTTAAAGAGGAAAATTACACAGATTTCTACGGAAAGTTATATCCGATGAGTGAGCCTCCTTTATTTTGGATTCACCTCAATGTAGACTATCCATTTAATTTAACGGGGGTGCTTTATTTTCCCAAAATTAAAAAGGAAATTGACCCTAATCGAAATAAGATACAACTATACAGCAATCAAGTATATGTGACGGATAATGTTGAAGATATCGTACCCGAATACCTGATGTTACTTCATGGGGTTATTGATAGCCCGGATATTCCATTGAATGTTAGTAGAAGTAGTCTTCAAGCTGATGGTGCAGTTAAAAAAATTACCAGCCATATTAGCAAAAAAGTAGCAGATAAATTAGCAGAGCTTCACAAAGCAGATTTTGAAGATTATAAGGCTAAATGGCATAACATGAGCATTTTTGTAAAATATGGAATGCTATCAGATGACAAATTTTATGACCGATCTAAAAAGATATGCCTACTCCAAAATACAGACAAAGAATATCATTCGATAGATGAGTATATCGCCAAAATAGAGCCAAATCAAACGGATAAAGATGGGAATCGTGTTGCACTATATACCAATGATATTGAGAAGCAACATTCGTTTATTGAATCAGCAAAGGACAAAGGATATGATGTGCTTCTATTGGATGAAGTTATTGATAACCACTTTATTGGTAATTTGGAACAAAAGAATGAGAAGTTTCAACTAAAACGTGTTGATGCAGACACTTTGAGTAAAATCATTGATAAGGATGAAAAAAATGAGAGTGTTTTAAATGAAGAGGATACAACCCAATTAAAAGAAGTTTTTGAAGGTGTTGTAGACAAAGAGAAATACACGATTAATCCTGAAGTAATGAGCCCAACAGATTCTTTCATAACCATTACCCGAAGCGAGTGGGAGCGAAGAATGAGCGAAATGGGTGGCATGGGCGGAATGCAAATGTTTGGTCAGATGCCAGAGAAATATACCGTAGCCGTGAATACAAATCATCCTCTAGCTTCTAAAGTATTAAAAACTAAAGGGGACAAACAAACTGAATTACTATCTCAAGCAATCAACTTAGCTAAATTGTCACAAAATTTATTGACAGGTAAAGAGTTGAGTGACTTTGTGAAAGCCCAGTATGCTGCGTTGTAAATCTTAAAAAATTAACAAACGATAAATGGCTTTCTCTTTTGATTAAGCCATTTTTTTTAAAATCATACTCAAATTCAAAATGCGTTAGTTGTACTAACTTTGCACCAGACTAACTATGGCCATTAAAATAAAAACGCCCGAACAAATAGAAGGAATTAGAAAATCTTCGCATCTTGCTGCAAAAGTGCTCAAGCACCTTGAACAATATGTGATTGCAGGTAACACCACCAAATATATCAACGATAAGGCCCTTGAATTTATAACGGATCATGGAGCTAAGTCAGCTACGCTAGGATATCAATCGCACGGATCACCAGCATTTAGCGGTGCTATTTGTACTAGTCCCAATGAGGTGATTTGTCATGGAGTACCTAACGAATATGTCTTAAAAGATGGTGATATTTTGAACATTGATGTTACCACTATTCTAAACGGTTATTTTGGAGATACCTGCAAAATGTACACGGTAGGTAAAGTATCTGATGCTGCACAAAACCTGATCGATGTCACTCGAGAATGTCTTGCAATCGGAGTAAAGCAGTGTAAACCAGGAAATAGATTTGGAAATATAGGTTATGAAATTCAACAATTCGCAGAATCTAAAGGTTATGGTGTAGTTTGGCAATTTTGCGGTCATGGTGTAGGAATAAAGTTCCATGAGGAGCCAGAAGTAAGCCATGTAGGACAGAAAAATACAGGAAAGCGTATGAAACCAGGGATGATTTTCACGATCGAGCCTATGATTAACGAAGGGGTTGCAGCGTGTATCGTTGATCGTAGTGATGGATGGACTGCCCGAACCAGAGATTATAAATTATCGGCACAATTCGAACATACTATTTTAATCACAGAGGACGGATGTGAGTGTCTTACTGATGTATATGGTGAATATTAAGAAATAATGTTATGCACGCCTTTCTTATTGAACGATTAGCCAATGAGTTGAGTTCCAAAATAGAAGGGAAGAGCTTAAACGAAGTATTCACGACATCCAAACATGAAATTAATTTTGTTTTTGAAGATTTTGGGCTGAAAATCAATTTCTTTCAAGGGTTGTCATTTTTTCAAACTCCCGAAATTCAGAAACTTCAAAAGAAGAATAGACTTCCTGTATTTAGGTCTATTGTAGGATTAAATGTTACTAAAATCAACGTATATCCGTTCGATCGGTGCTTTGCAATTTACTTCGAAAACGATGAAATTTTACAATTCTTTGGTTATGGTAGATTCAGTCAAATTTCGCATTATAAGATGGACGAATGGCTTGAGAATTTTCCAGTAAAAAGCAAGCAAATCCCCATGGACAAACATACAAAGGATGTGAATTTGTCGTGGATAGCGGATAATACACGTACTGAAGACCTTAAATTTTTAGATCAAAACCAACAAAAGTATTTAAACGACAATGGATTTAATGATGAATCAGTACATCAAAAAAAACAACAACTAGCAGATATTTATCATAAATCACTCACAACAAGCTTATTCATCAATAAAGTAAATTCAAAGTATGAATTGTATTTTGAGAAAAGAGGGGAGACTATTTCAGCATTTAATTCATCATTTGAAGCCTCTGATCAATTTGCCCGAAACTATATTTCACATCAAGTTTTTTTACAAACGAAAAATGCTCACTTAGGTGCGTTAAATAAAGAATATCAACGACTATCAAAACGATTAAAACATGCACAAATCCACGTAAAAGAACTCAGTGAATCCAAAAAGTATAAAGATAAAGCAGATTTAATTATGGCAAATCTGTGGCAACTAAAAAAGGGGATGGGTGAAGTAACTCTTCCAACCTTTGATGGCGAAAACCAAGTAACGCTTAAACTCAAAAAAGACCTTAGCCCACAAGATAATGCTACACGCTTGTACACAAAGGGTAAAAATGAGAAAATCAGATTAAAATTTGCATCCAAGAATTTAGAACTTATCGAGCGTGAGATTGTTGAAAAATCCAACGAAATAAAACGTGTTGAGCTTATTGATAAGTTAAATGATTTACGAAAAATTAAACAACCAAAACAAGCACAACAACCCATTAAATTACCTTACAGAGAGATTACTTATGCGGGATTTCAAATTAGAATTGGCAAAGGAGCAAGAGAAAATGACGAACTCCTGCGAAATTTTAGTTCGAAGAATGATGTATGGTTGCATGCTAAAGATGTAAGTGGGAGCCATGTGATAATTCGTAATCCTGGTAATCAGATGATAACGGAAGCAGTGATAGAGCGAGCAGCTCAAATGGCAGCACATTATTCTAAGGCAAAAAGTGAGGGGTTAGCTGCGGTGATTTATTGTGATCGTAAATATGTTCGAAAACCAAAAGGAGCTCATCCAGGGATGGTTAAGGTTGATCGAGAAGCAACTATTCTAGTTGAGCCACAGTCTTAGTACATTTTCTTGGACAACTAATGTGCACTTAATCATGTGTATGCTAATTACTCGTATACTTTTGCACCCTTTTAAAAACACATGAAGAAATACTTAAATCTCTTTGATTTTAGGCAAAAAGTTAATTATACAACAGAGGTTCTTTCGGGACTAACTGTAGCATTAGCACTCGTTCCAGAGGCTGTAGCTTTTGCCTTTGTCGCAGGTCTTCATCCGCTTACAGGATTGTATGCAGCATTTTCAATGGGTTTAATTACCTCCATCTTTGGAGGTAGACCTGGTATGATATCTGGTGCAACAGGGGCAATAGCAATAGTGATAGTTGCATTAGCAAAATCGCATGGTATTGAGTACATTTTTGCAACTGTAGTACTGGCTGGATTCATACAAATGATAGCCGGATTTTTTAGACTGGGAAAATTTATACGACTAGTCCCTCAACCCGTCATGTTTGGCTTTGTGAATGGATTAGCTATCGTCATTTTCATGGCACAATTAGGATCCTTTAAATCTATGAATATGAATGGGGTTATGGAGTGGATGTCAGGTACCCCACTTTATAACATGTTAGGCTTAGTATTTCTTACTATGGTTATTATATGGGGATTACCCAAGATTACAAAGGCATTTCCATCATCTTTAGCTGCTATTATTATTGTATTTGGGTTGGTTAATTTATTAAATTTGAATACAACATCTGTTGGTGATATTGCAAAAATAGGAGGAGGATTTCCACCATTTCATATTCCAAAAGTTCCATTTAATTTGGAGACTTTAGTCATTGTCTTGCCATATGCTTGCATTGTTGCTGCGGTAGGATTGGTAGAGAGTTTACTTACACTAAATTTAATTGACGAGATTACAGAGACTAGAGGAAGTGGAAATAAAGAAGCTGTAGCTCAAGGATTGGCAAATATGGTTACTGGATTTTTCAGTGGTATGGGAGGTTGTGCTATGATAGGCCAGAGTTTAATAAACATTAGTAATGGGGCAAGAGCAAGATTTTCGGGGATTGTAGCTTCAGTGATGCTCTTGGTATTTATTGTATTTGGGAGTAGTCTTATCGAGCAAGTTCCCATAGCTGCATTAACAGGTCTAATGATTATGGTTGCCATCGGTACTTTTGAATGGGTAAGTGTCCGAGCCCTCAACAAAATGCCAAAGCATGACATATTGGTTATGATCGTTGTGATTTTAATTACCATATTTCTTCATAATCTAGCATTAGCAGTGCTAATAGGAGTTGTTATCTCTGCATTAGTATTTGCTTGGGAAAGTGCCAAACGAATACGTGCCCGAAAACATATCGATGAAAATAATGTGAAACACTATGAAATATATGGGCCCTTATTTTTTGCATCTACCACGGTATTTGCACAAAAATTTGATGTAATGAATGATCCAGATTAGGTGATTATAGATTTTGCAGAAAGTAAGATTGTTGACATGAGTGCCATAGAGGCAGTAAACAAGATAACGGAGCGATACTTAAAAGTAGGGAAAAAAGTCCATTTGCGTCATTTGAGTAAAGATTGTAAAAATCTACTTGCAAATGCAGACAAGATTGAAAATATAATGGAAGACCCTACGTATAAAGTGGCTGTAGATCGTTAAGAAAAAAAACAAAACACATAGTTTACACAAAATAAATAAAAAGTTAAATTTGCAGGCCTTTGGCGGGGTAGCTCAGATGGTTAGAGCGTCGGATTCATAACCCGGAGGTCGGCAGTTCGATTCTGCTCCCCGCTACCAGAGCGGAATAGTT
>JADHMR010000091.1 GCA_016779945.1 Bacteroidia bacterium | reverse complement strand
TGGTAAGTATGAGATTTGCGGGCTTACCAGAGGTAAGAATTGAGGTAACAACCATTTTGTTCCGATATTCTTGAAGTAGATCTGGACGAATCGTGTCTTGGTAACATCCTGCTATAAATATGGTTAAAACTATTGATAAATATTTTTTCATATTCTTATTTCTAAAATTTAACAATGTATGCAATACCCGGAACAAAAGCCAAATAAGCTCGATCTATCTGTAACTGAGAAAAATTTGTGCTATCAAACGATGCTGCCACATTTAATGGATTTTTATGACCCAAGGCATTGTATAAATAGAAACGCCATTCTTGCTCTAATCCGTATGAGTTATTTAACCGTATAACACTAATATCAAACCGTTGATAGGTATTGCTTCTATAATTATTTAAGGTATTATACTCTAGCTGGGTATCCCCGTTTATATCTCTAAACTTTCCAATTGGTAATGTAAATAATTGTCCTGATCCAATGATATAGTTAAAGCCAAAATTCCATTCACTAATTGGGTTGGTGATGTTCACATATAATTTAAGCATATGAGGTCTGTCAAAATTATATTCATATTCATCGTCTTCTAAATCCTCAAAATTTCTAAAACTTCGGCTATATGCATAACTCAACCAGCCTGTGATATCTCCTTTACTTTTTTGAATAAAAAATTCAGCACCATATGATCTACCTGACCCAAAAACGACGCTAGATTGCCAATCAAGTTCTGGGTCACCAGCATCTGATAAATTAGAGACCTCAACTAAATTGCGAAATGTCTTTGAATATAAATTAAATGATGCAGCAAACTGATTTCCAATTTTTCGTTCATAACTAGCTTCTAATACATCAACTTTTCTTGGTTTGGCCAATTCAGTTGCAGGCACCCATATATTATCCGGGCTTCCTGTTGTACCTATATTTAATTGACCTATGAATTGGTTGTGTCTGTTGTAGCCAAATTTAAAGACATCACGATTTTCAAGAAAATAAGTAGCATGTAATCGTGGTTCAAAAGCAAACTTAGAAAAACCATTATGTGCATAATGAACTTGTCTAAATCCTAAGTCAAAAATAAGATTAGAATTAAGCCTTAATCGATCTTCGGCATAGATGGCTATTTCTGAAGAACCAGTATACTTTTCATTTCCTGTAATAGTTTTGATATCATCAATTGTGGGATATCCAACAGAGGTATAAGTCAGTTTGCCAGGTTGAAAGAAACGCGAACTTGATTGTACACCAAAATGAATTGTATTCTTGTTATCCTTGTGATAGGCCCAATCACTGTTTAATCCAAAATCTCTAATTCCCCTTTGAAGAACACGCTCAGTAGTGGGTATGGTTCTAATATTGAGATCAAATAGTTCTTCTTTTATTCCCGAGCTGGCTTGATAACCTGAGTAATAAAATTTATGTGTAGCAGTCAAATTTGAATTTAATCGTTGCTTGTATTTGGCTGATGCCAAGAAGTTAGACCATTTTAGAGTTAATCCAATAATCCTTGTATTACTAAGATTTTGAGATGAATCATCTTGAAGTGAGATGAAGTAAAAATCTCGTGTATTCATAAAATTAAATTCAATTTCATCTTGATTTTCTAACACTTTTCCAAAGTTTAATTGAACATCATAAATGTTAGCATTGAATGTATTTTGACGACTTTCTGGTGGTGTTAGTAAATCAAACCATGATCTTCTTGCTGCCAATATAAAAAAACCTTTTCCTTTATTGATGCTGCTGATATAAATTCCAGCATTCAAAGGTGTCATTTCAAACTCACCATCTAACCCACTATAGTTGCTAGTTTTCTCACTTTCAAGTTCAATGTATGAAGAAACTCTACCTCCTAATTTGGCAGATGATAACCCTTTGTGGACTCTCGTATTTTTTATGCTCTTGTGATGAAATGTGGATGAAATTCCAAACAAATGATTCGGATTATATATGGGTGTACCGTTGTATAATATTAGATTTTGATCTACATCTCCTCCCCTTACAAATAAATTGCTATATCCTTCGGTTCCTTGCTCAATGCCTGGTAACATTTGTAATTGCCTATTCACATCTGACTCACCCAAAAAATAGGGCATATTTTCAAGATTTTTATTTTTATTTTTATTTCCAAAATCTGTAAAACCTGCCATATAGCCTAAGTGATAATCATTTGTCTGAGCTGTTGATTGCAGATATATTGTTCTGTTTTCATGGGGTTTGAGAACAATTTTCAATGTATCGTATTCTGGGTGGGTTAAAATAACGGGAATTTCCTCGTCATAATATTTGAGAATAAATTCACCTTTATCGTCTGAAAAAGATGTAATTTTAGTTCCAGAAACACTTACCTGTACATTGGTAATACTATTATCTTTTTGATCATATATCGTCCCATATGTATAAGTCTGACCTAATGCCTGTATTGTAAACAAAAATAAAAGGGATAAGAGATTATATAATCGCATATACAAATATGTCATTGTATTAAAGTTAAAACAAGTTATAAATTATTTTTTCAAATATTTACAAAATCTAAATACCTTCCGTTACTTTGCATTGTGAACAAAATTTATGCCCTAGTTTTAATTACCTGTTTGAGTTGTACAACACATAAAGAACAACCTATTCCAAAATTAGTTATTCTGATTAGTATAGATCAAATGCGAGGTGACTATATAAGTAAGTATAGTTCTGTTTTAGATGGAGGATTAAAATACTTAGCCGAGAATGGACAATCCTTTGTAAATACTCACCATAACCATGCTAATACATCAACAGCTCCTGGGCATGCTACAATTGCAACGGGGTTTCACCCGAGCAATAATGGTATCACAAATAATAATATCTACTACAGAAATTTGCAAAAAAGTTATTATTCAATATTAGATTCAAGCGTAAAATTTGTCGGTATTACAAACTGTACATTACCAAAATCATCGGCAAAAAATTTACTAAAGCCCAGTATTGGTGATATCGTTAAAACTTACGATGTAGAATCAAAATCGTATAGTGTTTCGCTAAAAGATCGTGCCTCAATACTAATGGGAGGACACCATGCAAATCGTGCCTTTTGGTTTGATGCAAACTCCACACAAATGGTTAGTACAGATTACTACTCCGAACCCTTTCCTAATTGGGCAAAAAATTATCTTGGTAAAGAAATTATGGCGGCTGATATAGCTTCTGGTTGGCAATTGAACCCAATGATTAGTGCTAGTTATGATTCATCCGTAGATAGTGTCTATCAAGAAACTGGATTTTTTGATCCTAAATTCCCGCATATCATCAAAGATTCAATTAATCGAAAAAATAAGGACGTTGGAGACTTTCTATGGAATACCCCTTTTGGCGATCAATTTGTACTGAAATTTGCTAAACAACTTATTGAAAATGAAAATCTTGGGATAGATAATCATATAGATGTTCTCACTGTCAGCCTTTCAGCTGCAGACTATATTGGTCATGAGTTTGGCCCAGATAGTTATGAAATTGCCGATTATTATTATAAGCTTGATCAGTATTTGTTAGAATTTATTCAATTTTTGAACACTAAAATCGGTCAGGAAAACTACATTATTAGCTTATCCTCTGATCACGGGGTTGCTCCATTCCCAGAATTGGCAAACCAACCAGAATCAATCGGACGAAGAATATCTAAACAAGAATTTAAAGATGATATTGATGCTATTGACGAGACCATTCAACAGAAATTTAACCTTGAACAATCATGCATTAAGTCTGCCTCTGGTTACAGAGGTATTGAGCCCAATTTTGAGGTGTTAGAAAATCTTAGCATCGATAGTTTAACGTTAACTCAAGAAATTCAAAATCAGTTAAAAGATCTAGATTACATCCAAGAAACCATTTCATTCATAGATATTAAAGATCCATTATGTACTAAAATATTTATTGAAAAAACGAGAAATAGTTTCCATCCAAACCATGGTTATTTCATAAAAATTATTGGTGAAAAAAATCACTTAATAAGTTACAAAAGTGTTGGTACAACGCATGGCAGTCCGCTATATTATGACACTCACGTACCTCTTGTATTCCTAGGAAATAGTATTAAGTCAAAACAGATAACTGATACTGTTTATACCGTTGATATAATCCCAACCCTGTTGAATTTCATTGGGATAAATGACTTACAAAATTTTGATGGTAAAAATCTTAACCTTGAAAAAGAGGAATAATTCTATAGAAAATAGATAACACTTAACTTTATAGAAGAAGCTCTAGTTACCCTTTTTCCACTCAATAATGGATAACCAAATTGGTCAACGCGTTGATCTTTAATTTCCCCAAAACCGTATTTCACATTAACTTCCATAGGTGATAAACCTCTGTAAAACTGGGCACCTGCAGTTATCGCTGGCATGATCCATGCTTTATTGATTTGTTCACTATTAGCTGATGACGAAAAACCTAACAGACCAATCTTATTAAATTCATAACCTAACCCAACATTTATACCTATTTGATCTTGAGCATCATATGTTGACTCTGCTCCATAAAACATATTTAAAAAAATGGGCAATTGAAAATTACCAAAACCATTGCCACCAATTACTGACTCTGACGCTGGTATTGCATTCCCAAAACCAACTGCAATTGGTGCAGAAACAGCTATCGCTAGATTATTCTTTAATTCATACAAATTATACCTAGGAACAAAACCTATGGTATATATGGAGGCATAAGTTGTTTGAACCGCTCCTTCTTCTTTACGTGTAATATTTCCAGGATCAGTGTATTCTATGTCAACGTAACTTAATGGTGAGGTGATAAAGTCTACAAAAAATGAGCTCGATATACCTGTATGCAATCGAGATTTCCAATCTAATATAGATGTTGATTTTACTGATTCACTTGTTAAATTTTCTGATTCATCAACATTATCATACACTTGACCATATCCATAAAACGATGAAAGAATTAAAAAACCACTTAAAAACCTTGTCATAATAGATTACAAATTTACATGGATTAGACTCAGATTGAAGTCATATTTAATTCATAATTATGATTTTTCATTTAACCTAAATAAAGAAGTCGATAGAGCAATGAACAAGCTAAAGATATAAATACTGGTCTGCCTTTCTAATAAAGACTCAAAAAACAACGATGTCAATACAATTCCAATGATGGCAATTAAAGGAAAAGATGATGAACGAATGAGCGGTATTAAGCAAACAAAAAATAACATTAAAAGAATTATACCAATCCATCCATACTTGACACCAAATTCAAGAAATTGATTGTGCGGCCCTACTCTATTTTCAACATCTAGTGGTGTATTTTCTTTCACATAGGTTTCTTGAATCACTTGTTTTTGAGCCTGTGCACCCACACCAAGAGGGTTGTTTCTAATAATCTGAATACACATTTTGGAAGCTTCCATACGCATAGCCATTGACTTGTGGTTAATTTCATCCCCTTTGCCCCAACTATTGTAATCTTCCACACTATTTTGAATTTTATTTTTAAAAGAATCACTAAAACTGTAAGACAGTGATAATGATAATATGATAATAATAAATCCGATAATTAAAGCTTTGAATGACTTCTTCTGTATTGTGTACCAAACAAGTGAAACTAAAAGTCCAACATAAAAAGATAATAATCCAGTTCTTGAACTCAGTATATGAAATGAAATAAAACTTATAAGAAGAAGACCGATCGCAAAATTGAATTGAATATTACCTTTTAACTTTTTTGTCAGTAATATACCTATTAATAAGGCTATCACACACGCATTGATTATCCCAAAATGGATATGATGCATATTGGGTATAGGAATACTTTTACTTTGAAGCAGTAGTGCATCATAAAATTCTTTATTTAAGAAATAATTAGTAATTGCTAGGATATTCACCAGCGAAACAACTGATGAAAGTATGAGCGTTAAATTTACAAGACTATTTTTTTTTTGGTTTAATAAGATAGAAAAAGAGGCTAATGCAACAACAAAACCAAGTAACAACAGAAATTTAGAAGAGGTCGTGGAAGTAAACCCATTGATTAAGATATCAATCAAACTCAATGAAAAAATAGCAAAAGACACATAGATTATCCTAATGTTTTTGACCCCAAAGAGATGTTTAACGTTAATAGCTATATAAATTAGAGAAAAGCCTGTTGAAACGCTCACCATGAAAGGGGATAACCATAAACTCATAAATCCTACTATTAAAACATAGTAGAAGAAAAGAGAGGTTTTTTCTAATCTAAAATTACTATCGAGCAATTGCATAACTAAGGATCACCTTATCCTTACTAGCTATCCCTATTTGTGAAGCTGAAAATGATGATAGTTTAATAATCTGTGAACTATTTTCTGATCTTGGAAAATTACCTACAATTTTCACAAAAACTGTCTTACTATTTTTAGGGTTCGTAACCATTATTACCTGACCAATAGGTGCATTAAAATGGAATGCAAAATTTTTATCCTCTGATAGTTTTGGATCACCAACGGTTACTTCTCCCCTTTCTTCAACCTTTTCAATATTGTATTCTTTGAGGGTTTCTACTTTTATAAAATAACCATCATTATTTTCTATCGTTTTAGTTTCAACCTTAGTCTCAAAACCCAAATCACCATAAGGTTTGGTTTTGGAAGATGAAACTGAGTCTGTTTGATTATCAGACATATACACTGTTTTGGCCTGCCCATCTTGCACCAAAATACGCTGTCCATCGGATATGTTGTCCAAATTCATATTATTGAGATTTTTAATCATCTCAACACTTGTATTATACTTTTTACTAATGGAATATAATGTTTCTCCTGGCATAACCTTATGATATTTTGCAAAGGTCGTAACTTGATTATTCGGCTCTACCTTTGGTCTAGAAGTATTCTCTTTGGTTGGTAAATTACTGAAATAACTATCTACAACTTTTTCTTGCATAACCGGCTTCAAATCTGTCGGAATCCAAATCAACTGGTCTATTTTGATGACATTATCAGAACCCGGATTTTCATTAACAATTTCTTTTAAGCCAATATTATATCTTTTACTCAAACTATAGAGCCCATCGCCTTTTTCAACTTTATGTAGTATATAGGTCTTCCCATTTTTAACACGCGTTCCAATAGAATCGTTTTTATGTCCATATGAATATATGGATGATAATAATATTATAGATAGAATTACATTTTTCATTAAACAAATTTATTTAGAAATACACAGCTAAAACACAGAGTTATTCACTTTATTGTTCGTATTTATATTATTTTGGTCGCAATGATTAGTCTTATCTTTCGTATTCATATTACTACATCAACCAAAATTTTGAAGAATTTAACGCTATTAGTTATCATATTTCTGAGTTTTAACTCATCGGCTCAAGAAAATGAGGTAGAAATTAGAGTTCAAGATACGCTGTATTTTGATCAATGTAATACTGATTCCTATCAGTTTATTGATTATTATAAAAAAACACGGTTTGAAACTAAGGATACGATTAGTCTAAACGATTTATATAACTGGGATTTTTACAATACATTTTTTAATACTGGTGATTTTGACGTATCAAGACTTCCTTGTAGCATGAAAGGACGCTATGGAATCATAAAACACATTATGACAATAACAGATGATAAAGGAGAAAATCATACCGTTGTTATCGCAATGATTGAGAATAATAGTTCAGCTGCTTATATTACGGAAGAAGCTTTTTTGAATGACGAACTTTTATACGCTCCTAAACAATGAAAATTTTAATCATAAGATTCAGTAGCATAGGTGATATTGTGCTTACCTCACCAATCATAAGGTGTGTTAAAAAGCAAATTGCAAATGCTGAAGTACACTATCTTACAAAAAATAGTTACTCTAGTTTGGTTACCAATAATCCCTACGTTGATAAAATTCATACGTTAAACGACAATAATTTTTCAAGACTGGTAGCTGATTTAAAAAATGAAAATTATGATTTGGTAATTGATTTACACAAAAATATTAGGACCCTAAAAATAAAAAGAGCAATTAAATCAAAGTGGCTAAGTTTTAATAAACTCAATCTTAAGAAGTGGTTATTTGTTAATTTCAAAATTGATCTATTACCAGAATCTCATATAATAGATCGCTATTTTGACGGGTTAAAATCCATTAATATTAAAAATGATAATCTAGGAGTAGAATACTATTTCCCAAACCAAATTAGTCTTGATCTTAATCAATATAATATTCATAAAAACCAATATGTTGTTATATCATTGGGTGCAACATACTTTACCAAACAAATACCTAATAACATAATACTGTCGTTAATTAAACGATTAAACGACACTCCCATCGTTTTAATTGGAGCTGGTGAAACGGACGTTAAAAAGGCAAATCATATCATTAGTAATACCCATCATAAAAAATTAATAAATCTATGTGACTCGTTAAGTATTGACGAATCTGCCTACATGATAAAAAATGCAAAAACCATAATTACAGGAGACACAGGTATGATGCATATTGCATCATGCTTTAATGTACATATTGTGACATTATGGGGAAATACACACCCAAAATTTGGAATGTATGCAAACGTCCAAAAAGAACAGGTTCAGAATTATTTAATCAATTTATCGTGTCATCCATGCAGTAAATTAGGAAGTGACAATTGTCCTCGAGGGCATTTTAATTGTATGAATATGCAAGACACCGAAAAAATCGTTCATAGTTTACCCCAATAAATTTGTCCCTAACCGTAAATTTGCACTAATGTCTATAAGAAAATCCATTACAACTGTCTTATTCTTCGTATTTGCCTTGGCATTCAGTCAAAATAAGGTAGCATTTAATAAACTTACTAAAAATGAGTCGGGTGATTACATGTATAACAACACACTTTACTCTGGTGAGTCATTGTTACTATGGCCATCGAATAATAAACCCATGCAACGGATAACATGGACTGACGGGAAAATAGATGGTTTTTTTAAGAGTTGGTATGAAAATGGCAAACAAAATCAAGACATCGCCTATAAAAAAGGTATTAGACATGGGTCTTTCAAAACATATTACGAAAATGGTTCTCCTGAAGTAATTTGCTCATACTCAAATGGAAAGCTTGACGGTTCATATACGCTGCATTACAAAAATGGTCGAACAAGAAAAAGAGCTACTTTCAAGAATGGTGTTG
>JADHMR010000090.1 GCA_016779945.1 Bacteroidia bacterium | reverse complement strand
ATTTTGTAGGGGCAATGGAAGTAGATGGTTTCCGATCTGTCGAAGAATTTAAAACAAGTATGGACATTTGGATTAATTCCTTTAAAAATGCTGAACGAGTAGATGAAAACAAACCAGTTTATGTCCCCGGTGAAATTGAATTTAATACCAAAGAAACAAGATTGAAAACTGGCATACCTCTTAACGATAAAGTTCTTGAAGATCTTCATAAACTAGGCAGAAAATTTGCTATAAAACTATAATTTATAAGTAAATCTTGAAAAATCAATATCAAAGACAGTCCGATTACTTCCTATTAAAATTAATTAAATTCGCATCCTAAAAATCAATAAGTTATGAAAAATATAGTTTTAATAATTCTGGCATTAAATATTTTGGTAGCTTGCAATAGCTCTACAAATCAGGTTAAAAATAGTGACAATAATGACGAGTTAGTTGTTGACTCCAATCGTTTCGCAGACCTAAGAATATTAAACTATGATGCATCTGGAATTAATGATTTAAGCACCAAACAGAAAGAATTAGTCTTTTACTTGTCACAAGCTGCTTTGAGCGGTAGAGAAATTACCTATGCTCAAAATTATAAGCACAATATTCAAATTAAGCGGGTATTAGAGTCTATTTATCAAACCTATGAGGGTGATAAAAGTACAAGTGATTGGGAAAATTTTGAGATTTATTTAAAACGATTTTGGTTTTCAAATGGTATTCATCACCATTATGCTGAGAAAAAGTTTCTGCCAGAATTTTCACAAGATTATTTTTCAATCTTGGTCAAAGGGAGTTCTATCAATGATTCAATTACTTTGGAAGGAGAGACCATAGATCAAATGATGACAAAGCTAATGCCTGTAATTTTTGATCCATCTGTAGATGCCAAGAAAGTTGTCAAGGACAAAGGAGTCGACAAAGTTGCATTGAGTGCCAATAATTATTATGGTGACGGAGTTACAGAGTCTGAGGCTGTTGCTCATTATGGAGCTATGGGTAAATTGGGAGAGGAAACCCCAATCGAGTATGGATTAAATTCTAGGTTAGTAAAAATAGACAATAAATTAGTTGATCTAGTCTACAAATCTGGTGGTCTATATGGAGACGCAATTGATCGAGTAATTTTCTGGCTTCAAAAAGCTAAAAATGTTGCCGAAAACAATGCTCAAGCAAATCACATTGGGATGCTGATTGACTATTTTAAAACTGGAAATCTTGAACAATGGGATGCAACTAACATTAATTGGCTTAAGAGCACCGAAGGAGATATTGATTTTATTTTAGGTTTTATTGAAGTATATGGAGATGCTATTGGGTACAAAGGAGCATATGAGGCAGTCATTCAAATGAACGATAAAGAGGCATCGAGAAGGATGGCAGTTTTGAGTGAAAATGCTCAATATTTTGAAGACAACAGTTCGATTATGGATGAGCACAAAAAGGAGAATGTAGTTGGTGTGAGTTATCGCGTTATTAATGCAGCTATGGAGGCTGGTGATGCTGCTCCTGCAACTCCTATTGGCATTAATCTACCGAATAGTAACTGGATTAGAAGTACACACGGTAGTAAATCGATAAGTTTAGGAAATATTGTTGAGGCATATAATTCAGCAGGAGGTAGCAGTTCTTTGAATGAATTCTATTCTGATGAAAATGTGAGGTCAAGAATAAAAGAACATGGTAAATTAAGTAGTAAAATGCACACTGCAATGCACGAAGTTATTGGTCATGCATCAGGAAAAATTAATGAGGGTATTGGTACTCCTAAAGAAACGCTCAAAAACTACAGTAATACCTTGGAGGAAGCCCGTGCTGACTTAGTTGCTCTTTACTATATATATGATCAAAAACTAATTGATTTAGGATTAATGCCAAGCCTAGAAGTGGGTATGGCAGAATATGATAGTTATATAGCAAACGGAATGATGCTACAATTAAGAAGACTAGAAGAGGGAGAAAATATAGAGGAAGATCACATGAGAAACCGCCAATTGAATGCTTCATGGGCATATGAGAAGGGGCTTGAAAATAATGTCATTGAGAAAAAAATAATAGAAAATAAAACGTATTTTGTGGTGAATGATTATGCTAAACTTCGTGAGATATTTGGTGAACTTTTAAAAGAAATTCAACGGATTAAATCAGAAGGTGATTATGATGCAGCAGAGGCATTAGTAGAGGGTTATGGTGTAAAAGTTGATCCAGAAATTCATAAAGAGGTGGTAGCTAGATATGAAAGTTTAAATCTAGCTCCTTATAGTGGTTTTGTGCAGCCAAAGTTAGTCGCGAAATACGATGAACAAGGTAATTTTATTGACCTTAATGTAAGTGAAGAAGGTTATGTTGAGCAAATGCTCCGATTTGGAAGAGAATATGCTTTTGTAAATCCTGGAGAATAAGTTCTAATGCTAAATTTTTATGAATAATAAGCTTATAAAATTATCCATATTATTTCTATTCGTAGCTATTTTCATAAGCACCGCTGTATGGATGTATAAAAAATATGTGATACCAAATAGCCCATATCATACAGAACTAAAATTAAGAGGGGCAAAGTGACAGATTTGCTTCCAAATTCATGGAAATCACTGTTATTTGAGGAACTATCAAAACCGTATTTTATTGATATCCAACAGTTTTTAGATCAACAGAAGAGTTCTGGATTAACCATCTATCCACCTACAAAAGATATTTTTAACGCATTTAAAATTACGCCACCTAAACAAGTGAAGGTGGTCATTATCGGTCAGGACCCCTATCATGGACATGGTCAAGCCCATGGTTTATGTTTTTCTGTAAAAAAAGAGGCTAAAGTTCCCCCTTCATTAAGGAATATTTTCAAAGAATTAGAAGATGACATAGGATGTCAAATACCTAAATTCGGAGATCTTTCTAGCTGGGCTAAACAAGGTGTTTTCCTATTAAATTCTATTTTGACTGTAGAAGAAAAGAAGCCCTCTAGCCATCAAGGAATAGGATGGGAAATATTTACGGATAAAGTCATCCATATGATATCTCAAAATCAAGATAAAGTTGTTTTTATACTTTGGGGTAACTATGCTCGGAAAAAGAAAAAATTAATTGACAATAAAAAGCATTTAATTATTGAATCTGCTCACCCTGCTGCTGAGATTTATGCGGGTGGAAAAGCAGGTTTTTTTGGAAGTAAACCATTTTCCAGAGCTAATGAGTATTTATCAAAACCTGTAGACTGGAATTTGACTTAATCCATTAAATCAAAGAAAATTTTTGAAAATTTCTGAAAAAATTCCATCGGTGAACATTCAACTCCTTCTTTAAGCATTGATGTGACATTTTTGTCAGTGATTCCGCATGGATTGATATACTCAAAATAGTCTAAATCAGTAGTAATATTTAATGCAAAACCGTGCATGCTAATGCCCTGTTTTATTCGGATTCCGATCGCTCCAATTTTTCTTGGGGTATGAGGTTTTTCTCCAATCCATATTCCCGTCAGGTGATTTATTTGGTATGCATCAATGCTAAATTCTTTTAAGGTTTTTATGATAGATTCTTCGAGTATCTCAACATATTTTTTGACGCCAA
Organism: Bacteroidia bacterium; assembly: GCA_016779945.1. Lineage (GTDB taxonomy): Bacteria > Bacteroidota > Bacteroidia > NS11-12g > UBA9320 > UBA9320. The sequence goes on along the minus strand of JADHMR010000090.1, from coordinate 5,718 downwards.
TACCTCTTTTTCTGAGGTTGATAATAGGGTAACACACTAGCTGACCTGGGCCATGGTATGTGATATCTCCACCACGATCTATTTGTTGAGTTTTAGCATTGATTTTTTTTAGAAAGTTTGCATCTATCAGTAAATTATTTTTGTCAGCACTTTTACCAAAAGTAAATACATGTGGATGCTCGCAACATATTACGATATCTGCAGCACCATCTACTATTTCTTGATGAGTATTTTCTTGTATAGTTAATGCGTCATCATAATCTGTCAGACCAATATTTTTGATATTAATTGACATTATTACTTTTCTTTTTTACAATCATTCCAAGAATAAAAAAACTACCAATAAAACTTGCTAATCGACCAATGTAATCGCCATATGTTGAATAGAATGTCAAATTATGGAATGAATTAACCTCCACGGGTATGACTTCTCTTGTCCACCACTGGCTTCGTTCATGAATTTTACCTAATTTATCAATCCTACACGAAATACCAGTATTAGCACTTCGTAATACTTCTCTACGATTTTCTATAGCTCTCAGTGTAGCATAATACATATGTTGCTTGTAACCGTCCGTATCTCTCCACCATCCGTCATTAGTTATCACTACCAAGATTTCAGCTCCTTCTCTGCAAAATTCAGCGACATGTCCAGGAAATACACTTTCATAACATATTAGTGGAGCAAGATTTGAGTTTTTCGCAGTGTTAAAGACTTTTGGTTTTTTGTCTGATCCAAGACTCCCAGAGATACCTCCGAGATCAACAGCTAGGAAATCTAAAAATTTAAAAATCTTTGAATAAGGCATAATCTCAGCTCCAGGAACTAGTTTTCCTTTATGATAAAAATCAAGATTTCCCTTTTTGTCAAAGCTGATTGCAGTATTGTAGCTATCGTAGTAATCTCCATTTTTAGTTTTTCGAGCTGTTTGTGATAGAGGCTCTCCTTTCAAAAAAAACTTGTAGGTTGAAATACCCGATATGAAATGAATTTGAGGATGATTCTTGACAAATTCTTTGAGAATTTGAATGCTTTCAAAACGGTCAGGATAATTTTCATCAACATATTCAACGATGGCAGTTTCAGGTAAAATAATGATATCAGTGCTATCTTTTATATAGGGTTCTACCAATTTTAACATGTCAACTAGGTTTACCACTTCTTTATCCTTTTCAAATTTCAGGTAGGGGTCGATATTGGGTTGAACTAATAATGCCGAGAGAGTTGATCTTTTTGTTGTCGTGTAATCTTTTTGATTTGATAGGTAAAATGGAATAGACAATAAAATAGGTATAATTATAACAGCAATGGGTTTTAATCCAGATTTAAGGTTGGTTTTTTGAATAGCCAAATAAGATAAAACGTTGGTAGTTAACACCCAAAGACTTCCGCCAAGAGTTCCCGTGATTTCATACCATTGAACGACCTCATTGTGTTTTGCAAAAATATTACCTAATGTAAACCATGGCCAACTAATTTGCCAGTTGAGATGAAGATATTCAAACGAAAGCCATAGTGATATAAAAATAAATAAGGCCTTTTGGTCACTAACTAAATTTCGAGCTTTTCTATAACCTAGCCAAGGTAAGTACATAAGCCACGAATTGGCAAGTAGCATAAATATACTTGAATAAAACTCCGCATAACCTACCCACCAGGATATTACGATATTCCAGATCAATAAAGATAGATAAATTAACCAGCTACTTCTACGGATATTTTTGGTTTTATCTTCAAGAAGAAATAGAGGTACAAAAGCAAAGAATCCTAAGAAAAATAAATCACGCGGTGGCCAAGCTAACCAGAATAGTATTGCAGGAGATAAAATATATAAGATTAATCGAATTTTATTTTTTGTCATATCCAGCGATCATTAATACAAATTCTCCTTTAGGTTCGTGATGGTCAAAATGCTCCAATAATTGAGTAGTATTACCTCTAATATATTCCTCAAATTTCTTGGTAAGCTCTCGACCAATAACAATCGATCGCTCAGGTCCAATTAACTCGTGTATCATTTGAAGTGTTTTTACGATTCGATGTGGACTTTCGTAGAAAATTGTTGTTCGTTTTTCATGAAGAAGGTTCAAAATTTTCGTTTGTTTTCCTTTTTTGTGAGGTAAAAATCCTTCATATACAAATGTATCACAGGGTAAACCAGAACCCACAATTCCAACAATTGCAGCAACAGCACCTGGAAGAGTAACTACTGCTATCTCAGCCTGAATAGCTTCTCTGATTAATAAAAAGCCTGGGTCAGATATTCCTGGCATACCTGCATCAGAACAAACTGCAAATGAATCGCCATTGGTTATTTGTTCGATAATTGACTTTGTGATTTTGTGTTCATTATGTTGATGGTAAGGGATGAGCTTCTGACTTATTTCATAGTGATCAAGTAACTTTTTAGTTTGCCTTGTATCTTCTGCTAATATTGCATCCACCGACTTTAATACATCAATTGCTCGATAGGTTATATCAGCTAAATTGCCGATAGGTGTTGGCACTATATATAAACTACCCTTCAAATCTTATGCAAAAATAGGGGTAAATGGTCACTAAAACGAAAGCAACTATTTTGATGATTTTTATAATGATTGATAGAATAATCATGCATTTTTGCCGTCTTATTTATTAGATGATTAAATTACTTTTTATAATCTTATTCTCTTTTATGTCATTAATCCAGTCGGGTTCTCCAAGTTTTAAAGATGAGCAGTTGAAGTTTGATCGTGTTTTTCAAGCATACAAAGACAAATCCGAAGATGTTTATGCTAAATTGAAAAAGGTTGGTATTCATCAACAAAACTTTGAAATATTTATACGTGGATTCAAATTTGAGGAGGATTTAGAAGTATGGGCAAAAAATATTGATGAAGAAAATTATAAATTAGTTACAACTTATAAGTTTTGTCAAAATGTGGGCGAATTAGGTCCAAAGCGAAGAGAAGGGGATAAGCAAATACCAGAAGGAATTTACTCAATTAGTAAATTTAACCCAAATAGTGATTTCTTTCTTTCATTAAAAATAGATTATCCCAATAAAAGTGATCGGGTATTATCAGACCAGTCTTATCCTGGCGGGTTAATTTTTATACATGGTGGTTGTGAGACTATTGGTTGTATTCCTATAACAAATAGTTTCATTAAGGAGCTGTATATTTTGTGTGTAGAGGCAAAGAATAATGGACAAGAATCTATACCTGTTCATCTTTTTCCTGCCCGACTAACACAAGAAAATTTTCAATTATTATCTGAGCAGTATCCCGACAAAAAATTACTTAACTTCTGGGCTCAACTTAAACTGGGATATTTCCTTTTTGAAAAAAATAGAAAAATACCTGAGGTATTTATTCACTCAAATGGTGCTTATGATTTCGTTGAAAAGTGATCTAAGGTCGGTAACCACTTTGATTAAATATTGTTAAATGATCGGTGTTACTCAATAGCTGTTTCACAGAAACTTCGGGATGGTTTTTCATGTAACTGCGTACAATCTGCCAACCAACCCAGGCCCCAGTTCTTGGGCTACTTTCATTTCCAAAGGGGGTTGTAAACGGCCCATCATTAAAATATTTTTTTTGAATTTCGTTTTTATCGGAGTTGAAAAGTTCTTCTTCTTGTACTAGGTAAGACCAAATATTTTCTTCTTGATACTCGCACCATTCTAATTGACCAGACAAATAGTTGATTTTTAGAGAGTCGTGGACACTTGGAAGAAGAAGGTCTAATACGTATAATTTTTTACCCTCGTACACAGCTTGATCTATAAAAGTGGTAGGCGTGTAAGCCGGAACCTTTGAGTCCACATACGTTTGAATACAATTGGGCACAATGCGGTAGGGCTCAAATTTTTTGATTCGATATAATGGAAAATTTTCTGGATTTAATAATGTATAAACTTCAAAGTCAGACCCTAAATACATGTCCAAACCAACACCAAATTTTTTAAATTGTTGATCGTACAATGCACCATAATGAAAGGTTGATATGAAAGTAGTAACCCCATTAATCGTATCCTCAGGAAAGTAATACAAGATATATTTTGAGGCCTCAAGAAATTCATCTGAGTATGACTCAAAATCTTCGAATGCTTTCTGCGATATTTTGTATAATGAGTCCATATCTTGGTGCGAAATGTATTTGTATAGCTCTACCGCGATATCCTCACTTGTAGCACCTGGAAATTGAACATTAGATGCGATTATATATTCTGTAAATGTGTTATAAAAGTTGCTATCTGCAATAGATAAATCAATTATATCACTCACACTTTTGCAGTTAAAAAGCTTCTGTTCAAAACGATTAGTTTCCATTTCGATTGAAATGTTTGATAAGTCTTTTGAGTAATTATTTTCTGAACAACTCGTCAAGGTAGAGACTCCTATAAAAATGAAGGAAGCAAGTAGGATTTTTAAACTTTTAGTACTAATATTTGTATCCATTAAAAATCATATTATGAAAAACAGTACAATATTAATGCTAGCCCTGCTAATAACGCAACTATCTTTTGCACAAAATTCATTTCGATTTGGACTCAAAGGGGCATCAAATTTTGGGTGGTTATCAGGCACCGACAAAACAATTGAAAATGATGGAACTAAAATAGGTTTTGCTTATGGATTGATGGGAGAATATGCCATTAATTCAACGTACGGACTTCATGCCGAATTATTACTGTCACAAGTCAATAGCAAATTCAATTTAAAATCTGAACAGTCATTTGTAAATGATCCTAACTCCACTGTTGTTAGCAATTTGAACTTCAAATATGTAATTCAATATTTAGAAATTCCAATCAGCATGAAGCTTAATACTAAAGAAATTGGCAACTTGGTGTACTATGGTAATTTTGGTTTTTCCCCAGGTTTTGCTCTAAATGCCCGTACATCAATTACTTCTGATGATATCCCCAAAAGCATTCAAGATTTAGATCCAACTGATTACCGAGTGAATGATGATGAAGGCGATGCTTTTACGCTTAATAATTTTGATGACCGGGTATTCTTATTCCGTTTTCCATTAATTATTGGAGGAGGAGTTGAATATAGAATGGCAGGTAGTACAAGTTTACAAGCAGGAGTTCGTTTTGCGAACACATTTACAGATATGTTTGTTAAAGATAAAACAGCAGATGCTAAAAACAACTATTTCGCTGTTTCAGTTGGGGTTTTATTTTAATATTTTTCATGAAGATTGCCATTTCACAACTCAATTACATTATTGGAGACATTGATGGTAATACCGCTAAAATATTGGATGAAATATCCAATGCAAAAAAAGACAATGCTGATTTAATTGTATTCTCAGAATTGGCAGTTTGTGGATACCCGCCAAAAGATTTACTGGATTATCCCAATTTTATCGATCGTTGTGAGTCAGCAGTAGAATTAATTGGTGAAAGTTCTGAAAATATTGGGGTAATTTTTGGTGCTCCTTCTTGGAGTAATCTAGAACGAGGTAAGAGATTATTCAACTCAGCTTATTTTTTTGAAGATAAAAAACTTCTAAAGCGAATAGATAAAACACTATTACCAACTTATGATATTTTTGATGAATATCGATATTTCGAACCAAACAAAACATTTGAATGTGTTTCTTTCAGAGGAGAAAAATTAGCAATTACTATTTGTGAAGATCTTTGGAATATTGACAACCAAAAGATGTACAAACTCATACCAATGGATGAGTTGCAAAAAGAAAATCCTACATTGATG
>JADHMR010000089.1 GCA_016779945.1 Bacteroidia bacterium | reverse complement strand
TGGGTACTACCAACAACCACCTCTGCACCCCATGTGCCAGGAGCTTCCAATAAAGTTAGCGATAAAATATCTGCAGCAACTACTGTTTTAACATTGTGTTCAAGTGCTTTGGCAACAAGATTAGCATAATCTTCAACAGATCCCTCGCCATTTGGATATTGAACAAATAATCCAAAAAAGTCCTCGTTAAAATCAACATTATATGGATTACCTATCACAACTGTGATACCTAGAGGTTCTGCTCTAGTTTCAATCACATCAATAGTTTGGGGGAATGCCTTGTCAGAAACAAAAAACTTATTTCCGCTCTTTTTACCTTTTGCAGCAAATACCATAGCCATAGCCTCTGCAGCCGCAGTGGCCTCATCCAAAAGACTTGCATTTGCGATTTCCATGCCCGTCAAATCCATAATCATTGTCTGGAAATTTAGAAGTGCTTCTAATCTACCTTGAGCAATTTCTGCTTGATATGGAGTATATTGGGTATACCACCCTGGATTTTCCAAAATGTTTCTCAAAATAACTTTAGGCGTATGAGTTCCGTAGTATCCCATCCCAATGTAATTTTTTGAAATTTGGTTTTTTTCTCCAATTGACTTTAGCTTGGTCAATAATTCTACCTCCGTAAGTGGATCATCTAAATTTAGATCGTTTTTTAGTCTTATTTCACTAGGTATCGTATCAGAAATGAGTTGTTCCATTTGATCGTACCCAAGCAAGGATAGCATTTCGTTTTCTTCATGAGATTTAATGCTATTGTGACGGTCAGAAAAATGCTCTTTATACATCTTTAATTTATGCTTTTAAATATGGCAACAAATTTAATTTTAGGTTACTTAAAAAACCCATATGTTTATGATTAGTTTAAACTTTTTTTTATCATTCTCTTTTTTAATTAAAATCTACCCAGTTTCTTTGCTGAAGACTTTTATTTAACTTTATATTAACTTATGAAAACAACAACTATTAATTACTCATTATTTTTTACATTTTTAATTTTCTTCTTTTCAAAGCCAGTATTTGCTCAAAGAAGCCAGAACCGACCTTATGTAGGCTATAATATAACTCTGGCTTCATCACATTTTTTAAGTGACTTGGGAGGTAGAGATGCTGACGGGAGCCATGGACCTGCAGACTTGGATATAGCAAGTACCAGATATGGTTTGGGAACGGGAATATTCTTTCACACACCTTCTGGGTTATCTGTTATTACAGATGTACACTTTGCAAGACTATATGGGGATGACAAAGAGGCCAAATCAAGTAGAACTCGGAGAAACCTTCATGTTCGAACAGATATATTCGAGACCATTGTAAAAGTTGAGTATACTTTTAATCGCTCTGGTATTTATATGAACCTAGGTGGTGGATTGTGTTTTTTCAAACCAAAAGCTCAGCTGGAAGGTACTTGGTATGATTTAAGACCACTTGGAACTGAAGGGCAAAACATTGACCCTGAAAAAAGTGTGTATAATAAATACACACCCATAATTCCCTTCGGTGTAGGTAAAAAATTCGAATTAAATAATAACATGTCCATTGCTATTGATTTTTCATTTAGAAAAGCATTTACAGATTATTTAGACGACGTTTCTACTAGATATTACGATAAAGAAGCAATCGGTGACCACTCTGGCGATGTTGCAAAACAACTTTCTAGCAGAGCCAGTGCGGATGTTTCCTCTTCTGCAGAACCCGGATCAATCAGAGGAAATCCAAATTTCAATGATAATTATTTCTTCATTGGTTTTAAACTATCTTCGCCATTTCAATCTACTCACAAAACATGGAGTCGAAAACGACACCGGAGTAAAAGAAGATATCGAAGAAGATAATGTTATTAGAAATAGATTTTTTTGAACCATACATAACACAAGACACCGTTTTATTTGGAGTTTTAGCAGCTTGCTTAGGATTTGTATTCTTGACAAGTAGCTCGGAAAACCCATTCTGGAAAAAATTCTATGCCGTAGTGCCCGCACTTTTTATGGCCTATTTTTTACCAGCAATCCTAACTACCCTTGGCGTTATTGCACCCGAATGGACCACACTTTCTGAAACAGGTGAGGTTCTCCAACACAAGTCTAATCTGTATTTTGTTGCCAGTCGTTATTTTCTACCTGCTGCACTAGTTTTAATGACGCTTAGCCTTGATCTTAAAGCTGTTTTTAATCTAGGACCAAAAGCCCTAATTATGTTCATAACAGGTACTGTAGGCATTATTATTGGAGGACCAATCGCAATCTATGTGCTATCTATCGTATATCCAGAAGCAATTGGAGGTGTGGGCCCCGATGCCGTATGGAGAGGTCTAGCAACACTGGCTGGAAGTTGGATTGGTGGGGGAGCTAATCAGACAGCAATGCTAGAAATTTATGGTTACAACCAAAAACTTTATGGTGGAATGGTGTTTGTGGACATCGTTGTAGCTAATATTTGGATGGCAATTTTACTGATTGGAATTGGTAAAACTGAAAGAATTGATAAATGGCTTAATGCAGATACTTCAGCAATTGAGGAACTCAAAGCAAAAGTTTCTAAATTCACTCAAGAAGTAACAAAAAATCCTTCGTTAACTGACCTTATAGTACTCCTCTCTGTAGCATTTGGAACGGTTAGCTTATCTCACTTTTTCGCAGATATTTTAGCTCCATTTTTTGAACAAAAAATTTCTACGATTGAACATCAGACTATTCGAAATACATTCACTTTCCTGGGCTCAAGCTTCTTTTGGATGATAAGTATTGCAACTCTAATTGCTGTAACTCTGTCATTTACCAAGGCTCGAAAACTAGAAGGAGCTGGTGCAAGTAAATTAGGTAGCGTTTTCATTTACATATTAGTAACTACTATAGGAATGAAAATGGACTTAACAATGATTTTTGATAATTTAGGATTACTAGCCATCGGATTAATTTGGATGAGTATTCATGCAGTTTTCCTAATTTTAGTTGCCAAGATAATCAAAGCTCCCTATTTCTTCTTAGCCATTGGTAGCCAAGCCAACGTTGGTGGTGCAGCTTCAGCTCCTGTAGTCGCATCAGCATTTCATCCATCATTGGCAACAGTTGGGGTATTATTGGCTGTTTTTGGATATGCTGTTGGTACTATAGGTGCAATAGCATGTACACTACTAATGCAGATAATTGCACAATAACTTCATGCTTTTACAGGTAAAAATAATATATTTACACGTCTATAATTCATAATATTAGAATTTAATCATATGGCAGTCTTAAGTAAAACGCGTACAAACTCAGGCATTTCAACATATCTAGGTCCGTGGGATAAGTCCGCAGTCATTCATCTTCTTCGAAGAGTTCACTTTGGTGTTACTAAGGAGAACATTGACTATTTCAGTAGTCTAACACAACAGGAAGCAATAAGTGAAGTATTAAACATCGACTATAATGTGCCTTCACCACCAATAAACAACTACAATAACAACAATCCAGATCCGAATGTAAATCCAGGTGAAACTTGGGTAAATGACTACAATAGCTCTCTAAACGGAATTAGAAGAAGATCATTCAAGTCATGGTGGGTTGGACAAATCATAAATCATGATCGTACAATTCGTGAAAAGATGGTGTTGTTTTGGCATAATCATTTTTCGACTCAATCTGCGGTATATGGATGGGCCAATTATGGATATCAAAACAATCAACTTCTGAGATCAAACTGCCTAAAAAACTTTAAATCTCTTGTGAAGGATATTACTCTTGACCCTGCAATGCTAATTTACTTAAATGGCGAAAGAAATAGTAAATCTGCTCCTGATGAAAATTATTCGAGAGAGCTTCAAGAACTTTTCACTTTAGGAAAAGGTCCTGAATCTAAGTACACCGAATCTGACGTAATTGCCGGAGCAAAAGTGCTAACAGGATGGAGAATTAGCAGAACAACAGGTATTGTTTATTTCGAAAGTTCAAGACATGATACTTCAGATAAAGTTTTTTCATCTTATTACAACAATCACACAGTTAGTGGGAAAACAGGTCAAGAAGGTACAACAGAATTAGACGACATGTTAAATATGATATTTGCTCAAAACGAAGTAGCAAATCATATTGTACGCAAACTATATCGTTGGTTTGTTTATTACGAAATCGATGAAAACACAGAAAGAAATGTAATAACACCACTTGCAAATATCTTTAGAAATAGTGGTTATGAGATCAAGCCAGTACTTGAAGCATTGTTTAGTAGTGAACACTTTTTTGACACTGCAAATCGCGGAGCAATTATTAAAAGCCCTGCTGATTTGACACTAGGAATAACCAGAACTTTCGATATTCCAATGCCAGGAGCTGACGATTATGTCGATCAATACACTGCCTGGAACAGACTTTTATCGATAACAGCCCTTACACAGCAAGACATCGGTGATCCTCCAAGTGTTTCAGGTTGGCCAGCATACTACCAAATCCCTCAATTTCATGAATTGTGGATTAACAGTGATACCATTTCAAATAGGAATAAAATCTCAGATGCATTAGCAGCAAATGGGTATTCTGTTGGATCAACTCGACTAAAAATTGATCCACTTCATTTTGCAAAAAAATTAGACAATGCAAGTGATCCAAACCTACTCATAAATGAACTCATTGAGATGATGCATACACTTGATGTTGATCAAAACCAACGTGAGTTTATGAAATCTATTCTTTTGTCTGGTCAAGTAAATGATGATTACTGGACTCAAGCTTGGAATGAATATTTGAATGATCAAAATAACACCACTAAAGCAAATATCGTTTCATCGCGATTATCATCCCTTTATAAATATTTAATGAACCTTAGCGAATTTCAGCTTTCTTAATCCAAATAATCAATGAAAAGAAGAGACTTCCTTAAAAAAGTTGCACCAGCCTCATTACTTCCATTCGCGATTAATGGTCAGCCCATTACTGCTTATGGAAAATTACTTGGAACACGTGCAGAAGATTTTACTGAAACTGATAAAGTTTTAGTTCTTGTACAATTGAATGGTGGTAATGACGGATTAAATACACTTATTCCACTTGACCAGTATCAAAATTTAACGAAAGCCAGACCTGATGTAATATTACCTGAAGATAAGGTTTTATCACTTGATGGAATTGACGGAACAGGATTACATCCTTCGATGTCAAAAATGAAGAATATGTACGATGAAGGTAAAATGCGAATCGTGCAATCGGTTGGATATCCAAATCAAAACTACTCCCATTTTAGATCTACAGATATCTGGATGTCTGGATCCGATTCAGATGAAATTCTTGAAAGTGGATGGGTAGGTAGATACTTGTCTGAAGAATGGCCAAACTATCCAAATGGCTTTCCAAATGAAGATATGGAGGATCCACTCGCAATTCAAATTGGATCACTCGTTTCGCAAGTATGTCAAGGAGTTGCAGTTAACATGGGATTTGCTCTTTCAAATCCGACTAATTACTATCAACTACTCACAGGAAATTACCCCGATGCCCCAGATACCTGGGCTGGTAAAGAATTAGATTACTTAAGAACAGTAGCTAGACAGACAAACGAATACTCAGTTAAAATCAAGGGAGCCGCAGAAAGTGCAACTAATTTATCTGATTTATACCCTGAGGGCAATCGACTTGCAGACCAGCTCAAAATTGTAGCTCAATTAATTGCTGGAGGTTTAAAAACTCGTGTGTATATCGTATCACTTGGAGGTTTTGATACTCACGCAAACCAAGTTGACCCCGTAGATAGCAATGAAACTGGCTACCATGCATTCCTTCTTGAAACTGTATCCGAAGCAATAAATGCATTCCAAGATGATATTGAAAAACTAAAAGTTGACCATCGTGTTCTCGGAATGACTTTCAGCGAATTTGGAAGAAGAATAATTAGTAACGCAAGCACAGGAACTGACCACGGATCTGCAGCACCGTTATTTATGTTTGGATCCAAAGTAAAATCTGGTATGTCTGGAACAAATCCAATAATTCCTGATGAAGTCACAGCAAGAGACAACCTCGACATGGAATTTGATTTTAGAACTATTTATAGTTCTATTCTTCAAGATTGGTTTTGTTTAGATAAGACTGATACTGATAGCGTATTGCTTCAAGATTTTGAAAAGATGGATATTATCCAAGATGTATGTACTACTGCATCCACAGACCGATTAAAACAAAAACAAGCTGGAGAGGCATATATCACTAACTATCCCAACCCGTTTGGATATGAGACCACAATTAAATATTTCTCGAATGGTGATTTGATTAACATATCAATAACAGATGTTCATGGAAGGCTGATCAGTACACTTGTGAATGATAATATTCCCCACGGTACACATGAGATCACGTTTAATGCCTCTAATCTAAAACCAGGCACATATTACTGTACCTACCAAAGTGGTTTAGTTACCCAAACTAGAAGTTTACTTAAAGTTAGGTAACTAGAAAGGAGATTTAAAGTCCGTGAAATTAGGGGCCGTCTTATCTTTTTCAGACAAAATTGGATTTTCTATTCCCCAATCAATATTTAATGATGCAGAATTCCAAAGAACTGAACCCTCAGATTCTAAATTGTAATAATTTGTGCATTTGTAAGAAAACAGGGTATTATCCTCCAATGTTAAAAATCCATGTGCAAAACCGGGTGGGATATAAAATATAGTCTTATTAACTTCATTTAATTCTATTGCAAAATGATGGCCATAAGTAGGTGAATTTGTGCGAATATCTAAGGCGATATCTAAAACAGACCCCTTTACTACTGTAACTAGTTTGCCTTGAGCATGAGGAGCTTTTTGAAAGTGCAACCCTCGAAGAATTCCTTTGTTACTTTTTGATTGGTTATCCTGAACAAACTTTGAAGAAACTCCGTGATTATTTAAAACATCATCCCGAAAACTCTCAAAAAAATAGCCTCTTTCATCACCAAAAACTTTTGGTTGAATAACTAACAGTCCTTCAATATTTGTTGTTGAAACATCCATTTATCACTACAATGATAAATAACTTATTAAGTTGTTAAAAATTGTTAGATACATAAGTTAAAAAAAAGACTAATTAGATGACATTTGTGCATTCACAAATAAGCAGATATTAAAATGTCAGAACCGCATTATCTAAAAGAATTAAACCCTGAACAAAAAGCTGCAGTCATTCAAACCGATGGGCCTATAATGATAGTTGCTGGTGCTGGATCTGGCAAAACTAGAGTCCTAACCTATCGAATTGCTCATTTGATTGCCTCAGGTGTTGACCCTTTTAATATTTTATCGCTCACATTCACCAATAAGGCGGCAAGAGAAATGCGTCATCGTATAGAGAAAGTTGTTGGTCTTGAAGCACGAAACATTTGGATGGGAACATTCCATTCGGTATTTGCAAAAATCCTAAGAATTGAGGCTGATAAAATTGGCTATCCACAGAATTTCACAATTTATGATTCTGATGATAGTAAAAGTTTAATTAAATCAATTGTAAAGGAAATGAATCTTGATGAAAAAATTTATAAGCCTAACGCTGTCCTATCAAGAATTAGCAATGCAAAAAATAACTTAATCCAAGCTCATGTATATCAAAATCAACCCGACTTAATTGCTTATGATGAAACCACTGGAAAAGGGAAAATTCATGCAATTTATACCGAATATGCCAAAAGATGTTTTCGATCTGGAGCTATGGATTTTGACGACTTACTGTTGAACACATTTAAACTGCTAAATAACTTCCCTGACGTATTGCATAAATATCAACACAAGTTTAAATATGTAATGGTTGACGAGTACCAAGATACTAACCATTGTCAATACATGATTATTAAAAAACTAGCCAGTGTTTTTGAAAATATTTGTGTGGTTGGAGATGATGCACAGAGTATTTATTCATTTAGAGGAGCAACTATTAAAAATATACTAAATTTTGAAAAAGATTATCCTGACTTGAGTATATTCAAATTAGAACAAAACTATCGATCTACAGAGACTATAGTTAATGCTGCGAATAGTGTAATTGCAAAAAATCAAGATCAAATCAAGAAGAAAGTATGGACAGAAAATACCACTGGAAATAAAATCAAGATTATTCGAGCAGTAACTGACAATGAAGAGGGAAAAATGATAGCTCAAAACATCTTTGAAACAAAGATGTCTGAACAAAAAATGAATAGCGACTTTGCTATTTTATATAGAACAAACTCACAGTCAAGAAGCTTGGAGGAAGCACTTCGGAAACTCAACATCCCCTACCGAATTTATGGTGGAATGAGTTTTTATCAACGAAAAGAAATAAAAGATATTCTGGCATATCTAAGGTTAATTATTAATCAAGCAGATAGTGAAGCACTAAAACGTATAATTAACTACCCAGCAAGAGGTATTGGTAAAACTTCACTCGATCGTATTGGCGTTATTGCATCTAACGAAGATAAAACTCTTTGGGAGGTGATTTTAAATGCAGAGAACTATCCTCAAATAAAAGGTGTATCTAAAAAATTAAAAAACTTTGTTGAAATGATTCAAAGTTTTATAAAACTCACTAGCCAACAAAATGCCTACGAGATAGCAATGCACGTAGCACGAACAACAAACTTGCTAAAAATGCTCAATGAAGATAAAACCATAGAGGGTATTAACAAATATGAAAATATGGTTGAATTATTAAATGGCTTAAAAGAATTTGTAGAAGACGACACAAACGAATCTGAAAAAAATTTGGGCAGTTACATGCAAGATATTGCCTTGTTAACAGATTCAGATAAAGAGGATGATGATAATGATCGGGTCTCCTTGATGACCATTCATCAAAGTAAGGGTCTTGAATTTAGTAAGGTATATGTATCTGGGTTGGAGGAAAATTTATTTCCTTCACAAATGGCCCTTGCAAACAGAAGCGAATTAGAAGAAGAGAGAAGACTTTTTTATGTTGCCATAACTCGAGCAGAACAAAACTTAGCACTTTCATTTGCCACAAGTAGGTTCCGATTTGGCAACCTTCTCCCGTGTGAACCTAGCAGATTCATTGATGAAATCGATAATGAATTTCTTGAGTTTACCAAGTCAACAGTTGTAAAATCAAAAGAGTCAAGAAACTCCAATTCCTCTTTTTTGGGTAAAATAGACGAACCCAGTTCTCTTAAAAGAACTATAGCTCGACAGAATAAGCCAAAAATGCTTAGACCTCCAGCAACCGAAAATTTTGTTGCTGAGGATTTAAGTAATATCAGTATTGAAATGAAAATAGAACACCAACGATTTGGTTTTGGTACCATAAAAAAAATTGAACCTATAGAAAATCCAGAAAAAGTAACAATCATTTTTGACGATTTTGGAGAAAAAACACTGGTACTTAAGTTTGCAAAGCTCAGAAGGGCATAGAATTTGACATTATCCTAA
>JADHMR010000088.1 GCA_016779945.1 Bacteroidia bacterium | reverse complement strand
CTTGGAAAAAGAAATAAGCGGTATTCAACAAATGGGGATCGGTATCCCTGATGTTCACGAAGCATGGACTTGGTATAGGAATAATTTCAGCATGAATATTCCTGTTTTTGAGGAGGCTGCAACAGCAGAACTCATGTTACCATATACTGGTGGAAAACCACACGACAGACACGCAATTCTTGCACTCAATATGCAAGGAGGCGGTGGGTTTGAAATATGGCAATACACCAGCAGAAAACCACAGCCAGCATCCTTCAAGCCAATTTTAGGTGATCTAGGCATCAACATTTGCAAGATCAAAACACGAGACATTCAGACTTCTTTTAAGAACTTTGATAAAAATTATTTGATATCTAAAGAAATTGAAAAAACACCACACGGGACTTCCCATTTTTGGGTAAAAGATCTCTATGGAAACACATTCCAAGTGATTGAATCTGACAACTGGTTTTCAAAAAATACAAGTGATACTGGTGGCGTTTTTGGAGCCATAATTGGAGTAACCGACATTGAGAAATCTATTCATTTCTACAAAACCATTCTAGGTTATGATACCATTGATTGGCAAGGAGAAGGCAATTTCGACGATTTATCGGCGTTAAACCCTAACAAACACCAATTCAAAAGAGCTATATTGTCACACAGTAAAAATAGAAAAGGAAGTTTCAGTCAGTTGCTAGGAACATCTCAAATTGAACTCGTACAAAATCTCACTGAAAATGGGAAAAATATCTACAAAGATCGATTTTGGGGTGACCTAGGTTTCATTCACCTCTGTTTTGATATTATTGGTATGGAAGCTTTAAGAGAAGAATGTGAAAAAGCCGGACACCCGTTTACGGTTGATAGTGCTAATTCCTTTGACATGGGCGAAGCTGCAGGGCATTTTTCCTACATAGAGGACCCTGACGGAACACTGATCGAATTTGTAGAAACACACAAAATCCCCATACTTAAAAAAATTGGTTGGTATCTCGATATTCGGAAAAGAGATGCACTAAAACCCTTACCACGATGGATGGTCAAAAGCATGGGATTGAATAAAAAAAATAATCTAAAATGAACTTTAAATTTAAACACTTCGGGATATTATCTATACTAGTATTATTGGTTACGTCTGTATTCTTAAACACACAAAAACCAAAGCACTCAGTTGCCCCTCTAGATAATCATCCAGGATGGTTTAAGCAATTTATTAAGCTCAAAGGCGATGAAAATGGAAAGATCCCTCATGGCTTAACTATGAAATGGTATAAAGCCGATAAAGCAAATCAATTGCTCTATAAAAAAGCAGCAAATGATTTGGAAAATATCAAGGAAATTGGACCATTTAATGTAGGTGGACGAACACGATCTATTTTAATTGATTACAATAATCCCAACAGATATATCTGTGCCGGAGTTTCTGGTGGCATCTGGGTTTCTGAAAACAGAGGTGAATCATGGGGGATTGTAGACGATTATGCCCCTACCTTATCAGCTACCTGCCTGACACAAAGTCCATTTAATCCATCTTTATTTTATTATGGAACTGGTGAAAGTTATGGTAATAGTGCTGATTTAGGTGGTCTTGGTATTTTTAAATCTGAAGACGGTGCAAAATCGTTTGAACATTTGGAGCACACCATGACTTCTGATTTTGATCAAGGTATTTGGGATATTGAACACTCGCTAGTATTGGATAGCACAATATATGTAGCTACCCACACTCGAGGCTTATGGAGGAGTACAGACGCTGGTCAAAACTTTACCAGAATCTATAGCACATCAACACAAGTGAATGAAATAGAGGTGAGGGATGATAGTACAATACTAATAGCTATGTCTGGAGCTGGAGTTGTAGAAATACACGAACGAACGCTCGTTGCTAAAAGACTTAATGGTGGAGAATGGCCATTGAGTGGTTATACTCGGGTGAGTTTTGACTATTGCAGAGACTTCCCAAAAGTAATGTATGCTCAACTTGGAGGTGCAGATAGATCAACTCTTTACGGTATTTACAAAACTTCAAACGGTGGAGAAACCTGGACAAGACTTCCAGACCCTCCAGGAAATGTAAGCTATGCACAAGCATGGTATTGCTTCAAAATATCTACGGCACCTGCTGATTCTAATTTTATTACTAGCTTGTGTGTTGATCCTATCTACTCTAAAAATGGCGGTTCGTCGTGGTTAGCTATGGCAGATCCTCATGCAGATTATCATGAAGTAAGTTGGATTGATGACAATGAGTTTTTAATAGGTAATGACGCCGGAGTAAGTCGTTTTAATAAGAATAATATGACTAGGTATGAAGACTTAAATAACGGATTGAATATAACACAGTTTTATGCCGGTCACTACTACCCTACTGGGGAAACAATTATTGGAGGAACTCAGGATAATGGCACTCGTTTTAGCAACCAAGCCAGCGAAACATTTACTAGAATAAATGGTGGAGATGGTGCATTCTGTGCGGTCAATCAACAAAATGAAGGAATACGTTATGTTTCATCTCAATATTTAAATATTACGAGACAGAGTAATACCGGAAATCGGTATATAAGTAGAGATATCAGAGATGCTGTTGGAGGAAACGATGGAGTTTGGTTTATCAACCCTTTTGAAATCAATAATTTGGACGGTGATCAAATATATGTACCTACAAAAAGAGCAACATATCGATCTTTAGATGGTGGTGATAGTTGGACAGAATTCACTGCCGACTTATTAGGCGATACATATGCTATTGGTTTAAGTGATTCTACTAATCCAATTGCATATATCGGTGGTACAGCATCTCGATTGTACCGTGTGAAAAATGCTGGTTTAGAACAACCTGATGCTGAAGAAAGCATGTGGACCCTAGAATATCCAAGTTTTCTTGGTAGTACCATCGGATGTATCGAAGTTGACCCAAATAGTGATAGCACTATTTATTGTGGGCTTGTTAATGTGAATATACGACCACGTATTTGGAGAATACGAAATGCTAGTTCCTCCAATCCAATCTGGGACGATATCAGTGCTAACCTCCCCGAAAGTTTACCTGTAAATTGGATTGAAGTAGATCCTGAAATGAGTGAGCATATATTAATTGGGACTGATTACGGTTTATACACCTCGCTCAACGCAGGAGCAAGCTGGCAAAAAGAAACACGTATACCCAATGTTCCAATAGACCAAATTCGTTTGAGAAGTAGTGACCGTAAATTATTTATTTATACCCACGGTCGTGGTATATGGACAGCTGATTTGACCAATGATCCCGTTGCATCTATTCAAAATCATCACCTACCAAAAGTAAGAATATATCCAAATCCTGCTGATAATCATGTTCGAATTGAAAGTGAATTTGATCTCGTTAATGTTTATAGTTTAACAGGCGAAAAAATAGGTACATACTATCAAAATGACATCTCTACGTCATCCCTTCAAAATGGAACATACTTTTTTGAAGTAGTTAACGGGAGTCAAATAAGCACTAAAAAAGTGATTATTGCTCATCCGTAAATATTGGATTAAGAGATTATATCTACTATTCTATTTCGTTGTTGAGACAGCTCGTTTTTGTCTTCTTTTTTCATCCCAAACCATGTTAGTTGCTTCCAGAAATAAGGCATCAATTCAACAAGCCTAAACCAGCAAATTCCCCCATATATTGAGCCTAAGGTTAGTAGAGTTGCCCACAAAGGAGAAACCCAATTGAAAAATAGAATAGCAATAACTATAGCAAGAATCAATGATAAAAACATTGAAAGACCAACCTTTAATGAGTCATGAAAAACAATATTTTTGACTTTTTTATCAATCAATGACATAGAAAAGTACCAAAGTACTCTCCAAATCAGGTAAGTTGGCAAACTCACACCAAATGTGAAAAGAGCAATAAATACGGAAACCGCATCAAATGACCTTTCTCCAACATGAGCATCATCAACACCAAAATCACTAATTGACTTCATATATTGGCGAACTTTTGAAGCTGTGGCTTCACTGATTGAATTGAGCTTAGCTATTGATAATCTCCATGTATCATATGACTTGAATGTAAATGGACGGTAGTTTTCATTAATGATAATTTCATGTAAGAACTCTTTTTCTTCTGTAAAATCTCCTTTGGTTATGACCACATTTTTCTCCAATGATTCTTGTATTCGATTGGTAAATTGCTCGGCAACCTTCTTTTCATCTTCTTTGATAGCTTCTTTGTAATCCTTAACTGAAATAGATTTATCAAAGGAAACATGGATAGTCTGCATCAAAGAGCCAAAACTCGAGTAATTAACAGCAGTTGGCACAATATGAAGATCAAGTTGGTAATCACTTCTTTTAATCATATCAATTGCTATATGACCCGTACCTTTTTTTAATCTTCTAACACTCTTTTCTGGATATGAACTCCCTTCTGAAAATATGAGTATTGTCTTGTTATTTTTGAAAAGATCGTACAACTCATCCATGGTCTGATTATTCCCTTTTCGTGCCACTTCTGAATTAGCATCACGTGCTCTAAAGATCGGCCTCAAATTCATACCTCTGAATAAATAGTTGGAGAATGGTTTTAGAAAAACGTCTCCTCGAGTTAAGGTATAAATTTTACGACCACTCATGTGTTGATAGATAACCCCATCTAAAAATGAGTTTGGATGATTTCCTGCAAGAAGAACAGGTTTATCTTTCGGAAAATTTTCTAATCCATCAAAATGAATTTTTCGAACGAAACCACCCAGTGGTAGTCTCAACAAATTTCTAATCAAATGAAATACCCAATCTTTAACCATATTAACTTGCTATGAAATGACCGTACCACTTTGGTCTGTAATTTTCTGACGAATTTTTAATAAATTATCGTGAACCTGTTGCAATATCATGATATCTTCTTCTGTTTCAGCGATTTTTAACTTCTCTTGGTTTTCTTTCATCAATAAATCTATGTGTTTAAGCTTCAAATAATTTAAATTATCAATCACTTGACTTTTATAATTTTCTTGATCTGATTTAACAAATTTTTCATAGTTGTTTTCCCAGCCTTTACTTAAATTATGTCTTACCGAAAGAACCTCTGCTGCTATTTTACTAGATGCTGCATTTCTGATGAAGTATAGTTCATTGAGAACTTTATGTTCTTTTAGATGAGTATGAGCATCTCTGAAAATTTGACGAAAATCCTCAGAAATAGGCCAAATTTGTTCCTCTTCAAATTCATTGAAAATAAATTCGGCTACAGTTAAATCCTCGCTAAATTCTTTATCTGCATGAAGAATAAGTGTTTTCAATAGCTCTTCCTCCTGGTAGTTTTTACTGTCTACAAATTCGTGAGTATTACTTTGTTTATAATCTGGCTGATATTCAAAACCTGATGGCGGTCCTTGTGAAATCACCGATTTATCTTCCTGCTGTGATCTTCGCTCTTCTCGATCTTTTTGTTTACGATTGTTAACCCTAAACTTATTTACTTCTGCAATAATTATTTGCTCAGGTATATCCAATTTACTTGAAGTTTCCGAAATAAATGCTGCACGTTTGAGTGGGTCAGGCAACGCTGCAATATTTTCTGAAACCAAACGAGCTGCTTCTGCCTTTTGAATTGGATCGGAAGTGTTCTTGGCTAATTTTACTTCTTGGATTAGCTCTACAAAGTTCTTTGCAGAATCCTTAACATACTCGTGAAATGCTGTACTTCCTCTTTTTTGGATAAAACTATCAGGGTCTTCGTCTGCAGGGAAAAGAACAACTTGAACATTAATATCTGCTGATAACAACGTCTGAATATGTTTCAAACTGGCATTTACTCCCGCTGTATCACCATCGAATAACATGGTTACTTGATGGGTAAATCGTTTGATTAATCGTGCTTGTTCTTCTGTAAAAGCAGTACCACTGGCCGCTACAACATTATCCACCCCATTTTGATGCAAACTCACTACATCCATATATCCTTCAACCAAGAAGACTGCATCATTTTTTCGAATAGACTGCTTACAGAGGTTTAAACCATATAATTCTTTCCGCTTTTCATAAACTACGGTTTCAGGACTATTTAAATATTTTGGAGCTTTCGTATCCTTTTTTATTATCCTACCACCAAAACCCAATACTTTTCCAGAGACACTAAATATTGGGAAAACTATTCGATCCAAGAAGGTATCTCGAAGATTAGACTCAATGATTCCATGGTCGTCATTAATCTTTTTGACCAAACCAGCGTCAAAAAGTTGTTGGGATGTATACCCATTTTTTATTCCTTCTTGTAAAAGATGATCTCTTTGAGTACCACTTAATCCAATGTGAAAATGGTCAATTGTTGGTTGATTAATCCCACGCTCTGTTAAATAGGGTTTATAGATAACTTTTCCGTCCTGGCTCAAATTTAATCGTTCGTGAAAGTGATTTTTTGCAAATTCTAGACAAGCATAAACTCCATCCTTTATGCGTGCTTCCTCTTTGAGTTCATCTACATCAATTTGACCCTCGTCTATTTCAATATTATATTTATTTGCCAAAAACTTGATCGCAAGCGGGTATGACAATCCTTCATGCTGCATAATAAATTGGAAGATGTTACCTCCTTCACCACAACTAAAACATTTGAATATCCCCTTGCTAGGAGAAACGCTCATACTTGGACTCTTATCGTCATGAAAAGGACATAGCCCTTTAAAATTCGCCCCTGCTCTTTTAAGGGTGACGTATTCACCAACTACCTCTTCAATTGAGGCAATATCAAAAATTTTATTTATGACTTCTGGTGGTATCAAGTTACTACAAATGAAACAAATTGATTTCAAACATGATAACAATGTGGAGAGATATTATCATACCATTCAAAAACAAATTATCTACCTTTGAAGTATGAACCTATCCGATAGGATTAAACAACAAGTAGAATTAAACTTCGATGAGCTGGTTGCTACAAGAAGGCATATACATAGTCATCCAGAATTAAGTTTTGAAGAGTTTGAAACTACTAAATTCATTGCTAAAAAATTAAAATCCCTCGGATACGATCTCCAGCCCATCACAGAAACTGGAGGATATATTGACATTCAAGGTAAAAATCCACATACCAAAGTTATTGCTCTAAGAGGAGATATTGACGCACTTCCCATTCTTGAAAAAACTGGCAAAGAATATGCTTCTAAAAATGAAGGAGTGATGCATGCATGTGGACACGACGTACACACTACTTGCTTATTAGGAGCAGTTCAAATTATTGATTCCTTGAAGGACGAATTTGAGGGTACTATTCGTTGTATATTTCAACCTGGAGAGGAACGGTTACCTGGAGGGGCCAGCGTTATGATCAAGAATGGTGTATTGAAAAATCCCAACGTCGAAAAGATAATGGGTCAACACGTTATGCCACTTATTGATGCAGGAAAAGTAGGTTTTAGAAGTGGTCTTTACATGGCAAGTGCTGACGAAATTTATATCAAAGTAATTGGTAAAGGTGGTCATGGAGCTCATCCACACCAAAATATTGATCCAGTATACATTTCTGCTCAAATCATCACACAACTCCAATCTGTAGTAAGTAGACACGCTAAACCAAGTATCCCAAGTGTTTTAAGCATAGGGAAAGTCATTGCCAACGGTGCTACGAATATCATACCAAATGAGGTTTCGATGGAGGGTACTTTTAGGACATACGATGAAGAATGGCGAAATAAAGCACATAAACTTATTGAAAAAACGTGTAACGATACTGCTGAAATTCATGGGGCTACGTGTGAAGTTGAGGTAAGAAAAGGATATCCATTTCTCAAAAATGACGAGGACTTAACCACGCACACAATGAACTGGGCTAAAGAATACCTTGGAGAGGATAATGTAGAAGAATTAGAACTTTGGCCAGCAGGTGAAGATTTTGCCTACTACTCTCAAGAAATCCCTGCAAGTTTCTACCGTTTAGGAATTAGAAACCAAAATAAGTTTAATCAGACCATGTTACATACCCCAACTTTTGATATTGACGAAGAAGCTCTCAAGGTTGGTGCAGGTTTAATGGCTTACCTTGCCCTTAGGGAATTATACCAATGATCAAAAACTAAATCTTAATTTTATGAAAACTCATCAACAAATCTTAGGAATAGATGGTGAGAATATCGCCACAAAATACCTGATTGATAGGGGTTATTCTATTCTAAAACGAAATTTCAGAAATGGTCATGCTGAGATTGATATCATAGCTCAACTCAATACACAACTTGTAATCGTAGAGGTGAAAACAAGAAACACCTCCAAATATGGAAATCCTGAACAAAGTGTTTCGTCTAAAAAACAACAACTATTAGCTCAAGCTGCTGAAGCTTATCTACTCCAAAATGATTTAGATTTGATTGTAAGATATGATATTATTTCAATCATAAAGAACCAATATAAAACTGAAATTACCCACTTTGTAGATGCATTTTGGCCAGGGCTATATTAAAGCTTTATCAATTTTTTATAGATAATTTGTTGATTACCCGAGGTAATAACAACGGTATAAATCCCTTTTGATAGACTTGACACATTTAATTGATTCCATTGATTATTTTGATCAAATTTTTCGAAAAATAAGCACTTACCATGCATATCAATAATTGATAAATAACCCTGCATGGGAATTTGCATTTTCCAATTCAATACACTTCTGACGGGATTATTCATAATCAAGAAATTTTCATTTGCCCATTTTTGTGAGTGAGCAGTGGTTCTATTTATCTTCATTTGCATTGCTACAGGTAAATGATCGCTCATGTTGTATAATGCATTTAATACGTTAGCCGGAACTGAATTATTTGTGCCGGAATTTAAACTTGAATTAAAATGTTGACCGTCGTTTCCAAGAGCTTTATAGCTTCCGGTAATATAGCCATACCCCCTTTGATTTGAAATAATTTCTTGACCACACAACACAATATCGAAACGATCGTCCATACCTCCACCTGAAAAACAGTTGCCAGATACACGAGTACTCTGCGTATGAATGGATGCATATGAACCATCGTTGTTCCATGAACCTGATTTTCTAATTGGATCTTTAAAACGAATAGCTGTATTAGGATCTCCAACTAAATTTATGAATCCTTGCTCATTGCTAGTATACATATTAAAATCACCTGCAAATAGGTAACTATGATTGGATTTGTAATTATTGGCGTGGAAATCCATCACCGACTCCGTTGCTTTTGCCCTATCGGCAACATTAGAAGAAGTATTTCCTGCTTTAAAGTGAGCAACATAAACCGTCAAGAAATTGGTATCTCCCAACTCCAACTCGGAATTATCCAAATAATATAGAGTGTAAACATCTATTTGTCGAACCAATTGAGTCTTATTCAACGCTCTATCAATTTTGGTTTGGTTTAGCAGCCCAAACTTATTTTTGTTGTAATACAACATATTACACAAACTTGAATTTGCTGAGT
>JADHMR010000087.1 GCA_016779945.1 Bacteroidia bacterium | reverse complement strand
ACACTAGGGATACTCTCGTTTTACTTTGGATTAGCTTAAACAGTTACCAAGTTTAGAATTAATGTTTTTAATTTAGAAATTAAGGAAAAGTCAGTTGCCAACAATGTATATGAAATCATAGCCACCTATCGGCAGTGCAGAACCGCTAGAGGAATGGATCACGGTTCCCCAATGACAGCCACAATTTCCTTAACCATCTCAGGAGTTAGTAAGCGAGCTTTTTTAACGTAGCCTAAGTTATGAAGCTTGTCCATCAAGGTCTTATTTCGGGTGATCCATATACGTAATCGGTTAGACGCACTCATTGGTGTAGCATCGGGTAAGTAGAGCTGGGCAAGCTCACCAAACCCATAGGTTTTAATTCTAAATTTCTCTTCGTCCATAATAGTATTTATGGCCCGCAAGTATTGCTCCTGCGGGCTTTATTGTTCTTAACTCCAGTTTACGACCATCTTTCCGTCCAGCTGTTCAGCCAGGACTTTCATGTCCTTGTTGACCTTGTTGTCCACAATCCTTGCATAATGCTGTGTGGAGGTGATGTTCTTATGTCCAAGCATCTTACTTACCGTTTCGATGGGCACGCCATTGAGCATGGTTACAGTCGTCGCAAACGTATGCCTCGCGATGTGGTAACTCAACTGCTTGGTGATTTTGGCTAGATCCGCTATTTCTTTCAGGTAACCGTTCATCTTCTGGTTGCTCATGATTGGGAGCACAGGATCTTCCGGCATGAGCTGATCGAAATAGGGATTGTACTTCTGAATGATTTGCCAGGCCACATCTAGGATTGGAACGTATACGACACCACCAGTTTTCTTTCTGCGGGTTTTGATCCACTTACCGGAATCGGTGATTTCAATTTCCTTCCTGGTAAACTTCTTTACATCAGCATAGGAAAGGCCGGTGAAGCAAGCGAACAGGAAGTAGTCCCGGACGCGTTCTAAGCGTTCAATTTGCAATTCCAAGGCAAGGATGCGGTTGAGCTCTTCTTCGTTTAAATACGGGCGGCTTACTTCCTTTAGTGAAAGGGATTTGTTAGCAAAGGGATCTTTTTGGAGCCAACCTCGCTTGATGCAGTCCTTGGTGATCTTCTTGACATTTTGAAGGAACTTGATGGACGTGTTGTAGCTACATCCTTTTTCAGTTTTCAAGAAATGCTCAAATCCTTCAATCATGCTGTGGTCAATTCGCTTAATACTTACATCGCTCACCCGATAGGCTTTCTGCAAATACGCCTGGAGGTGATTCCGGGTCGTACGGTACTTCTGGAAATTGGCGTACATGGTTTCTTTACCAAGCAGGGAACGAAGGCGTTCCACATAGTCATCAAACACGCTGATGATGGTTTTAGGCCGGGCTTCATTAGTTCCCAGAATCGCATCTTTCAGCATTTGGGATGTTACCTCCGCACTCGTTGCCAATAATTCATTATATAACTTATTGGCTCTTAACTTAATAGCGTCAAGGTAGTTATTGAATACCTCGGCCTCTTTGGTGCGACCTTTCATCCGAGCACGGGCTGTATCCCATTGTTCGGGGTTAATGTGGCGCTTTACTGGGAACCTTGTTTTGTCCCCATTAATGTTGATTTTCAAGAAGATAGGACACTCTCCGTTCTTCTTTGGTCTTGTTCTGCTGATGATAAACACCAGCGAGTAACTTGATCTCTCGTTGTACATCTGACTTAACGTTAATTAAGCCCTCCATTTCCATTTCAAAGGTGGTAAACTTAGACGAAAAAACCTACTCGTAAATCACTGACTATCAGTACCATTATGTACCATTTTGTAACATTGCTGGGTTGCTTTTTTTGGAGTTGCAAAAAAGCAACCCAATGTGGGTACATTTTGGTGCATTTTGGTACACCCGTTTGGGCAAAAAAAATGCCCAAAACGTTGGTTTTGAGCATTTTGGTACATTTTGGTACCCTGGGCTTGCGGAGA
Source organism: Bacteroidia bacterium (assembly GCA_016779945.1). Taxonomy (GTDB): domain Bacteria; phylum Bacteroidota; class Bacteroidia; order NS11-12g; family UBA9320; genus UBA9320. The sequence continues at coordinate 7,515 of JADHMR010000087.1, read as the reverse complement.
AGGAGGGATTCGAACCCCCGGTACCTCTCAGTACGCTGGTTTTCAAGACCAGTGCATTCGACCACTCTGCCACTTCTCCAATTCAATAGGTTGTATTTCCTTAAATTGAGGCTGCAAAAATAATCCTTTCCTCATTTTATCAAACAAAAACTATAATGATGTTTAAAATGGTGATTAAAATGTAAAATATACCAATTGATATTACTGAGAATTATCTCATTTTTTTTCTTTTCATTAAGAAAGGTAAAATAATCTCTTCAACAGATTTTGAGGTATCCACTGGCACATAATCAATCTTATTTTGATTAAATTCTGATACTAATTTTTCATTATAGTCAGCTATCCTTTTTTGATAGGCACTTTTTACTTCATGAGGAAGTAACTTTATAATCTCACCTGACTCTGAATCCTCAACCCTCAATGGTGAATTACCCAAATTGAAATTCAGTTCTGAATCATTATGCAAAACATGAAATACAATTACCTCATGTTTACGGTGTTTCAAATGACGAATAGCGTCAAATAGTCGTTCAAGCGATTGATCTTTTTCAAAAAAATCAGTAAAAAGGATGACTAAACCCCTTCGATGAATTTGATTGGCAATTTGGTGTATCGTATCGCTAACATCTGTAGTCTTTTTGTTGGAAGAGAAATTTAAATAGGACTCCATCTTGTGAAGCATCTCTCTGTAATGTCTGCTGGAGGAAGACACTTTTGTATACTCCTTGATACCCTCATCGAAAAAGCACAAAGAAGAAGCATCTCGTTGTTTTTTAAGTATTTCCATGAACGATGCCGACAATAAAATTGCATATTGTAGCTTGTTTAATAAACCATCCTGCTTTATCTGCATACTTGATGAAACATCTACCAAAAAATAACATCTTAAATTAGTTTCTTCATCAAAATATTTATTGTACAGTTTATCTGAACGTGCAAAAAGTTTCCAATCAATATTTTTTGTGTTTTCGCCAACATTGTAAGGTCTATGTTCAGCAAATTCTACTGAATAGCCTTGAAATGGACTTTTATGGTAGCCCGTAATAAAGCCCTCAACGGCTTTTTTAGCAAGTAAATCAAGACTTCCTGCTTGAACAATATCTTCTGGTCGAATTTGCATAAAAAAAGCGATATGGTCTTAATGACACATATCGCTCAATATTACAAAATTATCTTTCGATTAAGCTAATTGATTGTCAATTTTGTCTGTAATTGACGCTTTAGGAACTGCCCCAACAATTTTGTCCACTACTTCACCATTTTTGAATACCAATAAAGTTGGAATACTACGCACTCCGTATTTCATAGGAGTACTTTGATTCATATCAATATTCATTTTACCAATTTTAGCCTTGCCATTGTATTCAGTTGCAATCTCTTCAACGATTGGTCCTATCATACGGCATGGCCCACACCACTCAGCCCAAAAATCAACTAAAACTGGTGTCTCACTTTTTAATACTTCTTGTTCAAAGTTTGAATCTGAAAATTCTAATGCCATAATTTTTTTTCTATTGTATTGCAAATTTACATCGTAATTAGTTGGTATGAAATAACCAATACTTATATGTCTATAAATTATATTTTTCGTAATTCTATTCTAAAAATGGTACCAACACCAATATCAGAAGACTTTACATATATTTTTCCTTTATGATAATTTTCTATTATCCGTTTTGCTAGGGACAACCCCAATCCCCAGCCTCTTTTTTTGGTGGTATAACCAGGCTTAAAAATGGTTTTTTGTTTATTGCTTGAAATTCCTTTTCCTGTATCATGAACATCTATAAAAAGAAAATTAGAATCATTCTCAAATACTTCAAACCATATTTTTCCTTCCCCGTTCATCGCATCAACAGCATTTTTACATAGGTTTTCGATTACCCAAGCAAAAAGAGGTTTATTTACAGCTACTTGAATATTATTTAATATTTCCAAATCCTTAATAGAAATTGATACTTTATCAGATGTTCTTGAATTGATATAGGAAATGCTTTCATTTAATACCTCATACAGGCTATGAATCGATAATGATGGTTCTGATCCAATTTTAGAAAACCGTTCTGTAATTAAATTTAATCGTTCCAGATCGTGATTAATCTCGCCAATGATTTTTGGTGGCACATTATATCCTCCCTCTTTCAGATAGTCCACCCAACCTATAAGAGATGAAATGGGCGTGCCTAATTGATGAGCTGTCTCCTTGCTCATACCTGCCCACACTTTATTTTGCTCACTCCTTCTACTATAACTAAACGCAAAATAACTTATCATCAGAAATAGAGCGATTATGCCTAATTGAAAGTAGGGATATATCCTCAACTGGTTTAATAGTTTAGAATTTTCGTAATAGATTTTGATATTTTGACCAACAATGTATTCAATTTCAATTGGATCATTTTCAAGTTCCATGGTTTTAATTTTATCTCGCATAAAATTGTTGCCATTATAACCAGAAGAATCAAGATTACGGCTCCCTTTTACTAAACCATTTTCATCCGTTAAAATTACTGGAATCGTAGTATTTGCCTCTATGATTTTGAAAAGGAAATTCACATCACCCTCAAAATTTGGAGAAGCAATCAAACGAGTTGCGTCAGCCCAAGTAGCAATTTTTGCTCGTTCTCTGAGTTCTAGTTTATTTACTAATCCATTGGTATACCATAACGAAAAGAAACCTATTGAAAAAGCAAATGTCAAAAGAAGAATTTTTAAAATATTCTTCAAACGATATGAATTATTGAAGTAACTGATACTCGAAGTTAAAATTTCATAACTAAAAATCAGACAAAAAAGTATTTTTGCTCTGTGATTTATGAGTTTAAGGGCACTAATCCTGTCAAATCTGTTGATTTATCTCAAGGCATTGAAATTGGGATACCCATCCAAAGAGGATCTGGAGTAAGTAGTTTTGACATCGACTCTGCTGAATACAAAGTCTACCAAAAAAATGGTTTTGTAGGGAGTAAAAATAAAGGTGGTTCTTGCAATCTTGAAACTATTACATTCACCCCCCATGGAAACGGAACACATACTGAATGTTTTGGGCATATAAGTTTGGAAGAGCATTTTGTTAATGATTTTATTGATGATCATTTCTATACAGCCCTACTATTTACTGCAGATTCTGTTGAACAAGATGGTCAATTAATATTAAATTTCAATAACCTAGATTTTAGTTTAAAAAATAAATTTAAATCATTAATAATTAGATCATTACCAAATTCAGATAATAAATTAAATTTAAAATACTCAGGAAAAAAAACACCTTTCATAGCACCAAAAGACATGGAAAAAATAGTGCAAATGGGCATAGAACATCTTATTATTGATCTTCCCTCTGTTGATCCAGAATGGGACGAGGGTAAACTCGCATCTCACCATATCTTTTGGAATTACCCAGATTTACCAAGATCGAATTGTAGCATAACCGAATTTGCATATATACCAAACGATATTAAAGATGGTGAATACCTTGTAAAGCTTAATATTTCTAATTTTATATCTGATGCCGCACCCAGTAGGCCAATTATATATCCCATTATTTAGATTGTAGGTTTGAACGAAAAATTACTTTACTTCCTCTCATCTATATGTACTAAGTATATTAATTTATTGGGCAATAAGAATTACTCTTTTGAACGAATTTTAGTAATTAAACTTGATGAAATTGGCGATTTGGTTACAGCCCTACCCGTTTTCTATAATATTCACAACAAATATCCAAAAGCTAAGATTACTGTTCTTTGCAAACCATTCAATGCTATTTTTTTTAAAAATATAGAATATGTTAATTGTATTCATGATCTTGATTCTAATTCACGTAAATATGATTTAATATTAGATTTAAGAGGTAATGAACAAACACTCAGGTATGCTTTATCTTCAAGACCGTATTATAGATTAGATCGAGGAAGCATCCGATTTAAAAATAAATTATTAGGTGGTCAAAAAAATGAAATTGATACTAATCTGGAGGTAATTAGTCCTCTAATTGATGAAAAAATGCCCACATCCAATGCCATTCATCTCTCTCCTAAGGAGACTATAAAAGTTGATAAATTCATAGAACAAGAAGGCTTGAACGAATTTGTTATTATTCATGCTGGTGCAAGAGATAAGGCACGTAGATGGCCAATTGATCGATTTCAAGAAATTATCAAATACATTAATGAGCGATACTCTATGTCTTGTATGCTTGTTGGTGGTGAAGACGATAGAGAGCTTAATGACCAATGCCTAAGTGGTGTTCAAGACAAAAATAATCGCAATGTGGTTGGAACTTTTGATTTAATCGAATATGCAGCTTTATGCTCGAAAGCATCACTATTCATAGGCAATGAAAGTGGACCGCTACATATTGCTGCTGCACAAAACACGCCAAATATTGCTCTTTTTGGTCCAGGAGTTAAAAATGTTTTCTACCCAAAAAATGACAAGTCAATAGTACATCATTATTTTCTGGCAAATGGACACAAAAACCAAACTATTGAAAATAGTACCATATTTTCGATTACCACTTCTGAGGTAAAACAATCGATAGATCAATTACTTTCGTAGAATAAGCAAGAGAGTTCATTTTCAATTGACTAGCTTTGCACACATTAATAAAAAATCATTAACATGAACAACAAAAAACTTTTTCCTAGCTTCCCAAAATTAAAACTTGGATGGATTATTGGCCTATTTTTCATTTTTATAATTTTAACAAAATCTGCTACTACAATTCGTTCTGGACAAGCAGGAGTTCTATATAAAACGTTTGGAAACGGTGTTGTTACTGATAAGACCTATGGTGAAGGATTTCATATTGTAGCTCCATGGAATAAAATGATTGTTTATGAAGTAAGACAGCAAGAGATTTTTGAAAAGATGTCTGTATTGTCTAGTAATGGTCTTGAAATTAAATTAGATGCATCAGCTTGGTTTCAACCAGATTACGAAAATCTTGGTAAACTTCATCAAGAAAAAGGTGAGAATTATGTAGATAGAGTTTTGTTACCTACCATAAGATCAGCAGCTAGAAGTGTAGTGGGCAGATATACTCCCGAACAACTCTACAGTAGCAAAAGAGATGCTATCCAAAATGAAATTTTTGAGGAAACTAAAAAAATAGTTTCAAAACAATATATTCAACTGAATGAAATACTCGTAAGAGATGTTACCCTTCCAACTACTATTAAGGATGCTATTGAGCGTAAACTTAGACAAGAACAAGAAGCCCTGGAATATGAATTTAGACTTGTAAAAGCTAAAAAAGAAGCTGAACGCCAAAAAATTGATGCTGAGGGTAAAGCTGTTGCAAATAAAATTTTGAGTGCTTCCCTTACTGATAAAATTCTTAAAGAAAAAGGAATTGAAGCAACTTTGGAATTATCTAAATCACAAAATAGTAAAGTTATTGTGGTTGGTAGCGGTAAAAACGGTCTTCCTATTATCCTAGGAAACCAATAGGCTAAATTAACTTTCTTCTAAGTATTTTCCCTACATTAGATTTGGGCAATTCATCTCTAAATACAATCATTTTTGGGTGCTTGTAGTTTGTTAATTTGTCCTTGCAAAAATCTTTAATTTCATCCTCTGTCAAACTATCGTCTTTTTTGACAATAAAAGCCATTACGCACTCGGTTGTTTTTGGATGTGGCTCACTCCTAACCCCTACTTCTAGGACTTTTGGATGACTTGATATAACTGCCTCTACCTCGCTTGGATACACGTTAAATCCAGACACACAAACCATTTCTTTTTTACGATCAACGATTTTAAAGAACCCATCTTCGTCCATAATACCAATATCACCCGTTAAAAAGTAATCACCATGCATTACTTCTTTGGTAGCATCTGGTCTGTTCCAATATCCTGCCATGACTTGAGGGCCTTTGATGCCTATTTCTCCACGTTCACCATAAGCGACTTCCTTTTTATCTTCATCAAAAATTCGAATTTCAGTATTTGGTATTGGTAATCCAATTGAACCCATTCGGTGTGAGCCATCAGTTGGATTGATTGTAGCAGCTGGAGATGTTTCAGACAGACCGTAAGCCTCAAGTAATGGAGAACCCGTTACCTCTTGCCATTTTATAGCTACTGCATCTTGAACAGCCATTCCTCCACCTAATGAAATTTTCAAATTAGAAAAATCAATGTCTTTAAATGTTGGTTGATTTAATAGTCCATTAAACAACGTATTTACGCCAGTTATAAGAGAGAACGGATTCTTTTTCAAATCTTTCAAAAATGCTTTCATATCTCTCGGATTTGTAATCAATACATTACGAGAACCATAATTAAAAAATGCCAAACAATTAGCCGTCAACGCAAAAATATGATACAATGGCAGAGCAGTTATTACAACCGCCTCTCCATCTTTAAATAATCCAGTCAGCCATCCATCTACTTGAGATAATTGGCTACAAATATTTCCATGGGTTAGTATTGCACCTTTAGATACTCCGGTAGTACCACCAGTATATTGAAGAAAAGCCATCTCTTTGTGGGTAATATTTACTTCATTTGGAGATTTCCCACTGTTGTCTTTCAATACTGATTTAAATGATATAGCATTTGGTAGATCATAGGCTGGCACCATTTTTTTAACATGTTTTACAACCGTATTTACGATGGTTCCTTTGAGACCACCAAGCATATCGCCAATTCGCGTGACTATAACCGTTTCGATATCTGTATCATTCTGAATAGACTGATAATTACTCGCAAAGTTTTCAAGAATAACTAATGCTTTGGCACCACTATCTTTATATTGATGTCTCATTTCATCGGGAGTATACAAAGGGTTTGTATTTACAGCAACGAAACCACACTTAATAATAGCAAACATAGCAACTGGGAACTGTAGTAAATTTGGCATCTGAATAGCTACTCGGTCACCTACTTCAAGATTTGTTTTATTCTGAAGAAAATAAGCAAAAGCATCTACTTCAGCTTTAAGTTGGTTATAAGTTAAAGTGACATCCATATTCTGGAAAGCCACTTTATCGCCGTATTTTTCGACTACATCTTCAAATACTTGTGCGAGGGATTTATATTTATTTTCATCTACTGTTTGTGGTACAAATTCAGGGTAGCTTTTATACCAGGGAAATTGTTTTGACATTTGGTAAAAATACAAGGAATGAATAAATAAAAAAATTGAATATTGAAAAGTGAGTTTTTGTGAGAAGATTCGAGATTTTTGCAAAAGTCCTATAAAAACAAAGCATACTCAACAACCTGTTGAGTATGCTTTGTTTAGTGGTGCACTCGAGAGGATTCGAACCCCTAACCCTCGGAGCCGAAATCCGATATTCTATCCAGTTGAACTACGAGTGCAATTTGTGGAAACAAAAAAGCCTCTCCGAGGTGGAAAGGCTCATTTTGTGATCCCTCTGGGACTCGAACCCAGGACCACTACATTAAAAGTGTAATGCTCTACCAGCTGAGCTAAGGAATCATTTCCGCTTTCGCGGCTGCAAATGTAGAATTTTAAATATCTAACACAAACAATATTATAAAAGT